>JBJYXA010000433.1:2371-26337 GCA_046259705.1 Caldilineaceae bacterium
CGGTTGAATGGCTGTTAGCGGAGTGAGGTTTCTTGACTTGTTGTTCATTCTACCATAGGGCTTGCGTGCGCCCGGCACCACGGCCGGCCCGGGCGCACGAATGAACAACAGCCTCGTTGGAATACGATTTGCCCTCTCAAAGGCCCCCTGTCTTTGGCTGAGCCAAGTCCGCGCCGTAGCTGTCGCGTCCCTTCCTAGCGGGCCATGCGCCACTGGTCGTACTCGACACGCGCTTCATCACTCAGCGGATAGTACTTGCGCAGTTCGCCGCCCTGCGCCAAGCGCATCCGTGTGAATTCTTCCCAGTCATGCTTCTCGCCTGCGAGCGTTACCACTTTCTCAGCGAGTGAAACAGGCACGACTACCGCGCCGTCATCGTCGGCTACAATGATATCACCGGGCATTACCAGGCGTCCGCCGCAGGCGACAGGCCCGTTTACAGCAAAAGGAAAGATTCCCGTTTGCGCATGGAAGTTGGGCGTCACACCTCTCAGCCACATACCCAGATCTAAATGCTGTGCATGCGTCCAATCGCGGATGCATCCGTCGATCACGATACCGGCACCGCCCTTGCCCATGAAGTAGGTGAGCATCATCTCACCGAAAATGCCGCTGGCCATGTCACCGCGTGCATCGACGACCACGACATCACCGGGCTGTGTGTGGTAGAGCACATGCCGGTGTAGTTGAGTTTCTGGGTCCACATATTCTCCTCGCACATAGACATCCTCGCGGATGGGCATGCATTGCAGCGTCAGCGCGGGCCCGACCACGCACTTACCAGGAGTCCAGGGCGTCGGACCGTGCAGGTGCGAATCGCGAATGCCAAGCTTGGACAGCACACTGCTAGTGGTAGCGCTGCCCACGCCGGCGAGCCCGTCGATGAGTGCTTTGGCTGGGCGCGTGATGTCGGGTGTGTGGATCATTTCTTTGCTCCTGTGACTAATGGCAGGTTGCGCCGGATATGGGTAGTGATTGCGATCATTGGACGCGCGGCAAATGCGCGGATTCTGTTGGATTCAGTCGGGGGAAATTGCAGCGTGCATGATACTCCACGTATACCTAACAGGCAATGAGGACTCGTCTCGCTCTAGCCCGCCACGGGCCCAATTAGGATGCTTGCGTTGCAAGATGTTTGTAGTCCAAATCGAACGGCGCGTCTACACGGTAACCTTACTTCCCGCGCGAAATGGCAAACGGGTATACCCTTGCTTCACTGAACTGGAAAGATAGGAGGTAGAAAATGGAACAATCAAACGTAAGTGACGCGACAGTCGCCGTGCTCCATCCAAAGACAACTCTCGGCCACGTCCACCTGACGGTTAGCGACATCGAGCGTTCGTTGGCGTTTTACCAGGAAGCGATTGGTCTGACGCTACAAGAACGTGAAGACGACACCGCTTATCTCGGCGCCGGCAACAATCGATTATTGGGCCTCACAGAGAAGAGGGGCGCCCTTCACCCGCGCGGCCGTACCGGAATTTATCACTTCGCGCTGCTCACGCCGTCTCGTTTTGCTCTGGCGCACGCGTTGCAGCGACTCGTCGACACACGCACGCAGTTGACCGGTGGATCGGATCATGGCGTGAGCGAAGCGCTATATCTGGACGATCCGGACGGTATCGGCATCGAGATCTACCGGGACCGTCCTCGGTCCGAATGGCCCCTAGAAAACGGCAGTCTGCAAATGACGCTGGATCCGCTCGACTATGAAGGGCTACTTGCGGAGATTTCTGGCGCTTCTTCTCCCCGTCCGCAGATGGAGCCGGAGACTGTGATGGGGCATGTGCATCTGCACGTGGCACACCTTGAAGAAGCCATTGCATTTTACACGGACGTAGTTGGGTTCGAGCTTATGCAGCGGTATGGGCCCAGTGCGGCCTTTGTCTCGGCGGGCGGATATCATCACCATGTTGGATTGAACACTTGGCAGGGCGTGGGTGCGCCGCCGCCGCCGGTCGATGCGGTGGGTCTGCGGCATTTTGTGGTGAAGCTGGTTAGCGACGACGAAATTGCAGCGCTCCAAGGGCGGCTAGACGAAGCGCAGATATCGTACGCGCTGCATACCGGAGACCTACTGGTGCGGGACCCGTCAGAGAACACGATTTTGTTTAGTGGATGAACGGATGACAGGAGCTATATTCGTTTCCTGACGCGACCGGCGATCCGGATTGCTACTGCATTGGCTAGATAGATCGCGATCGAATTGCCAATGCCCATCGCGCCGAGTACGGTGAACCAGATGATGCGATCGACATAACGCGGTGTAACGGATGGCTCGCCTGCGCCGGGAGCCACAGCGGTTAATAGCGCCAAAACTAGACCGGCGGCCAGGCCATCGAGCACGACGTACAGATGCCGTCGCGGCTTGCGTGAGTGAATCCAGCCGACATAAGTAGGTACTCGCAGGTAGACGACGGACGCACAGATAGAGACGAGTGCTATAACCAGTATGAACTTGCGCGGCGGGGGATGGTCCGCGCCTGCGTAGAGGATGCCCATCCAAAAGACAAAGAAGAGTCCAGCGCTGGCGATTGCATTCTTCCTATACACAGTGCGTCCCTCCAATCGGATTCAGTTTGATTAGCACAGCGTCCATATAACTGCGCTCCTACACGCTCTGCCCAGGTCTCCTGACGTGGATGAGCCCAGTAATCGGCAGACTAAATGAGGATGTGCCATAATTGACGCGCGGCACATGCCCGCGTATGCTGGAGAAGCTGATTTCCCCGCCTCGCGAAAGGACCACTTCATGTCCAATTCTAGCGCCGAATCTATGACAGCAAAGGAACGCGTCCTTACGACTTTCGAACGCCGCGTCCCCGATCGCGTACCGTTATGGTATGGGGCCGATGCGTCAGTTACGCACAATCTCATGCGCATCCTGGGCGCCGGCAGCGAGGAGGCGCTCATGCAGCGGCTGCACATCGATTTCCGCCGTGTGCGCGAACGTTACGACGGCCCGCCACTGGCTCACTATCCGGACGGGAGCCGGCAGTCGTGGTGGGGCGTCGACCGCATCGGCGACTATTACGGACAACCCTACAGTCACCCGCTGGCGGGCGTGGAAACGATGGAGGAGATCGAGTCGTACTCGTGGCCGTCGCCCGACTGGTTCGACTTCTCGCATCTACGCCAGGAATGTGCGGCGTGGCCGGAGTACGCAATTATCGGCGGGCCGTGGGTCGTCATCTTCACCGACGCGACGGAATTGGTGGGGATGAGCGAATTCTTCATGAAGATGATCACGCATCCCGAGCTAATGAAGGCTGTCATCCAAAAGGTTAGCGATTTCTATTATGAAATGGCGGTCCGCACGTTTGAAGCATGCGCTGATCTGTTGGACATCTTCTTCTTCGGCGATGACCTGGGCACACAGCAGGCGCTCTTCATCTCTCCGCAGATGTGGGATGAATTCCTCAAGGACCATTTCGTGCGATTCCTGGAGCTGGGACGACAGGCGGGTCTTAAAACGATGTTCCATTCGTGCGGTTCGGTACGCGGGTTGATGGGGCGCTGGTCCGCCCTTGGCCTTGACGCGCTCAATCCTATTCAGCGCCGGGCCAAGGGAATGGAGCTTGACGAGCTTAAGAGGAGTTACGGCGACCGGCTTTGTTTTCACGGCGCGATCGATCACCAGCAGGTGCTCACCTTTGGTTCGGTAGCTGACGTACGCAAAGAAGTGCAAGATGTCATCGACGTGTTGGCGCCGGGCGGCGGTTACTGTCTGGCCGCCAGCCACGACTTACTCCTGGCAGAGATGCCGCCGGAGAACATCATCGCGATGTTCGACGAAGGGCATGAGTACGGTCGCTACGCATAGCCAAGGTCCCCGCCGCAAGGCACCCTGACCGGCAGGGGTCTGGGTCCAATCTCAGAATGGGGGCAAAATGTCATGCTGAACGCAGTTAAGCTTCCCCGCACGGGAGACGAAACCCCTTGCCGAGGCTCAGGGTGTCAGCTTGCGCCTAGATTGAGATACACGCGACCGGCAGCGCGCTGTTGACGTTGATGTGTCGCCGATGCTACACTGGGCGCATCGACCTCGCCGGTCACGCTTGGCTGGTGGGCCTTTGGACGAGGAGGTATCGGTATGAGTGAAGTGCAGCGAATTTGTCCTCAGTGCGCCGCTGCCGGCCCACTGGCAGCTCGTTACTGCGCCAAATGCGGCTATGATTTTCAGGGCGAACTGCCCGTGCCACAGAACAACTTGCCGGTGATGTTGGGCAGAGCCGCAGTGCCTGTGTTGGTGGGCGCTGCCAGTGTGGCGCTGCGCATCGGCTGGAAGGCATTACAGAGCCGCTGGGCGCAAGCTGCGGCCGAGAAAGCGATCGATGCGGCAATTAACAAAAGGCAGACACAGCCTCCGTCTCCACAGCAACAAACTCCCGCGGTTCGTGTGACAGACCTGCGCACTCGACCGCGGCGATCAATTACGATACGCTCGGCGTGGTCAGTAGGCGACGCAAACGGTGTGTGGCGGCAGGGCTTCTCTGAACATCGCATCGACATCGACGACTAAAGTAGTACCAGGCCAGGAAGGCGCCTCCAGCGACGACGCTTTCCTGGCCTGGTTTTGGCCGATTGAGTTCTGTTACGCCGAATTTCTCCGCGATTCTTTCCCCACGAATCTACGGCTCTACGACTTGAGGTCGTTCGCCAAGCGTGACATCCACCGACATGGTCTGGCCGTCACGCATGATGGTAAGCGTCACCGTATCGCCGGGGCTGGTGTATCTCTGCAAATAGGCCAGCACATCGTCGAATGTTGTCACGGGTACGTCGTCGATAGCCAGAATGATGTCGCCGCCTGTGGCGTCGGGACAAATGCTCGGATAGACTGAATTGATCGATTTGTCGCCGCCGCGCAGACCGGCGCGACTCGCAGGCGTCCTTGACAGAACTTGGCTAATTACTGCCCCGCGCAAGGTCTTGGGAACGCCCAGTTCTTCGGCACAAATCGGGCTGAGAGTTCCGCCGCTGACGCCTAGATAGCTGTGCAAGTAGCTGCCCGTGTCGATGATGGACGGCACCACGCGCGCTACGATACTCACTGGGATAGCGAAGCCGACGCCGCTGTTTGCGCGCACATCCGAGCGAATTTGTGCATTCACGCCGATCAATTCACCTTGCTCGTTGAGCAGCGGCCCGCCGGAATTGCCTGGGTTGATTGCAGCGTCGGTCTGGATTGAATCCGGGATGCTGAAGCCCCCACGCGCGGGTATCGAGCGGCCGATGGCGCTGACGATTCCACTGGTCAGCGTCCCCTGCAAGCCAAAGGGATTTCCGATGGCCGCCACGCGCATGCCGACGGTGACGTTATCCATGTCGCCGACGGAGATAGGGACTAGATTGTAGCCAACGGGGTCCACGAGAAGCACGGCCAAATCGCTGTCGACATCCGTTCCTACTAGGTCGGCGACGGCGACGGCGCCATCGCTAAAGGTCACTTGTAGCTGCTCCGCGTCCGCAACTACATGATTATTGGTTACTATATGTCCTAGCGTATCCCACACAAATCCAGAGCCGCTACTGACCTCGAGAAAGTCATTCGGGTCAATGCCGCTGGACGGATGCTGGTTAGGTAGCAGAGACTCGCCTCGGTTGAGAACGGTCACGTTGACGACCGACTCGTTGACCTGATCGTAAATGTTGGCCAGCACAGCAGTTTCGTAGTCAACGCCGCCCTCGGGTGTGGCAATGACCACTTTGGGCTTGGGAAGCGTAACCGGTTTGTTGAGCGTTTCAACGGTACCGGGGTTCACAGCGACCGGAACCGGAGCCGCCTCATCGCGCATGGCGAACCACAGCGCCGGCACAGCGGCGAATATGCACCCAAAGAGGGCCAGCAGCAGAATACCAGCGAGTACCCAAGAATTTGTGTTGCTCTTCTTGGCCGCAGGTTCTGTAGCGACGCTGGGAACTGATTCTTCCATTATTATTTGCCTCTCTCGTCCCGAGCGTTGTTGTCGCACGCTCGTCGTGCTCGCTATCCGCATACATTGCCGGCGCAGGTTGGAAAGGTAACGGCCACTGGAACCCCCCGGTTCCCGCCGGCGTTCGTTTGGGCATGCCGTTTGGCAAGCAAAGCAACCGTTACATTCAGCCTAGGCTTCGGCGGTTTGAACTGTAGAGTTCGATACAGCGAAACGCGTTGGGCCATCACAGGCAGCCGTGTACCACTCCCTGATTGTATGATAGTGTCGGGTCATGGGAAAGTGGGTACGATTGCACTTCAGGGTACTTCATGACATCCAACATCGGCTATGCTACAATTTACGGGGTAGACAGCGCCCTCGGACGGTAGCTGGCGCGCCACATAGCGGAATCACCGAATGAATCGCCGGCAGTTGGCCTTTATCATCGTAGTCAACGGCTTGATCAGCCTTGTTATCGCGCTCATCGTTGTGTGGGTGTTCGAGATCCGACGTTCGGAGTCCCAAGAGTTAGGCGGGTTGTATGACATTCGACCGGGCGCGGTTTTGGCGGCCACTCCACCGCCCGCCGAACCGGTCGTTGAAGCTGTGGCCAATGGCGGTGAAGATCAACCCCTTGGACTCGCTGCAGACAATCCTCCGGCGCCGACTCAAGTGGCCGCGGAGCAACAAGTATATGTCGTACGGGGAGGCGACAGCCTCGTAGCCATCGCAACCCGGTACAATGTCTCAGTGGACGATATTGTGCGCGCCAACAACCTAGCCAATCCGGATTTTGTCTTCTCCGGTCAGCAGTTGATCATTCCGGGCAGCGTAGTGACCGGAGGGGCGTCGACGGCAACACCAATCACAGTCGCGGGCGTGGAAATAGCAGCTATCAATGGGGTCGGAAACCCAGAATCCGAAACTGTGCAAATTGTTAACGACAGTGATCAGGCATACACACTCCAGGGATGGCAGTTGGCGCGCGTCGATGGCCCTAGCTATACCTTTGGCAATGTACCGCTTTTCCCCGGCGGCAGTGTTCGAGTCAATACGCGCGCAGGGGAAAATACGAGCATAGACTTGTACTGGGGACAGTCTGAAGCGCAGTGGCAAAGCGGCGCCGTTGCCCAGTTACTTGACGATCGCGGCGCGCAGATACACACTTATACAGTTCCGTAACGGAGGCAATGTAGCATGCCGGATGAACAGCAGAAGCCGTCGACGAACTCAAGAAAACGTCGCCGGCGACCGTCCCGCAAACGGAAACGTTCTAGCCAATCCGATCGCAACGACGCTACGACTACTCCAAAGACCAGATCTGCAGGCGAGCCAGAGCAAGGGAGCAGACGACGGCGGCGCCGTCGTAAGTCCCGACGCAGCGGTGAAGAACAGAATCCGAAGAGCGCAGTCGCCAAGACGGATGTGTTGGACGCCAAATTGCCGGAGTCGATCTTTGTGTATACACACGTAGTCCGCTCATCGGAATTGGATACGTACGGTTTCCGACCGGACCCGTTTCTTAACTCGTCACGTGAGCTTGCGGATTTTCGCATCGACCTGTCACCGTTGTTTCCTGAAGAAGAAGTTGAAACGGCTGCAGAAGAGCGACGCATCTTCGATGCTGCGCTGCATGGCCCGATCAACACATCCGCAGCCAGCACGAGCGAGGATGACGACGACGATGATTTTGCGGATGAAGAAGATTCGCAATCCGAGCAGGAGGCGTAGCCGCAGGCTACTGCATCCAGCAGCAATCGAAATAATTCCTGAATCCATACGAATCGTAGACGGAGTGGAACTGTGACCGCTGTAGTTGCCATCAAAGACCTTAAGAGCCATGTTGGCGAGACAGCGACCCTTCAGGGGTGGCTCTATAACAGCACCGGAAAGGGTAAGCTGCAATTTCTACAAATCCGTGACGGGACAGGTATATGTCAAGCGGTAGTATTCCGGCCGAATGTCGGCGATGAACAGTTCCTAGCCGTCAAGGAGATGACACAAGAGAGTAGCCTGTCAGTGACGGGTACCGTGAAAGAGGAACCGCGTGCGCCTGGCGTGCCCGGCGGATATGAAGTTGACGTACAACATGTCGAACCGATTCAGATCGCCGCGCCGTATCCCATCACGCCCAAGGAACACGGCATCGAGTTTCTTATGCAAAACCGGCACCTGTGGCTGCGGTCATCGCGACAGTGGGCAATCATACGCGTGCGAGCGATGGTTGTGCGTGCGATCCGGGATTGGCTTGACGACAACGGATTTCTCAACGTGGACACGCCGATACTCACACCCGCAGCAGCCGAAGGGACAACCACGCTGTTCGAGATCGACTACCACGGTGAGCCCGCGTTTCTTGCGCAAACGGGCCAGCTCTACAACGAGGCCAATATTTTTGCATTTGGCAAAGTGTACTGTTTCGGACCTACATTCCGAGCGGAGAAGAGCAAGACGCGGCGGCATCTGCAGGAATTCTGGATGGTAGAGCCGGAGATGGCGTTCTGCGATCTAGTGGGTTTGATGGAGATGGAAGAGCAGTTCGTCAGCTACATCGTGCAGCGCTGTCTGGACGAGTGCGCTGCCGAACTGGCAGTGCTGGACAGGGATGTGAGCCGCCTGGAGAGGGTGACACCGCCATTTCCACGTATTCATTACGACGAGGCCGTAGAAATGGTGAACAAGGCGGCGGCGGAAGGCGAACTGGTACCCGGCTACGACGACCCGGTACCTACGATTGAGTGGGGCAGCGATTTCGGAAGCCCGCACGAGACTTATATTGCCGCGCAGTTCGACAAACCGGTCTTCGTTCATCACTATCCGTCCCAGGTCAAAGCATTTTACATGGAGCCGGAGGAGAGCAGAGACGAGGTGTGCCGTAGCGTGGACCTATTGGCGCCGGAAGGGTACGGTGAGATTACAGGCGGCAGCGAGCGCATGAGCGACCCGGAAAAGCTATTGGCCGCCATCGACAAACATGAGCTGCCCCGCGAAGTATACGACTGGTACCTGGATTTGCGACGCTATGGGTCCGTAGTACACAGCGGATTCGGGTTGGGAGTCGAGCGCACGGTAGCCTGGATCTGCGGCATCGATCACCTACGCGAAGCGATCGCATACCCTCGAACATTAGGGAGCATGCGACCGTAGGGTGTCCACAGGACAGCCCTAAACGTCATGATCTACCCGATTGTTTTCCTCTTTGCGTTGGCGCTCACGGCCGCGCTAACGCCGTTAGCAGGACGCATCGGTGTACAGCTTGGCCTGGTTGACAAGCCGGGCGGCCGGCGCCAGCACGTTGGCGTGATCCCGCGCACCGGCGGCCTGGCGCTCTACGCAGGCTTCACGGCGACAGTGCTGCTCGTGGTATCCTTGCCCCTGCTTTTCCCAGAATCACTTCCCGCATGGTACCCCCCGCGCGAGGACCCAAATGAGGCGCGCCGTTTGACTGCGCTGTTGGTGGGTTCGCTATTTTGTGTAGTCTTTGGTTTTCTCGACGATCGTTACGACCTGCCTACCGGCCCCCAATATCTGGCCCAGTTTGCTGCGTCTCTGATCGCCATTGCCGGTCTCGTCTTCATCAAACATGTTAACAATCCATTTGGAGATGGCCTGTTCTACGGTGAGGATGGGCTGCCATGGTGGCTGGTAGGGCCGTTGACGGTGTTCTGGTTCATGGGCATGATGAACACAGTTAACTGGCTGGACGGTCTGAGCGGCCTGGTGGCAGGGGTAACCGCGATTTTGTGCGCAGTATTGGCAGCACAAATGCTTTTTCGAGCAACACCACCACAATTGAGCGTAGCGATCCTCCCTGTTGCGTTGCTGGGCACGGCACTAGGCTTCCTGCCCTTCAATTTTGCCCCTGCCCGCATTTTCATGGGGAGCAGCGGCAGCTATTTTCTAGGCTATGCCATTGCATCTCTGGGCATCATGGGCGGCGCGCGGCTGGCAACCGTGATGCTCGTTTTGGGTTTGCCGGTGCTGGACGTCGGGTGGCTCATTGTGCAACGGTGGCGGCGCGGGGTTCGGCCAGCGGATGCAGGCCGAGACCACTTACATTTCCGCCTGCGTGATATGGGCATACCTGAACGTAACATCGTGTATGGATACTGGGCTTTTTGTACGGTCTTTGGCCTGCTAACATTGATGCTGGATGACCGGGTATATAAGCTGGTAGCGCTGCTTGGCCTGGGGATGGTGGCGCTTGGCGTGCTGATCTGGGCAAGCAATTCCGAACGGGCCCAGGGGGAGAGTACATGACACGGATTCTAGCCATCGAGACGAGTTGCGACGAAACCGCGGCTGCTGTTGTAGAGGATGGTCGTCGCATTTTGAGCAACGTGGTCGCCACGCAGATTGAGTTGCATAGGCGCTTCGGCGGCGTGTTTCCAGAGGTAGCTAGCCGGCAACATGTGCTCTCCATACAGCCAGTGATCACGCAGGCGCTGGAGGAAGCCGGTATGGCGCACGTCTCGGACGTGGACGTCATTGCAGTAACCTATGGCCCCGGGCTGGCAGGTAGTTTGTTGGTGGGCGTCAACGTGGCCAAAGGCATGAGCCTTGCCAGCGGGGTACCGCTATTAGCGATTAACCATCTAGAAGGCCATATCTATAGCAACTGGATCGTGACAGAACCGGGAAGCGCTGCTGCAGACGGGGCAACACCGCTGTCGGATGATGAGTTTCCGGCCGTAGTGCTCATCGTGTCGGGAGGCCATACGGAGTTGGTGCTGATGACCGGTCACGGAAGATATCAGCGTTTGGGCGGCACACTGGACGATGCGGCCGGGGAGGCATTCGACAAGGTGGCGCGGCTGTTGGATCTGGGATTCCCCGGCGGGCCGGCCATACAGCGGGCCGCCACGAGCGGAGATGCTTCCCGCTTTGACCTGCCGCGAGCGCTGCTGCACGACGAGGATCGGCGCTTCGATTTCAGCTTTTCGGGACTCAAGACGGCCGTTGTTAACTTGACGCGCGATCTGGAGGCTTCCGGTCAGGACCTGCACGAGGCATCACTTGTCGCGGACGTGGCAGCTTCGTTCCAAGAGGCCGTAGTAGATGTTCTGGTTACGAAGGCGCTGGCAGCGGCGCAGGCGTATGGATCGCGGCAAGTGTGCATCTGTGGCGGTGTAAGCGCAAATGAGAGGTTGCGTGCGCTGGCGCAGGAACGATGCGAAGAGGCCGGGTACAGCCTCTATATTCCGCCCCTCTTTTTGTGCACAGACAATGCGGCTATGATTGGGGCTGCCGCCTACTACAATTTAGTCAACCGGCAGGATAGCACTGCCCGGCTGGATTTAGACGTCTATGCCAATCTGTCGCTTCCTGTGACGGCTTAGGGATTACCGGACGATACACCAGCGCTTCGACACGTAAAGCGCTACGCCGGTCCTATTCAGATCGACTCCAAGGGCCGGCAAACCGCCAACCCTCGACCAGCGCATACGATGCGGCTTCATGCTGCAAAGGCGAGTGAACCCACTCCAACCAACGAGCAGCGCGAGATCAGGCGCCCGCGGGGAGATCACTGGGGGCGCCGTCACTCTCCTGGCCCTCATCGGAGTCTACGCCGATGGATGCTGCACGCAGCGCGGCCATGCGTTCGTCGCGTTCCTTCATCTTATCCTGCTGGGCAAGCTGTTCACCGGTCACTATACGCCGATATACATCCGATCGCGGAGGTTTCTTGGGCGGGAGGTCCTGTCCCTCGAAAGGTGGTTTGTCCAACAACTTGGCGTAAAGGTATGAACCCACTGTACGCATGCTGGCCAGCACAGGTGCGGCGAAGAGTGCGCCGAGCATGCCGGCGAGCTGAAATCCGACCATCACTCCACAGATGACTACGATAGGATGCAAATTTACCACGCCGCCGATGATGCGCGGCACGAGGATATTGTTCTCCAGTTGTTGGATGATGAAATAGATGGCTACCGTGATAAGCGCAAAGCCGAAGTTTCCAATGCCATACTGGGCCAGTACGTCGCTGCCCTGAATCAGGGCGATCACAATAGCCGGTATCATGGCCATGATCGGCCCCAGGTTAGGGATAACCTCCAACAGACCGGCCAGGAGAGCAAGCAACAACGCACCGGGCATTCCAACAACAGAAAGCACAAGCCATGTGGCGAGGAAGATCGAGAAACTCAGCATTAGCTGACCGCGCAGGAACGCCTGCCACGTATGTCCGATGCGCCGAAGAAGGTCAATGAGTTCCGACTGATACGACTGCGGAAAAAGACCCTCGACATAGGAGCGAATGACAGGCGCGTCTTTCGTCCAGTACAGGCTGATGAAAAAGAGCACGAGGAACGAGATGAGGAAGCTGATTACGCTTCCTACCACACTGAAGCTGATCGCCGCGGTGCTGGTAACCACGCTAGTTGCCGTGCTCACGAACTGCTGAAGGTAATTCAGAATATCGGCAACCGTGGGGTAGATTGTTAATCCATCCAGGCCGGCCTCGATCTGTTGGTTGAGTGTAGTTAGCGGTACAACGAATCCGCCGACGACGATAGAGTCGGGCAAATTGCTGATCGTGTTGCCCAGCCAGTTGACGATTCGGAATGCCGTTAGTTGTACATCAAAGTTGAGCGAGGCCAACTGCGAGATGAAAACCGGCGTCAGGAAAATCGGCAGCAGGATGACCAGGAGCAATAACAACACGAACAGTATGACCGTAGACACCGCACGCGGCACGCGTATTCTTTCGAGCAGACCCACAATAGGGCTCAGTATGTAGGCGATGATCCCGGCGATCACCAGGATGGGCAGGATGGAGCGGCTGATCCAGAATATGCCGATACCGCCGAGTAGCAACAAAACGAGCACGGTACGCTTAGTTGCCGCATCCCACTGCGAGCCGATGGTATTGAACACCTGCGCGTTTTCGGCAATCTCACGGACTTGTGCAATGGTCGGCTGGTTCGTTTCAGCGGCCGTGTTGCGCGCCGCGTCCATGTCTGACATCTGATTGTCAGTCGATGATTCCGAGTTTTGTGGTGATTCCGGCATGTCGTATGTCTGGTTCATCGCCGGATAGGGTTCCTCTTGCCCTCGTTCAGGCCTATAACAGCGCTATCAGCAGTAGCGCTGGCTGCTACGGATCGAGCTTGAAAACGCCAAGTATAGTGCACAGTACATACTTCGTGCGAGACGAGGCATCCATATACGGAATTGTACGCCATGCATCCCAATTGGTCGACTACCCTCGGCATAGGCCAAACGCTGCGCATAGTCATCGGGACCGCGTTCGCCTTTCAATGAGTATAACCCCGCGCCGGCGTGGGGGTCGCGCTGAGTGTTGCCAGTGCGCTAGTTTCATTTCGGTACGAGCTCTTGTCAACAGACACCGCAGTATCAGCGCCGTCCCAGCTTGCTGCCTGCTTTGCGTGCTTGAGTGAGTGTGACGTTTTCTCCTGCGAGAAACTGTTGCCAGAGGGCGTAGAAGCGTTGCCGATCCTGTTGGCTAAGCACCGCCACAGCGTCAGCTGTCTCAACTGCGTACGGATAGCCGGCCCCTACAACGCACTCCGCTCTTACAATATCTATCACCGCCTCCACCGGTCCGCGTTCCACCAGCCAGCGCGGGACCTCGACACGGACTGGCGACCGTCCTTGCACTACGCGAAGATAAGCAAAGGCAATGTCATTGTAGAACTCGGCGCGGCCATCCTTGCTGAGTTCGTCGCGGCGTGCACAGATAAAGAAAGGCGAACGATCCCCCCAGTTAGACAAGGTATTCCCAAGCATGCCGGCATCGCTGAGCGAAGAACCTCCAGTCGCATTGGTCAGTACTTGGACCAGAGTCACCAGATCACGGCTATACGACGTGTCTACGTAGGCGACGAGCGGAACGCGGTGCCGCTCTGAACATGCCAGTAATTCTGTTACGGCGTCTATATATGGCTTGGCGCGCTCCCTTCGCATCTGTCCGGCAAAACTGATCACGAGAGAACCATCCAAAAAACAAACGGGGCGCTGGTCCTCCGGCAACGATGCGTGCTCCGCCATCAGCCTGCACAGCTGGCGACACTCACCGACAAAGCGCTTCTGGTTCACGAGCCAGTTAGGAAAATTCCCGTTGGAGTCAGTATCATCTTCGGCGCCCTCCAGTTCCGCGGGACCCAGCACCTCAAATTCGACGTCCTTGATATACTGGCCACCTGACCTATGATAGTTGACAAACCAACCTATCTGGACGGCGCCAACGGGTATGGAGAAATCTTTCGTGGGGGTGATCTGGCTGCCGTCTACGGCAATGACGGGCCGGTCACGAAGCACGGTCAAGGCCCAAGTCCGCGCTTCTTCATGCGTCTGCCAACGCGGTGCAAAAGGCATACGCAGGTCGGAAGCCTCATCGATTTCTGGCGTTGGACGCGCCCCCGGCCACGCAATGTCACGCTGGGCAAGCCGATCCAGTATAGTCTGCCGGTCAAACTGGGCGAACTGAGAGAAAAGTTGCCAAATTAGATCGCGCTGCCGGACTTGATCGGCTTCATACTCGTGGAACTGATCTCGTGTGGCTTCTAAAGCTTGGAGTACTTTTTGGCGGTTTAGCACGTCATCGTTTGTGAGGGAGTGGTTTCGGCTGCGCTCTTTTCGTAGTTTTCACGTGCGGAACAGCGGGGTTCAGCGCATTGACCGATGCATTGAGCTGCCGCAGGTATCTAGCATTATTATACGACAAACGCTGGCAATCCGACACGTCACGGCCGGCGGCTATGCGGAGAAGACCGTTGTGAAACCGGTATTAGGCACCGGCCCGACTTCCCAACAACATACGACCGGCAATACGGGTCGGAAGAAGACCGTAACGTGGCTGATGGCTGCGCTTGTCGCGTTCTTAATCGTTGTACTGGTAGTTATTCCGGTCGCGGCGGCCGCCAATGTCCAAATATTGTGGAGCAACGAAGCGTCGCTGCAGGGTCTTCGCTTTGGCGATTTCGACGGCGACGGCAGCACTGACGTATTCCGCATTACGGGCAATCAATGGGAATACTCGTCAGGGGGAACCGGGAGTTGGCAGGATTTGTACGCCGACGCCTCTTCAACGGCAGTGGACGATTTGCGTTTCGGCGATTTCAACGGGGACGGACGAACGGATGTGTTCAGCGTCTCTGGTGCACAGTGGCAGTATTCCTCAGCGGGCATATCGAACTGGATTCCCCTTGCCACGGACAGTACGCCACTTGCCGATCTGCGTTTTGGCGACTTCAATGGCGATGGGCGGACGGACGTCTTCAGCGTATCCGGCACACAGTGGCGCTATTCGGCTAGCGGCGCATCGAACTGGATCAACTTGGCGTCGGACTCCACACCCCTCCAGGACCTGCGCTTCGGCGATTTCAACGGCGACAGCCGCACGGATGTCTTCAGCGTATCCGGCACACAGTGGCGCTATTCCGCATCGGGCACGAGTAATTGGATCCTGTTAGCTACCGACTCGACGCCACTGCTCGATTTGCGTTTCGGTGACTTCGATCGGGACGGTACTAGCGACGTTTTTTCCATTTCGGGAACGCAATGGCGGTACTCGTCGGGTGGCGTGTCAAATTGGGTGCCACTAGCCTCAGACACCACGCCGTTGAACCAACTGCGTTTCGGCGACTTCAACGGCGACCAGCGCACGGACTTGTTCAGCATCTCCGGCACACAGTGGCGTTATTCTTCGGGGGGAGCGTCCAGCTGGATCAACCTGAACCAGGTTGGTCCGACTGCCACGCCGACGAATACGCCGGTGCAGACCGGCGCTGTCGGACAGCTACGTTTTGGCGATTTCGACGGAGACGGCCGTACTGACGTGTTTCGCACACAGAATGGCCAATGGCAGTTCTCTTCGGCAGGAACGGGCCCATGGCAGAACCTCGCCTGGGACTCATTGCCTCTGGTCCAGTTGCGCTTCGGCGACGCCACCTGGGTCTATCGAAACGATTTCAACGGCGACGGGCGTACGGATGTGTTCAGCGTGTCGGGCACACAGTGGCGCTATTCGTCTGGAGGCGCGTCGAACTGGACCGACTTGGCTTCGGATCCTACACCCCTGGACGAATTGCGGTTTGGCGATTTTGACGGCAACGGCCGGACTGACGTGTTCAGCACGTTGAACGGGCAATGGCGCTATTCACCCGACGGCACATCCAATTGGGTTCCGCTGGCGACTGACAGCCGAACCATTGGCGAACTCCGCTTCGGTGACTTCAACGGAGACGGTCGCACGGACGTCTTCGGTATCTCGGGCACGCAATGGCAGTATTCATCGGCCGGGGTCTCTAGCTGGATCCCGCTGGCCAATGACTCTACTCCCCTGGACCAGCTGCGTTTTGGCGACTTCAATGGCGACGGCACCACGGATGTATTCAGCATTTCGGGAAACCAATGGCGATATTCGGCCGGGGGAACTTCAAACTGGATCAATTTGGCCACGGACGGGACGCCGCTGGAACAGCTTCGCTTTGGCGATTTCAACGGGGACGGTCGCACGGATGTCTTCAGCGTAAATTCGAACGGTCGCTGGCAATATTCATCCGGCGGAACCTCGAACTGGATTCTGCTGGGCCCACCCAACGCCGCCACAGCGACGCCAACCAACTGGCCCACCACATGGCCAACACCAACAAATTGGCCGACGCCGACAAATTGGCCCACATTCTACCCGACGCCGACCATCACGGTCACACCGGTGCCGCCACTTCCCGGCGACTGTATCAACATCGCGATCAATAGCGATATGGAGCGGGAAGGCGGATGGATGTTCGGCGACAGCCCGTATCCGGCAGGCTACACGGGTGCACAGAAACGCAGCGGCCTGCGCTCCATTCGCATGGGGATCACGCCAGAAATGAGCGGGCCCAACACGGCGAGCTATTCTTCGGTACGCCAGCCCATCACGTTGCCGGGCAACGCCATCACTGCACAGTTGCGCTGGTGGCACTTGTATCGCACAGAAGAGGCGGTAGACCCGAATCCGAGCAACCAAGCGGATCGGCAAGAGGTTATCCTCTTAACGCCCAACGGAAAGACGTTGAGCATTTTGACGCGTGTACGCAGGAACGATGCAACGTGGATGGAAGAATCGGTAGACCTGACAAACTATATCGGGCAGACGTTCTACATCTACTTTAATACGTACAACGACGCCAACGGCGCACACACATGGATGTTCTTGGACGATGTAACGGTCGATGTCTGCTCACAACCACCCATGCCGTCCTCGTACAGCGGATATAACGCGTCCGGCGGTCAGCCGTCGTGGGAGATGCAGTCGCAACCAGGTGCGCAACCGTACGGGGCTGTGCAGCCGAATGGAGAATTACAGCCCAACTTGGGAGTGCTGCCGTACGGCGAAAGCCAACCATACGCGGAAGGTCAGCCATACGCGCAGGGCCAGCCGTACGCAGAGGGCCAACCTTACGTGGAGGGCCAAGCATACACGGAGGGCCAACCATACGAACAGGGCCAAGCGGTTCCTGCGTATGGCGAGAACCAGCCGTACACGGACGGACAACCCTACATGGACAGCCAACCATATTCCGGAACAGAGACTCTCGGGGATGGTGAAGCGTATGCCGGAGCGCTCCCCTACACCACTGAGCAGCCATACGGATATGTCCAGGCCCCCACAGATACTCCTGCGCCCACAGAAACACCCTATCCCACTCCAACCCCGGCGCTTTCGGCGACGCCCGCCGAGACCCCCACGTCTACGCCGACCGCCGTTGCGGCGGAAGAAACCGTTGAGCCAGGCGAGAGTGCAGAAGGCGAACAGGCGCCTGAGGTCGCTGCAGCGACCCAGTTGCCCGCCATCCCGCTCGACGCAATTGAGGCCAAGGTGTTGCGCGTCCTGGACGGCGAAGTGTTCGAAGTCGTCATCGAGGGAGACATGGATCCGGATGCGGTAGACGCCCCATCCACACCTGAGGTAATTCCCGCAAACTTTATCGCTCGCATGAGCATCGGGATGCAGTTCACCGGCTGGCGCTCTCGTTCACGTACTGGTACGCAAATGGCGCAAGCGGAAGAGCCCACAACCACGGTACTAATACGCTATGCTGACATCGAGATTCCTGCCCTCAATACAGAAGAAGGGGCAGTGGCAGCTGCCGCCAATCGCGAGCTGATCGAGGGACAAACCGTTTTTCTCGAGATCGCCGATCCAAATCCGGACGCGGAAGGTGTGATAAGTGCCTTTGTGTTTCTGGAAGACGGTGAACTGGCCAATGCGGTCATGGTGCGCGAGGGACATGCCGTGGTCTCCCCGACGACGTCCGACAGCAAGTATGAAGCGCGGCTTATCGCAGCACAGACCGAAGCGCAGGAAACAGGCAGTGGCATGTGGGCAGTAACCCCAGCGATCGGCGGTGAGATTGCGGCTTTGCCGCCTGCCACGAGCGAAGCAAGGTCGGTCACTGTGCCTAGCGCGACCCCCTCCCCCACGAGAGAGACGGAATCACCCGAGCTGGCGCAATCCGGCGGCTGTGTGGAGCTGGTGCGCAACGGTGGTTTCGAGGAAGGTGCTGCCTATTGGAATCTGATCGACGGTGAACGACCGCCGGAGATTACCGATGCGATTACGTTTGGCGATAGCAACTACGCCCTTCAGCTGGGCATCGTCGCAGGCGAGAACGTTGCCAGCATCAGCGCTGCGGATCAGTTGATCGAATTGCCCGCGGATGCCTATAGTATCGTACTATCGCTGCGTTACTTCCCGATCGCCGACCCGGATCCGGGGCCGGGCGATCTGCAATACGTCGATGTGTACAACGCACAGACCGGCCAATTCGCCGGCCGCGTACTCAGTGGACAACGGGGTGACGCCGTCTGGCTGGCGGCGAATTACGATATGTCTCAATTGGCGGGCCAGCCCATCCGCGTTGTGTTCGCGGTCAACAACGATGGCGTTGCGGGTTCTACCGCCGTGATCGTGGACGACGTCTCCGTACTGGCCTGCAAACGTCCTGGCGCTTCGGGAACCCGCAACGAGCCGCAACCCGAACCAAGTGGCACCGTTGAAGGAGCCGGAGCGGAGGCCCAAGTCACTCCCCAAACGGCGCTCACCACTGAGAGCGAAAAGACCCAGCTTGCCGCCGGTCGGCCTTGGCTGGTGCAAATGTTTACGGGCGCTGTGATGCTCGGCATACTCACGATTATCGGTTTCGGTGCGCTCGTGATCATGAATTCATCTACACCGGCCAGTAGCGGCGACCAGCCAGAGGACGGTACCGACGACTAGTCAGGTACGACATTTCCTACTTTTTAGTTACATCCTCAACTTTAGTGACATCCTCAGCAGACGAACGTTCGTACTTCGATTGCATTTCGCTTCCAGAGGAATGCATATTACTTGATTGACCCAATACGCTGCGCTATACTCAAGCGACCGTAGCGAGTTGCGACGGCAGTTACCGGGCGCGTGACAATGAGTTGGCGCGTCCACTATTTACGAATGGACTGGTATGGGCAGCGCGAGCCTCTGTGCAGAACGACCGTGTGCCGAGAAGCCGCACACGAAACAGGATAATTCCCCCCAGAGTAGCGAATCCATCACAGTAGCTATCGGAGAAGAGCTTGACTGTGTTGTCTACGGTCCGGATAGCGCCGTGTCCGGTTTCGATGCGCTGGAGGCGGAATGGAACCCGCTGCTCGACCGCATCCGTTTCGATACTGTCTTTCTGACGCACGAGTGGCTATCCACATGGTGGGAGTTCCTGGGCGAAGGCGAGCTGTGGATCCTGGCTTTTCGCACCTCCGGAAATGGTGAACTCGTGGGAATCGTACCCCTGTACCTTACGGGGCCCACAGGCACCGAACTGGGATCTTTCACGGGCACGCGTACATTCTCGATTGTCGGTTGCATCGAGGTCAGCGATTACCTGGATGTGATTGCGGTCGAGGGCTGGGAACAGGCGGTTTTTCAAGCCTTCTTGGGCTGGCTGTACAGCGAGGGCGCACCGGCATGGGACGTAGTCGATCTATGCAATCTGCCACAGGACAGCCGTACATACGTGGAATTTCCACCACTTGCCAAGGCGGCCGGGGCCAGCGTGACGGTACTGCGCGAAGATGTGGCGCCCCAATTCGCACTACCACTGCGGTATGAGACCTATCTCGAAGAGATCGTAGAAAAGAAACAACGGCACGAAATCCGTCGCAAGCAGCGGCGGGCGGAAAGAGAGGCGAAGATCGGCTACCATATCGTCTCGTCTGAGGACCATTTGGCTGCCGAGATGGACGATTTCATTGCGTTGCAGCAAGCGAGTCGCGAAGACAAGGCGGAGTTCATGACGCCGGAAATGCACCGCTTCTTCAATGCAATGGCGCAACGTATGCTGGACAAAGGCTGGTTGCAGCTAAGCTTTCTGACTATCGACGGAGAGAAGGCCGCGGCATTGCTGGCCTTTGAATACAAGAAACGCTATCTTCTGTACAATTCCGGTTACGACCCGGACGCGCACGCGCACTTGAGCCCAGGTTGGGTACAACTGGCATTTGCCATCCAGTACGCGATAGCCATCGGTTGTACACTCTTCGATTTCATGCAAGGCGACGAGGAGTACAAATATCGGTTTGGCGCGCGCGATTATGATGTGATGCGTGTGGTTATGCAGCGAGCGCCGTGACGCCGGCGGCGACGCCTTCCGTAACCATCTGGAGAATCCGAGCACCTATGGACGATATGATTCACGTGAGTGGTTCTCGCGGCACAAAGGACGAGTCCAGACCTGCTGCAAGTGATCCCTCCGACGCCAACGGCGTCACCGCAAAGGACTTGGGCGAAAGCGAAATAACTGATCCCGCAGCCGACGCAATTGAGTCAGAACAAGTGGCCGCAGGCCAAGCCCGGACGGAAGATCAGATTATGCCTGCCGCGAATGCGATGAAGAAACGCGCCACAACCAAGCGCGATTCCGCCGCAGCAGCAGAGTATAAGCCGCGGTATTCCACCCCTACCCGACGCCCCGCGGACAAGCGACCAGCGTCTTTCAGCCCGGTCGCCTGGATGGCCGACGGTATTTCCGGAGCTATTGAGGAGGCGCGGCACAACGACTTGGGGCTGTCGAAAGATTTCTGGACGCATCTTTATGCGGTGCGACGGGAGAGCCTGCTGACTGCGCGCGCACTGGTGGAAAGCCTAATTGCCATGGTAGAGAGCAAAGGCGACGAACAGGAAGAGCGCGAGCAACGGCGGGAGCGCCGTGGCAGCGTGAACATCGATTTCTAGGCTGATCGGCGGCCAGAGCCGCTCAATCTCTGGCGACCACTGCCAGTTGCTCAGCCAGTGCATCCGGCTCGGTCACTGGCAATTTGCAGGCGTAATTTTCACAGACATATGCCGCCGGCTTGCCGTCGACCAGGGAACGGCCTTCCAGCACCGGCAGGGGGTTTTCCTCACCGGGCCTCTTTAAGGCCACTACAGCATTGGGATGATAGCGCCTGCGGACGGCGCGCAGCAGCGCTTGTGTCTCCGCGAGGTCCGGGTCTCCTACGATGGCGATCTCCGTTGAGCGCGCCAGCAACGCGTCCTGGTTCATAAGCATGCGGCCGAATCCTGCCGGCTGTCTGCCCATTAACTCCTGCACGGTTAAGACTATAGACGCGGCTTCCTTGCGATACTCGTCATTGCCCAGCAGATTTGCCAAACGGATCAGCGATTCCGCAGCCAGTGAATTACCGCTAGGAATTGCATTGTCGATGTAGTCCTTGCGACGAACGACCAGTTGTTCATGGTCGATGCCAGTCTGATAGAACCCGCCCCGCTCCTCATCGTGAAACTGGTCGAACATGATCTGCGTCAGGCGACTTGCCTCAGCCAACCAACGCAAGTCAAAGTCAGCCTCATAAAGTGCGATCAAGGCACGGATAAAGGACGCATAGTCTTCCAGATAGGCATTGAGGCGCGCTCGACCGTCTTTGTAGCTACGCAGCAGTTTGCCGTCCTGCTGGCTCATCTCCTCTAGAATAAAGTTAGCTGCGCTGCGCGCAGCTTCCAAGGCATCGGTTCGATCCAGAACCACGCCACACTCGGCCAGGGCATGGACCATCAGTCCGTTCCACTCGGTGAGGATCTTCTCGTCGCGGGCAGGTGCAACGCGCTGTTGACGTCGAGCAAATAGCGTCTCTCTGGCGCCGGCCAGCATTTGGGCTACCGTGCCGGGCTCCAAACCAAAGCGCTCGGCCACCTGCTCCTCCGACCGGCTGACATAGAGGATATTCTTGCCCTCGAAATTTCCGCGGTCCGAAACCCCATAATAGGTCTCGAACACACCTGCCGTCTGCGGGTCGAGCAGCTCCTCGATCTCTGCGGGGGTCCAGACGAAGAATTTCCCCTCTTCGCCCTCGCTGTCCGCATCCTGGGTGCTGTAAAAACCGCCGTAAGGCGACGTCATTTCACGCAACACATAATCGATAGTTTCTTCGGTCACCTGGCGATAGAGCGGGCGGCCGGTGATCTGCCAGGCGTGCAAATACGTACGTAGCAACTGGGCATTGTCATAGAGCATCTTTTCGAAGTGCGGCACGAGCCAGACTGCGTCGACGCTGTAGCGATGGAAGCCGCCGCCCAACTGATCATAGATGCCGCCTATGGCCATCTGCTCGAGAGTTCGCTCGGCCATGTAAAGCGTGTCCAGCTCGCCGGTTCGCAGATACTGAGTCTGCACGAAATCCAGGATCATCGGTTGGGGGAATTTCGGTTGGCTGCCGAAACCGCCATGTGCATCGTCGAAACTCTGCTCCAGTTGCCAGAGTGCGTCGTCAAGGACACTCGTGCTGACGTTGTCGACGTCGCTTTCAAGGACGGCCGCTCGGCTGAGCGCTTCGGTCAAGTTTTGCGCCTGCTGGTCGACCTGTTGCCGGCGCTCACGGTAGGCGGCGGCGACAGACTCCAACACCTGCTTGAAACTGGGCATGCCGTAACGCGGTTCGGGTGGGAAGTAGGTGCCGCCATAAAAGGGCTGCCCGCCAGGCGTGAGGAAGACGCTCATGGGCCAACCGCCTTGGCCGGTCATGGCCTGCACGGCTTCCATGTAGATCGCATCTAGGTCGGGGCGCTCTTCGCGGTCAACCTTGATGCTGATGAACAGATCGTTCATCAATGCGGCGGTGGATTCATCCTCGAAGCTTTCGCGCTCCATCACGTGGCACCAATGGCAGGCACTGTAACCTACGCTAAGGAAGATAGGCTTGTCCTCGACGCGGGCGGCCTCAAGCGCCTCTTCTCCCCATGCATACCAATCCACCGGGTTGTAGGCGTGCTGCAACAGATACGGGGAAGTCTCCTGGCTGAGACGATTCGGTATTCGTTCTTCGGTCATAGAATTTGTTCCCGTGTTTCCTATTCTGGACTACAGTGAACGGGCCGCACCAGGCAGTGCCATGTCGTGCTTGTATGCCATGATGCCGGCCCCTGCTCCGCACTAGGTCAGCGCTTGGTCGCCACAAGCGTGTGCGTAGCCGCATCCTCGGCAACGCGCCGGATCATCGTGTTGGCGGGCGACGTCTGGGGCCCTGCGGGCGCGACGGATTGCGTCTGCCGTATCCAGGACGGCATGGCGCAAGCTGTCGTCAAAGGGGATGCGCAGGGTGGCGTCGGCATAATGCAGCAGACCGTAGGGGGGTTTCTGCTTGTAATGGTCCTCGACGAGAAGACAGTATGCGCCCAATTGAAGGATATGGCCATCGAGCGGATGTGACGGTCGGCGGCGGCTCTTGACCTCGACCGGTACGGTGGTCTGTTTTCCATTCTCTTTGACCTGCACGAGGTAATCCGGACGACCCACTAGCCCAAAGCGGCGGCTGAGCAGCGGCTGCTGGACCTCCTGCCAAAGCCCGGTATCGCTGTAGATCACATCGCCTGCAGGAAGTCCGGTCGCTACGCGCCGGCGCCGGCCCCACCACAATAGGAACAGGCCCAGCAGGACCAGCATAGCCGCGGCGAGCATCAAATAAACCACTATGGGGTCTCTTCCTGAGACTTCACCAGCATCTCCCACTCGCCACGCTGTACGACCTTGTCCTCCTGATTGAGGACGTCGACTTTGAAGGTGACCAGAC
>JBJYXA010000434.1:0-2139 GCA_046259705.1 Caldilineaceae bacterium
TTCCCGGCTCTTGCCCGCGACAAACAGCGGACCATCCAATCGCTGGATCGTCTTGTGCATGTGCCATGGTACGCGTCGAGACAGCGGCTCTCCGCAATGAATGCAATTCTCTAGCTCAGGTTCCAGGATAATTCGTGGGGCATCGGGGAATTCTCGACGAGGACGATGTCTGGGTTGCCGACTCATGAGCACCTCCGTGGCTGCAATGGAGGTGATAGCCTACTTCATACGACATACAATGGCAAGACAGCCAGGGTGGCAAAGCAAAAACATCAACTAGTACAGCCCGGCGCAAGTTGACCCACGGTTGAGTAGGTCACGCTACCAGCGTGACTGTCTGGTCAATGAGATTCGTCCTGCTGGTAGCCGGACCCACGAACCATCGGTTTATTTACGCCGCACTGTACTAGTACACGACGGCTGAAATAGGCCGTCAAACGAGAATTGATGTATCCTGGTGTCGTCGGTCGTCAATGTCGTGTGTGCCGGAAGGAGTGAGTCGACGAAATGCCAGGTCGTCCTGCAGTCAAGATCGAATTGGATTGCGAAACTCGTCAAGCACTGGAAATCTTCGTGCGCCGGCGTTCGGCGGCGCAGCAGTTGGTGTTGCGGGCTCGAATCATTCTGCTGGCGGCAGACAGAAAGAGCAGCACACAAATCGCCAGTGAATTGGCGGTCACACGGGAAATGGTGGGGTTGTGGCGCCGCCGATGGGCCAGCTTTGCCGCCATACCACTGGCTGAACTGAGTGTCAGCGAGCGGCTGGAAGATGCGCCACGCCCCGGCAAACCCGTGACCATCACGCCGGAACAGATATGTCAGATCACCGCATTGGCGTGCGAGGCGCCCGGGCAATCGGGTCGACCTATCAGCCAGTGGACGGGCCGTGAAATCGCCGATGAAATCATGCGACGGGGCATTGTTGAGACCATATCCCCCCGGCATGCTCAACGGCTGCTCAAAAGGGGGACCTGCAACCCCACCGTATCCGCTACTGGCTGACGCCGCCAGACGATCCGGATCGAAACGTCAGAATCGTTGATGTGTGTGCGACCTATGACGCGGCACCAGAACGCCATGAGCAGGGAGAGCGAACCGTTAGCACCGATGAGTTGACCGGTGTGCAAGCGTTGGAAAGGAAACATCCGGGTCTCCCTATGGCGCCTGGCAAAGTCGAACGACGTGAGTTCGAGTACATCCGTCACGGCACGGCTTCTTTCATCCTCAGTCGAGATGTGGTGACCGGTCAACTGCTCGCACCGCTGGCGGGTGACACCCGGACCGAAGCCGATTTTCTGACCCATGTCCAAGGCGTGGTCGCCACCGACCCGACCGCACTCCGCTGGCACTTTGTGCTCGATAATCTCAATATTCACCAGTCTGAATCCTTGGTGCGCTGGGTAGCAGCCGAGTCCGACTTGGACATCGACCTGGGTGAGAAAGGCAAGTCCGGGATCCTGCTCAACAAACAGACCCGGGCAGCTTTTCTCAGTGACCCCTCCCATCGCATCGTCTTTCACTACACGCCCAAGCATTGTTCCTGGCTCAACCAGATTGAGATTTGGCTCAGCATTCTCACTCGCAAGTTGCTCAGACGAGGCTCTTTCTCGTCTCTCGATGAACTGAAGGCCAAGGTTCTAACCTTCATTGACTACTACAACGTCACCATGGCCAAGCCTTTCAAGTGGACCTATCAGGGCAAACCCCTGGTGACTTAATTTGTCGGCCGACTTGCGCCGCCGTGTACTAGTAAATCCCGGCGGAAATGAACCAACGGTTTCTACCAGTGGTACAGGCACCGAATTTCCGCCGTGGTATTTACGCCGTTATGTATAGTGATGTCCACCCATGTCCGCCGAAACTCGCCGTTACCGGCGAAATTCACCCGATATCAATCTACTTGCCCGTCCCACGAGGTTTTGTTATGTCTAATGACGAGCACTACCCAGGCGCCGACAACCAGTCTGTGCTGGCCTTTGTCGACGCCGACATCATGAGCGGTAAGGATGAGCTTGCGCGCGAGGAATTGTTGCGTAATGTCCGCCGCTATAAATCAGCCGGTGTGTCACCACTTTGGGTCAACTGGCTGCGCCAACGTGCAGACCTCCGTTTCGTCTGCCTGGTGCGCGATCTGGCCGA
>JBJYXA010000435.1:0-7948 GCA_046259705.1 Caldilineaceae bacterium
TCGTCGCGATAGAATTGATATTCTATCAAAGCCAAGAACCGTTTCACACTGACTTCGAGTCCGGTCTCTTCCGCGACTTCTCGTAGGAGCGCATGTTCCACTTCCTCGTCCCAATGCACGCCACCGGACGGCAATCGAAAAATATGCACCGGATAATGGGGCTTATTGTGCACCCATATCCCCTGTTCACGATCCTCGATCGCGAACACAACTTCAGCGCGACGGTCGAGGTCTTTCCGCCAGCGATAGGAATAGATATACTCGTCTGCCTGGACACGGAAGGCGTGGCGCCCTGGTTGGCCGTAGCGCCGAGATAGCGCTGCCACCTCGTCTTCCTGGACCATCGGTCGTGTCTCTCTCGTTCTTTGCCACCCTACAACGTCCGCCATATCCTCGTCCTTGACAGTCTATCTTATTGTGTCGGCGCCGTCGCAGGTAACCGGCCAACCTTGACGGATCTGCCGCTATGCATCTATTATCCGCCGCCGCCAAGCAACTACGATCGCAGCAAGCAAAATAAAACCCAGGGTTGCCCATGTGATCCATCTTCCGTAGATTCTCGGCGGCGTATCGCCGTACTCGAGCAAAACATATCCCTCACCTACCGGTACGGGCACCGTCATTCGACCGAGCGTGCCCTCTTCCTCGGGAATGATGGGCAACTCCTGAACCGGGTCGCCACCGCGGCCATCCAGCAGATAGGCGCGCCACCCCGGGTAGTAGAACTGGTTGAAAATGATCCGTCTGCCCTCTAGAGGCGACCAGTACCATACCTCCTCCCGTATCGTGGCACGGTCCTCCGAGTTTACCACGAACCCGGTCTCTTTGTTGTAGTTTAGAATCGTGTAATCGACCATTGACGACACAGGTGTAACCGGTTCGCCGGCCTTTTCCTTGCTGATATACTCATCCGCCATAGGGCTCCATGTTGGAATCTCCTTCACCCAGGCGGTACTGCCCGTCATTTCATCGGAAGACTGCTGGAAACGCATAAGGGCGGCGAGACCTACCGGACCTTCCGCAGGCTCTGTGATTTGAATCTGCAAGTAGGGATAGCTTCCCAGCAGGATCAAGGCGACGAGCGCAAACAACACGATGGCCGGACGCTTGACTCCTCCGTTCGTGTCAACTGACAAAAGCAGGCCGCCGAGGATGCTCAGGCACAGTGCAGTAATGCTGAACCATCGCCAGGGAAACTGGGCGAAGCCCAGGATCGTACCCAAAACAGGCAGCCGCCATAAAGGACCCGCAATCTGCAGCGTCACGAACGCCGACACCACGGCGGCCGCGGCAAAGCATGCGATCTCCGGCCGCAGACGCCGAGCTGCACGCCAGGAGAGAATGACCCCAATAGTTGCAAGGATGACGGCGACGGCGCCTAGCTGGAAACCTATGGGATCATCGGGACCGGCTTCGCTGATTCCAAAACCCCACTTGGGGCTGAAAAGCTGATAGAAATAAACGAAGTTGCCTTCGAAGCTGTAACGTCCGTCGAACCACTGGTCGACGCGCACATATTGGCGTTCCAGCAGCATGGGAAGCCAGAAAATGGCGCTGAGGCCCACCCCTAGTACAAGGCCAAGAACCGCAGGCACGGCAGATCGTATCCACACCCACAGTCTTCGCCAGACGCTCCGCCAGGCCCCGGCATTCTGCCCCGCACTGGACCAGGCAACGGTAAGCAGGTAAATGCCGAGCAGCGGGGTGAACAATACGATGACTAGGTTACTGGTCAACATCAGACCTGCGTAGCTCACTGCCGCCGCGACAATCCATGCAAAGGAGCGCCGAAGGATAGCCTGGCGAACGCCAAGGAGACAAAGCGGCAGCCAGACCAACGCCATGCTCTCAGCCAGATTGCCGCGCACGTACAAGTTGAGCAGGTGGTACGGCACATAGACGTAGACGAGCGCGGACACGACTGCCGCCTGCCGGCCCGCCCAGGAGCGGACGAATGCATACATGGTGGCGGCGCTGGCGACGATGCTTACAACGAAGACTGCCTCCACCGCGGCAGTGAAGCTTAAGCCTAAGAAATGATGCAGTACTTCGCCAAGAAAATGGCTGAATGGCCCATAGATGTTGAAAAACGGGTATCCGTAGCCAAAGGCGAAGTCCGGGCTCCAGCGTGGCCACCAAATGCCGTCTTGGACAAGCCGGTCATACTCGAAAAGGAAATAAACATGGTGACGCGCGTCGTTTGCGCCCCAGAAATATCCAGGCAATAGAAAAGGAGCGACCGCAAAGATGGTGAGTGCCAGGGTGAACCAGAAGAGCCTGTCGCGCCAGAGGCTGACATTGTCATCGGCCGTCGGAATGAACAACGCATCGTCGACTCGAGCCGCCGGCTGGACGACCGCCCCCAGATCATCGACTCCGCGTAACATCAGCGTCACTCGCCATGGAGAACAAGCTTGTCGTCAATGCCGCCGTCGACGGGTAATCGCGAACCGTCTCGCCAGTCATAGTATCCGAAGTAGTAACGCAGATCGGTACCCCTTACATCCTGACCGCCGGCCGGCAATGCCGAATCTGCGCTCAGATCCAATGTGTAGGTGTCCGTAAAGATTTCACCGGGAATCCAGGAGGTCGCGGGGCGCTCGCCCTGGAGCGGTTGCGCATCCAATTGCGCCACTACTTCGACGCCGTCCGGTGTATCTCTCAGTGCTTGGAAGAAGACATTGTAGTCGAAGGGCAGCGGTTGCGCGGTTTGCCAGGTTACGGCCAGCCTGGCCTGTTGGCGGTCCTCATCCTCGTTGACGTTGGCACCCAAGAGCACAATGTCCGGGCCCAAGCCGAATACAGCACGCGGCGACTCCGGCGCTTCTATCTGCGTGAACTCCGCCGTAAGGTAAGGCAGACTCCCCAGCACGACAAGGGCCAAGAGCACCGTCCAGAGGACAGGCTTGGCCAAGTCGGTTGACGTCACTACGAGGCTGCTCGCTATGACGGCGAGAAGCGGTCCGGCGAGAAGCAACGGCTGCCATGGATAGGTGAACAGGCGGTCCGCATGCGAGATCTGCCACATGGGGCTGGTCACAGGCAGGCTGACCAGAATCAGTAGCAACGCACCGACACTTGAGAAGGCCAGCAGACTGTGTGCCCTCGTTCCGCGCAGCGCCCCGCGTTGAGTAACCCAGAGCCACAGCGCAACGATGCCGAACCCTACGGTAGCGACGCCAAGCAGAAATGGGTATTTGTCCTGCCAGCCTGCAACACTGGGCGCCACAGTCCAAGTCCCGTACAGTAGCTGTTGCGGATAGATGAACTGGTCAAAGAAGGCAACAGGCGACTCCGCGCGTATTGACCAAAACGGAATAAGACTTGTCAAGCCGGCAGCCGCGCTGAACAATACGACGAGCAAAGTCAGCCATGATCGCTCCACGACGAACGCATAGGCGAGGAGTAGGACCGTTGCAACCCCGGCCAGACCCGCCTGGGTGCGCCATATCCAGAAAACGCTGATAGCGATGATGGCCAGGGAACTGGGGTTATGGTATTTGGAATTGATAGCGATACCGGCGAAAGCCAGCGGCATCAAGCCAAGCAACAGAGCATCGCTCAGGCTGCCGCGCACATAGACGGTAGCCAACAGAGGTGGCCACAGCATGAACAGCATTCCGGCCAGACCAGCCCCTCGATCCCCCCAGCGCTCCCGAAGCCACACGTACATTCCCAGGCCGCCAAGTATGAAAGCGACCGCGAAAGTGGCGCGTACTGCAGCCGTGGGCGACATGCCAAACAGCATTAGTGGCTGGGCGATTAAGTAGGTGGCGCTTCCGCTCCCCCGCCAGAGATCCGCCTGCGTTGCTACTCCGGCGATTGCCGTCGGGTGAACTGCGTTGAAAACGGGCCGGAATCCTTCGATGGCTTCCCAGTAACCGGGATAGGTCGTGGGCGCCCAGGCAAACACACTGAACAAGATCACGGCCCAAAACCCGATCCGTACAGCGATTTGTTCTTTTCCCCTCATCTACTCTTCTTCCAACAGGGCGCCTTCGGATGGACTTTGGTGCCCAATGTCGAGCAGTACGCCGCCGCCCTCTGCGCCACCTGGTTCCACACTGCCAGGAGCGTTTGACTTCGCCGGCACTGACTTGCGTATCTCAGCCGCGCGGTGGTTGAGGAGCTCCAGCTCAGTTACGGTGAGGCCGTACCGATTTTGCGGATGGTTCAAGATACGAGCCAGGTCCAGCGTCACGGACCGCATCAGCTCGCCGGACGAACGGAAGAAAGTCCAGTCAGCAAATGAGGCGAGACGCAGGAAATCCTGGGCGGCCGGCGTCAAGCGTGTCGCGTTGCGCAGTGGAAACACCGATCGCTCGAGCTTCCAGGCCAGATGCCACTCGGCGCCGGAGGGAGCCGTGATATCTTGCCCCAGAAGGAAATAGACGCGGTCGACGTTGGCTATCAGCTCGAATATATCGTCGTACGACGCGCCTGCCGCGGGTGTTCGGCGTATTTCGATGCCGATCTCGATTGGCAGCCGGGCCACTGCGCGTCCGATGACGGCGCGTTCGCTCTCCAAATCACCAGTTGCGCTCACAAATATACGTAGGGTTTCAGCCATCTGTCTTATTCACCTTGTCCATGGTGAGGTGTGTTTGGGTGTCCGCGAAACTGTGTGCCTGCCCGGCAAGCCGCCGCATCAGGCCGGCTACTTCTTGCGTCCGCTCCCATAAGAACATGTGACCCGCTCCCTCCAGTACGTGCAGTTCACTGTTCGTCATCCGGTGGTGTAAGGCACGACAAACAGACACCGGGACCAGCATATCTTGCTCGCCGGCCACTATCAGAGTTGGCGCCCGTATGTCGCCTGCGTACGGCCTGGCGTCGAAGGCAGCGCTGGTGGCTAGATCCTGAGCAAGCAACGCTGGATCAGTTCGCCGGGAGGCATTGCGAATCAATTCTAGCCGTCGCGCTATGCCCTCTACGTTGCTACTGTCTCCACCGCCATCCTCCGTGCGACCGCCGACATCCATACCGATCGCCGCATGGATGACACCATCGGCGACCTTGCGATCCTTATCGTCGAGCAGCTTCAGAACGTCAGCGGGAATCGGTATCCGCTCCCCTGCACCCAGGACGCCCAAGCCGACCACCTTCTCCGGGTCCTGGTAGGCCAGTTCCAATGCTATCCCGCCCCCCATAGAGTAGCCGGCAACGACACATTTCGTTACGTCGAGCTTGTCAAGAAGCCGGCGGATTACGCGAGCGTACGAAGCCGTATCTGCACATGCCTGGCCGGACGAGTCACCATGTCCTGGCAGATCTGGTGCAAAGACCCGCATGCCCGGCAAACGTCGCAGGGCCGGCGGCCATTGCAGGTAATTGGCGCCGGCGCCGTGCAGCAAGACCAAGGTTATTCCCCGCGCGAGACCGTCTGATGGCGATGGCCTGCTGTCGTGCTCGAACAGGCGAAGGCGTAGGTCACCAAGGTCGGCGAACCCCCGGTCGCCGGAAGCGAGCCCGGGCCGGGTCAAGCTGCCTCGACTTCATCTGCCTGGGCGGGGAAACTTCCGTTTTCCTCCTTCAGGATCTTCATGTCGGCGTCGACCATGAGGCGCACTAGCTGCCGGAAGTCCACGCTCGGCTCCCAACCAAGTATACGACCGGCCTTGCTGGCGTCGCCAACGAGCAGGTCCACTTCCGCAGGCCGATAGAACTTAGGATCCTGGACCACGAAATCGTGCCAGTCCAAATCAAGGTAGCCAAACGCCTCCTCCACAAACTCCTGCACACTGTGCGTCTCGCCCGTGGCGACGACATAATCGTCAGGAGCGTCTTGCTGCAATATCAACCACATAGCGCGAACGTAGTCTGCCGCATAGCCCCAATCGCGGCGCGCTTCCATGTTGCCGAGCCGCAATTCATCTGTCATGCCCAACTTGATGCGCGCAACTGCGTCGGTGATCTTGTGCGTTACGAACTCCAGCCCGCGTCGCGGGCTCTCATGATTGAAAAGGATTCCGGAATTGGCATGAATGTCGTAGCTCTCGCGGTAATTGATCGTGATCCAGTGGCCGTATACCTTGGCCACACCGTAGGGGCTGCGTGGATGGAAAGGCGTGCTTTCCCTCTGGGGTACTTCGACAACTTTCCCGAACATTTCGCTGCTGCTGGCCTGATAAAAACGTATCTCAGGATCGACGATTCGGATCGCTTCCAACATGCGGGTTACGCCGAGCGCGGTGAACTCCCCGGTCAGTACAGGCTGAGTGAAGCTGGTCGGCACGAAGCTTTGCGCCGCCAGGTTGTATACCTCTTCCGGCCGAAACTCCTGCAAGATTCCGATGATGCTCATTTGATCCAGGAGGTCACCCTGGACTATCTCGATCTTGTCCTGAATATGGTGGATGCGGTCAAAGTTAATCGTGCTGGTTCTGCGGACCATTCCCAATACGTGATAGCCCTGAGCCAATAGGAACTCGGCGAGATAGCTTCCGTCCTGACCGGTTACGCCGGTGATCAACGCCTTTCGCATAGATTCGTCTCCCAGCCTATTCCACCATGGTATTGGGCGAAGTATCCAGTTTGGTGTTCACCCGCCTGCGCCAACTGATAAGAAGGTCCCGCAGTGACTGTTCCAGCGGTACTTCATTATTCCAACCGGTCGCGGCCATCAATTTACGATTGTCGCAAATGCTCACCGGTACGTCACTCGGTCTGAGACGATCAGGGTCGGTAACCACCTCTACTTCTGCCGTCGTAAAGCCGAGCAGTGTATCGAGCACCCAGCGCACGCTGTGGGCAACGCCACTGCCAACATTGTAGGCCTCGCCCGGCTCGCCTTGTTGAACTACAAGCCAGTACGCGCGCACTACATCGCGCACGTCAGTAAAATCACGTTGTGCGTCCAAATTCCCTACAAACACGACCGGTTCTCTCATACCGACTTCGATCTCCGCGATTTGGCGGGCAAATGCGCTGGCGACAAAGTCGTCCGACTGATCAGGTCCGATGTGATTGAAACTCCGTACGCGTAGGGTCGGCAAGCGGTGGCTGTTCCAGTATTGAAGCCCCATCATATCCTGCGCCACCTTGCTGACGCCGTATGGGCTATTGGGGCGGAACTCCGTACGCTCGTCCACAGGCAAGTCTCGCGCACGCAGGAGACCGTATACCTCGTTCGACGTCACGATTAGGGTGCGACAATCCGGACGCCGGCGCAATAGCGCTTCAAGGATGTTGAGCTGGCACTGAATGTTCAGTTCATAAGTTACCCAGGGCTGTTGCCAACTGCCGCCGACATCACTCCACGCAGCCAGATGCATGACGCAGTCGGGCTGTACGTCACGGATCACCTCGTCCACCCAAAGCGCATTACGCAGATCGCCCCGGTGCAAATGCAACCGCTTGCGAAGGTGCTGTATGCGCCAATCGTGTCTATGGACAACGCCATGCACCTCGACGTCTCCGGAAGCAGTCGTCGAGAGGTACTCGGCCAGATGGCTACCTGCAAAGCCGGCAACGCCGGTGAGCAATACCCGCACGTGCTTAATTGTCTCTCACACTGATTGAACCCTCGCATCACGAGAGCCTGTCAATATCCTGTGTTGGCGGTCAGTATAGTGCAACCGTCGTACAGCCGAAAAAAGTAGGCGGCCCTCCGTACGGCACATTCGTTGGCAGTTACGAGTTCTCGCGCCCAGAGAAATTGTGCCTCGCCATCGCGTGATATTTTGGCGGCCAGGCATCGTTGATGATCAACCCAGCAGTATGCTTGTTAGTTCCTCTCCAGCACAGCAGAGCATGCAGTGCAGTAACTCATACGGATCGCAAATACGATGCATGTACGGATCATATGTTGGACGCATATACTCATTTTGAACGAGGCAAATAGGCCTCGCAGTAAGAAGATGGAATTCGGTGGGATAATGGTACGAGTAGCAGCAACAACATCAGATCCGAGGACCGCCTGGCGAGTCCGCGATACGTTGGCTGCTCA
>JBJYXA010000436.1:0-2405 GCA_046259705.1 Caldilineaceae bacterium
GCCTCGAAAAACGCGATCAACAACGAGTTTACCTTCGCGGACCGCATCGCCCTCCCTGAAATGCCGGGTGTAAGCGAAGCCTATCTTGGGATCGTTCCCGCCAAGGAGTTTATTCATCTACTTCGCGACGAAAGTGGGCACATCGCCAGGGGAATCTTCTATGACAACGTTCGTGATTGGCAGGACTACAACCAAGTAAACTCCGAGATCCGAAAGACGCTTGAAGACCCCGTCGAGAGCACCAGATTTGTGCTAATGAACAATGGCGTAACTCTAATCGCAAAGAAGGTGCGACCGACCGGAAACAAGCTCTATGTAGAGGACTATCAGATCGTCAACGGATGCCAGACTAGTCACGTGCTATTCAACCAAGGAACCGACCTCCCTGAGCACGTCAGCGTACCTCTTCGCGTCATTGCTACATCCGACGAAGCCGTCACCAACTCGGTCATCAAAGCGACAAACCGGCAAACTGAAGTCAAGGCGGAGCAGTTGATCTCGCTGTCGGACTTCCAGAAGCAGCTTGAGAGCCACTTCATCTCCTATCCCGCAAATCGCCGTCTCTTCTATGAACGTCGCTCGCGCCAGTACAACGCTGACGTGGTGGAGAAGACCCGCATAATCACACCCCCCAACCTAATTCGGGCCTACGCATCATTCGTTCGTGGCGAACCGCACAGAACTACCCGTTCGTACCGCACACTACTACAGATGCTCGGAAAGCAGATCTTCGGCCCAGACCACCAGATCGAGCCCTACTACCTTGCAGCGTCGGCACTATATAGGCTTGAGTTTCTCTACAGGAGCGCTACTGGCCTCGACTCAAAGTTCCGACCAGCCCGTTACCACATTCTGTATGCGCTCCGGCTCCTTCTCACTGAAGAGGAACCGCCGCCCGCAACAGCGAACAAGGCTCGCACCTTTGCTGAGAAGCTACTCGAGGGTATTTGGGGCGAAGATTCAGACGCAAGATTCAAGCTGGCAGCAGAAGTGGTCGAGGAAGCAGCCGGCGGCGACTTCCACCGTGACACAATTCGCACCCAGGGCTTCACCGACAAGGTCCAGCAGAAGGCAATTGAGCGGCGGGCCATCCAACAGACCGTTTCACATTGACGGGGCTGCGCCCCGCAAGTGAACGCTGACGTTAGGCGATAAAAGGAGAAATCAGTGGCCCACATAAGATCGATAACGATAGGAACAATCATTTTATCTTGTTCGTGCGTCTCGCATGGCAATGAAGACAATCAACCGTTGATTGAAATGTTAGCAACTGCAAAGGTTTCTGGTATGTGCGGCGTGTTTGGGCAGATGGCACGATTCCAGGAATCGACCCAGCTCAAGAATGGCGATCAATTTGTTACAAGGTTTGCTTTTGCCGAAGCCGCAAGAATTGGTCAAACATTGTAGGAATTCTCAGCTACATGTGCAAACGCTACTGAACGGTACGACAATCTAATGCTTCAACTAAGAGACGGCGCTGGACGTTAAGTCCAGTCGATCGGTGTCAAGAAATTCGCCTAACAAAGCATTGCAGCGGACAAGCTGCTGAATGCGGCGTTAGCGAAAGAAACGCCAACCTTGGGAAGCTGGCAACAAGATGCTTAAACCCATCTCGTTACACACAACTTGAGAAAACTCCGGTAACATGCTGTCTTTTTTTCCAGATGGCGCGGAGGCAGCATGAGTTGGGCGGCAGAGGAGTTTCGAGGCATCGATCTGGGGGACAAGCGGCTCGACGCCCGTGCCGTGCTGCTGGCCGAGCGCCTGGCTGACAAGCCAACGGCCAGCCTGCCGGGTGCTTGCCGCGGCTGGGGGGAGACACAGGCGGCGTATCGCTTCCTGGCGCAGGAGAAGCTCGACTGGCAGGACCTGCTGGAGCCGCATCGGCAGTGTACCCGCACGCGCATCGCAGCTCATGCGGTGGTGCTGTGTGTGCAGGACACCACGGAGCTGGACTTCAACGGCCAGCAGATCGCCGGCCTGGGCCCGCTGAGCTACGAGGCGCAGCGGGGGATGTACCTGCATCCGACCCTGGCGGTGAGCGCGGCACGCGAGCCGCTGGGGGTGCTCGATGCCTGGATGTGGGCGCGCGCGCCGAAGGAGCCCGACGGCACGCGCCCCGGGGCGAAGGAGAGCGAACGGTGGCTGGAGGGCTACGCGCGGGTGGCGGAGCTGGCCGAAGAGCTCCCGGCTACCCGCCTGGTCTACGTCGGCGACCGCGAGTCCGACATGCTCGAGTTGCTGGTGCGGGCACGCGAGGTGGGGCATCGGGCCGACTACCTGCTGCGCTCGCAGCACGACCGGGCGCTGCCGGAGGGCAAGAAACTGTGGCGCGAGGTGCTGGGCGAGGCGCCGCTGGGGGAGCTGCGCTTCGTGCTGCCGCCGGCGAAGGGGCGCAAGTCCCG
>JBJYXA010000437.1:0-2138 GCA_046259705.1 Caldilineaceae bacterium
AGAATTCCCGTCAAGGACAGGTCATCGTAGCCAAAGGGCTGGGACGCATAAACGAATTGCACGTCGCGCAATTGGACTGCTACCTCTAGAACCACCTTGCAAACAGGCGATACACGCCGGGGTTTGATGATCGCGGAAGTTCTGAGAATGGCATTGCGTTTCCCGCGACATCTCAGTGCGGGAGAGCATTGGCGGACACCGCATGACTATCAGCCAGGACCCTGCCCCCCTATTCAGGGAGCAGATTTGGACAATAACTTCGGCTCGTATTTCTCATCGGAAGCCATTTCCGTTTTCATAGGTTTGGGCTTCCCCTAACTCACCTCGCAGCATGGATTACCGAGACGGCTGTCGCTTAAGTCGCCGCAGACACGGATATCCCTCTGTCCTCCCAGGCAAAAGTCATAAAACAACGGCTCGGGTGCCGCCTGCGTCCCCATCATCGCCCGCCCTCCTTACAAATCCCGAGGAAAGCGCACTCATGGCACCCGTCCTCAAGTAGACCCGGCTAGATCAAAAAATCTATCCTAAGCTGATATCGAACCGGTGCGCACGGTCCCTCATTTTCACGACGCGGTGTGTCCACGGTGATACGGATTTTTGTCAGCGGCTCCACTACACTCGGCCCCGGCCGATAGGGGAATGCTATGCAGTATGTGGCGCTAGTCTGGGTAATAATGGCCCTGCTGTTCCTAGGCATGCTGGGCATGACTTTGGCTGGCCACCGGTATGGGCGATCGCAGTTGGTGTGCCGTGGCGAAACCGCGGAAACAGGAACCGGGATTGTCGAAGGAGCACTGTTCGGGCTTCTCGGCCTCCTGATGGCCTTCACGTTTGCAACGTCCTACTCTCAGTACAATTTAAGGCGCAGTCTCGCCGTAGAAGAGGCCAATGCTATCGGCACCGCTTACTTGCGGCTCGACGTACTATCGGCAGCTGTACGCGAGCCGTTGCGCCAAAAGTTCCGCGAATACGTTGAGACCCGGCTCGAATTTTGGAACCAGCTCGGCAACCAGTCGGCGCTGCGCGAGATGCTTGACAAAGCCGATGACTTGCAACGGGAAATTTGGTCGCTAGCTGTAACGGGCACCGAAGATGACCCTTCCAGCCGCAGGCTATTGCTTCCGGCTCTCAATCAAATGATCGATATCACCACGACACGCTTTGATGCCTCGCAGAGACACCCGCCTCTCATCGTGTTTGCCATGCTGTTCGTCCTGGCGCTGCTGTGCGCATGGCTGATCGGATACGCGTCGGCCGGAGCAGACCATTTAAATTGGACGCATGTGATTGGCTATGCGCTCATGGTCATGCTCACCATCTATGTCATTATTGACTTGGATTATCCACGCTACGGTCTTATCCGGCTCGATTTTGCGCAAGAACCGCTTGAGGAACTCAGTAGGTCGATGCGGTAGTGTTGCCCTCTTTCCTTCCCATATCCGGATTCAGCGAGGATAGCTCCGCACAGACATCTCTGCCTTGAGCTTCTCCGCCCGCCTACCAATGGCGCGCATTTCAACGTCTTCTTTACGATCCAGACTCTCCAACTGAAGTGGCATGCGGCGGTTGCCACGAAAGTTGCCACGGAGTTGTTGCCGATACCTCGACAGGAAGTTCCAGTAAAGCTGTGTGAATGGACAGGCAGCGCCGCCGACGGCAACCTTAGGGATTATACCGGCAACCGTCGCAGCAGTCCCAGCAGTCGCCATCCGGTTCAAGCAGGAGCACCCAAGCGTCATCCCCTTTAGCCCGGTTATTTACCACAAGCAGGCTTTCTCCGCGCGGCTAGCGTCGCGTAAGAACCCCAATCAGAAATCCAAGGCCCAATGCAACGGCGATCACAATAAGCGGATTATGCCTAAAGGCTTCCTCGACATCATCGAGAGCCTCTTCCACTTTTGATCGGGCGCGAGGAAACTGCTCTTCGGCAATGCGCTCGACGGTTGAGGACAAGGTCTGAATCCCGGAACGAAGCGATGCAATCTGTTCTTCAAGGGCAGACTCTATCGAGCGCATCCAGTCTTCTACTTCATTTCGTGCTCTTTCCTTTGCGTATCCGTACCGCTCTTGAATCATGCCCTCGAGTTGATCGCGACGACCAGCGATGACGGTGAGGTCATCGTCGGTCAACTTGC
>JBJYXA010000438.1:0-2780 GCA_046259705.1 Caldilineaceae bacterium
GTGGCCGTTGATCATCACAAACTCAGTCGATATGCGTACTTTGCAGATAGGCATACGCTTTTTCATGAGCACGCTTGCCCGCGGCGCAGATTGGGGACCTGTCATGGCCGGTTCCATCATCGCACTGGCGCCGGCCCTGCTCGCGTTTCTCATTGCCCAACGCCAGTTGGTCGAAGGGATAGCCATGACGGGCCTGAAGGGGTAACGCCCATATCATTGTTGGTAAGCCAAAGGGCTTGTCCATAGAAGGAGAGTATATTGAGGAACAGTATCCCACAAAGGAGGAAACATTGAAGCGCATTCTGACCCTCGCATCGTTGCTGCTTGTACTGGTGATTGTCCTGGCAGCCTGTGCCGCGCCCGCTGCGCCGGCAACTTCCGAGGAACCTGCAGCGGAGACGTCTACCGACCAAAGCGCCGCGGAAGAACCTGCCAGCGAAGAAGCGGCGCCGTCCGGTGACGTTATCAACCTGGAATTCTGGCATGCTATGGGCGGCAACCTGGGTGAGCTGGTCGATGAACTCACCGCCCGATTCAACGACAGCCAGGATGGAATCGTCGTGACGGCAACGTACCAGGGGTCGTACGACGATACGTACAACGCCCTGTTGGCTGCATTCGAGAGCGGCGGCGAACCCAACATCATCCAGAATTTCGATCTAGCATCGCAGACCATGATCGATACTGGGCGGTTGGTTCCCGCTTGGCAACTGATGCAGGAAGACGGCTTCGATCCGGACGTGTTCGTGCCGGCAGTGCGCGACTACTATTCAGATGAAAACGGCATGGTGGGCCTGGCATTCAACAGCAGTACGCCCCTCATCTATTTCAACGCCGACATGTTCAAAGAGGCCGGCGTCGAGCCGCTGTATGACAGTCTCAGCTTCAGTGAGTTCAAGGCAGTCTGCGACCAGTTGATGGAAGCAGAAGTAGCTCCCTACTGCTTCACGTTCGGTCAGGTAGGCTGGTACTTCGAAGAGATCCTGGCCAACAGCGGTGGTCTGTATTTCGATAATGACAATGGTCGCACGGGCCGTCCCACCGAGGTCCTCTTCAACCAGGACAAGGGCGTCGAAGTCTTCACTTTTCTCACCGACTTGATTCAGGAAGGATACGCCCCCAATCTCGGCCAGACTTGGACGGAGACGGATAGCACCTTCACTACCGGCCAAGCGGCAATCATGATCGATTCGACGTCAGACGTCTCGATCATCCAAAACAGCGACTTCGAGGTCGGTACCGCTTTCATTCCTCATTCGGACAGCAGCGACCGCAACGGCGTGGTCATCGGCGGCGCAGCGCTATGGCTGATCGATAGCGGTGATGCAGCGACAAACCAGGCAGCTTGGGAATTCATGAAATTTATGGCCGCCCCGGAGCAGCAAATCACCTGGCACGAAGGTTCCGGCTACTTCCCTGTGCTGATCGCGCTCCAGGACGATCCGGGCCTGCAGGAGTTCTGGGCAGAGAACCCGAACTTCGGCACCGCGATCGAGCAGCTCTTCACGACGCCGACGACGTTGGCGGACGGCAGTCCCAACTACGCCGTCCTCGGCGGACGCGCCGGCCCGTTCCCGGCCATTCGCCAGATCATCGTTCAGACATACAGCCGTGTACTGGACGACGGCTTGAGCCCGCAGGAAGCATTGGACGAGGCCGCTGAAAAGGCGAACGATGAACTCGAGAACTACAACGCATTTTTCGAGTAGGCCAGACTATGCTCGTCTCCTCGGGGTAAGGGTTACTCTGCCCCGATTGCGTAGACGGCCGACAAGCTAATCAGTAAGCAAGCGGCCTCTTCCGGTAACATTGTCCGGAGGAGGCCGCTTCGTTTGGCTATCTAAATACTCATCCAGGCGCGATGGTCATGTAGTCGAATGCGGCGCGAAATCCGGCGTCTTTGGGGCTGCACGCATAGAGCCCACAGCGAATGGGCATGTGCCCGTCATCCGCAAGCAGCTTCGCCAGCCGGATCTGCGTCCAGTGCGGTTCGGTCGATGACTCCGTCAGGGCGTACTCCACGAAATAGTCGCCGCGCTCGCGCCGCACGCGCAATGACAGCGCGTTCACCTCGTCTGAAAAATCCTGAGTCGACCAGTCCGAATAACCCTGGTTGGTGACTACCGCGCCTAAACGGTTCGGCTCCTCTTGCTCGTACTCGACCGAAGTCTTGAGCCAACAATCGGGCGAGATTCGAACCATCAGTCCCGCCTGGTCGTATTGGTGCGCAGGCTGAAACCGCACCCGCGTACTCAGTACGAACCGCTCATGCACGGTGGGGTCCAATTCGACATACAAGAAGTGTCCGTTGTCGGCCTGGAAGCCGTAGTGGGTGCGTTGCCAATAGTCGGTCTGGGCATCCGCTTGGATGATCAGCGCGCCGTCTTCGATGCTCCACAACTGTGGCGGATACAGCCATCGTAGCTGCGGGGGCAGTTCGGGACCATCGAACCCATCGTGGAATACAGTCTCGGGCATCATGGAAAGGCTCCTGGTTGGCCGTCGCCCCCGGTCACGGGTGCGATGACGTGCGGAAATATGTGCAAGGGCTGCGGCACTCATCATATCAGCGCTCGTGGACGCAGTCATCTTTGCCATTGGCGATATAATAGGGCGCTGCGACTGGCCAATCGCGCAGGGCGACGTCGCTGGCCATTGTGAAGTACAATGCCTTCGAATACCTCAACATAGCCCAGCGTAACCGTCGGCTTCATTCAGATCCGGAACGGCTGGAAGGAGATTGTCATGGCAGTCGAACCTATGCGCGGCGTCTTTCCTAT
>JBJYXA010000439.1:0-1750 GCA_046259705.1 Caldilineaceae bacterium
AATAACGTTCGCCCAGAATGTTATGTTGCGTTGTCTACTCAACGCGAATGTTATGCAGAGCCACAATTGCTTTCCTGGTATGAATCTACGTTTCAGAATCAGTCGATTGGCAGTCTTCGAATTCGAATCCTCTCGTCCGTTACTGTCAGAACGCAACCGGCATTGAGGTCGTCGGCGTAGACCTCGAGCACGTCAATGAGTTGAGCTGCCAGATCAGTTGGCTTGAGTTCCGAGGCCTTCCGGAACAGCACAAAGGACGGACGAATCTGTTGTCGCAGAGCCAGCAAGGCACCGAAGTCAGTGTCAGCGGATACGATGATTCGCTCCTCCTTCTCGGCAAGAGCAAAGACCTTCTCGTCTGCAGCACTCTGAAGATTCCGATCACGGACGTGAATGCAATCATGGCCAGCTTCTGATAGTGCTGCTGAGACGATTGGCGATAGAGCGTTGTCGATGAGCAGTCTCATCGCGGATGTGCGAGTTCTACTTCCCGGTCCTTCGTCAAGAAGGCCGCGTACCTAAGTGCCTGTGCGATATCGTCGGCTTCGAGATCTGGATAGGCGCGCAGGACTTCGTCAGTGGTCATGCCATCCGCAATCATCCCTACGACGGTAGAGACGGGAATACGGAGACCGCGAATGCAGGGCACGCCGCCCATCTTGTCGGGTTCAGCGGTAATTCGGTCAAACATGCCGGACACCTCTACGCCGATGATACTGCATATGCCGGCATGAGTCAGCGGACGACGGCCGCTGACGTTTTCGGCGCTACTCGACAGGTTGCCAGTTTCTGAGCTCTGCATAACGAATAGCTTGAGCTGCAACGCAAGGAGCGTGACAAGGTACGATCAGGGTCCCAGAGTCTGGGGGAGCAAGCAGCCATAACGTTCGTCCAGAATGTCGTGTTGCGTTGTCAGCTCCAAGCGAATGCTATACGGCGCCGCGTTCCCTGGGGGAATGTGTTCAAGTCGTTCAAGGACCGTCTTGTGATTCCTATCACGGTTCCGGTGAGTTCCGAAGCAAGGCACTGCCGTTGTCCGTTGTACAGTGCCGTATGATAGAGTCTGCAGATGGCGAGTCGGGACGAAGTGGATACTGCAGTCCAGAAAGCGTTTGAGGCAGTTGTCGCTGTCCTTCACGCGCGCGCCAGGATTGATGTCGTACTCTTGGTCGGATCGTATGCGCGAGGAGAGCAGAAGCCGTCGTCCGACATTGATTTCGTCATTCTGTCACCGGACACCAAGGAGTTGATCGCGCGGCACGAGTGGACGGAGATCGTTGGTCCAGCCAGGAAGGTTGTACTTGAGGATTGGGGAGCGATTCAGTCAGTCCGAGTCTTCTATAATCAATGTGAGATCGAGTACGGCCTTGGCGATCCGTCATGGCTCGCGCTTCCGCTTGATGCCGGAACCGAGAGTGTATTGCGTGACGGCTACCGTGTGCTGTACGACCGCAAAGCGGTAATGCCGAATGTGGCGGCGTTTCTCGACCAGGGATAGACGTCGATTCTGTAGACACTGTCCAAGCGGTGAGCACGGGAGGCTGATTCGGCGCTTCAGGCGGAGCCTGCCGACGGTTCCGACAGTGGTCGGTACAAGGACGAATGCGGAACTATCTGCGGTCCGCTTGACCATTCCGGTATCAGGTGCCATACGAGCGCGGGGAACGGAAGTCAGTCCGACGCGGCGCTGTATAGCGAATAGCGTCAGTTGCGAGGTGAGGAGCGTGACAAGGTACGACCAGGGTCCCAG
>JBJYXA010000440.1:0-2761 GCA_046259705.1 Caldilineaceae bacterium
CTAAACGGATTTTTTGCTGGCCAAGGACGCCGCAGTCACCCGAAGCCTGGGGAAGGCTGGGTGCAAGCGGGCGAGTTGATGAGTGAGTTGAACTCGCCCAGCGGTTACGACTTCGCGTTAGTCGTCCAGCCTGCATTTAAACGGCTTCGGCGCTGAGCCGAAGCGTGCGCGAACACGAGCCCGTTCCTCGGCGCGCAGCGAGGGCCTGACGGAATTGGTGGGTCGGCCCCCCACGTTCGGTGACAGCTTGACGCTCGCCCTACTGTGCCGAAAACTGCTGACTCATGCAGTCTTGCTAGTGGCTGAGGAAGCCGATGCGAGTGCCGAGGTCAATGGTACCGACGTCCATCTTCTCCTCGAAAGACCTGTTCGCTCGGCTGCTCGAAGAGTCCCGCAGCCACGCCGTGGTTGCTCGCAAGCGCACAAGTCAGCGGACGACCGGCGACCTCCCGCATGCCGCATGTTGTCTCGGAGGAGCTGACCGCCGCCGTGGTGCCGCAAATCCCGTAGCGAATCAGTGTCCTCCATTTGAGATGATTGGGGTCTCCACTTAACCGGAGTTATCGTCTGCGCGCGGCCCAATCAGCCAACACCGGGCAAAAACGCGGCGAAATCAGCGCCATCGGACCCGGGGAAGTACACGGCTGGCATCAGTACAAGCCAGCAAGGCAGGTTGCTCCGCTTAAGTGGAGAACCCAGTGAGATGAAATAGCCGGCAGCGCCCTCGTCGATAGGATAGTCCGCGTGGAAATAGCAGACAACAACGTCTTGTCCTCCCCGAATATTCGATGGCTGATCGCAGTGCTGGCGATCATCGCCGAGTTTCTCTCTCTTACGTATTTTTTCGAAGCACCGCGCGCCGCGCTTCATCCGCAGTGGAGCGGGCTTCTCGCCTTATTCAATAATGGACTCCATTACAAGATCGCGATTATCTACGGTGCCGCCATTCTGCTGGTCACGAGCGGAAGGTTCGACGCCGTCGCCCAAGCGCTGCTTCCAAACCAGTCAAGTTATCGCTGGCAGCCGTGGGCCGTCTTGCATGTAGTGGCAATGTTCGCCTTCGTATGGCTGACAGCTCTGGGCTTCGGCACAGGCACTCACAGCCCAAACCCGTCGTTTGGCTGGCTGATTGCCTGGCTCATGGCGGGCGCGACGAACGCTGTCGCCTGGTTGCGGATTGTTGCTCCAACACAGGCATGGGTCGACCTGTTGCGGACGCAGGGTCCATACCTCGCGTTGGCGCTGGCCGCGGGGACGGTTGCCTGGTTTGGAGGCGTTCTGGCGCAGCAGCTGTGGGAGCCCCTGGCCGAAGGTACCCTGCGGTTGAGTGCGCAGCTGCTCTCGCTCATCTACTCTGACATTACCTACCTGCCGGCGCAGCGCATCCTTGGATCGACGAGCTTCACGGTCGAGATTGCAGCGCCGTGCTCAGGTTACGAGGGCATCGCCGTCGTGACAGCATTCGTCGCCATCTACCTGTGGCTTTTCCGCCATGACCTGCGCTTCCCGCGCGCCTTGGTCCTGTTTCCCCTTGGAATAGCGTGCGTCTGGCTGGCGAATGTACTGCGGATTGCAGCATTGGTCGTCATCGGCGATAGGATATCCCCCGAAGTTGCTGGAAGAGGCTTTCATTCGAACGCAGGATGGATCACCTTCTTACTGGTGACCTTTGCCCTGCTCGCAGTATCCCACCGCTGGCTGTCGGTAGGAGGTCTCAATTTCGCGCGTGCACCGGCGGCCTCACAAGCTAATCGATCCCCGGAAGTACCCCTGCTTGTGCCATTCATTGCTCTGGCGGCTACAGCGATCGTCGTTGCCGCAGTTTCTGACGGCGTCGCTGTTCTGTACCCCTTAACTGTCGTCGTCACGGCTGCTACATTGTGGTCATTCCGCCGCGCTTATCGCGCCGCATTTGGCCCGCTGAACTGGTATCCGTTCGCGATCGGTATCTTCGTCTTTTTGATTTGGTTGCTGCTGGTTCCCGGCAGCTCCAGCGAGGGACAACGGCTAGCACAGCGCCTATCCGAATGGCCTCTGTGGCTAGCGTATGTTTGGATCGGTTTTCGGCTGGTCGGTTCTGTGGTGACTGTTCCGTTTGCTGAAGAGCTGGCGTTCCGCGGCTACCTAATCCGGAAACTCGCATCGGGGAACATTGAAGAATCCCGTCCCGGCGTATTCACCTGGCCTTCGTTCATAATATCGTCGGTGCTTTTCGGCCTCCTGCATGAGAGCTTTTTGGCCGGCGCCATTGCGGGAGGCGCTTTCGCCGTGGCGCTCTATCGACGAGGTAAGGTCGGAGACGCGATACTTGCGCACATGACAACCAACTTGCTCATCGGACTGACGGTGATTGTCGCAGGACATTGGGGCCTATGGGCCTGAGCCATCGCTTCCTCCATGTTTGGTACCAGAGACGACTACCCAATTCGGTCTGGTTTCGTACTCCCTATGTGCGTGGTTACTAAATCTGCTGCGGCGTAGGTCCAAACGGTGTCTGTTGCGATGCCTGGGATTCTTGAAGCCCAAGGATCGCTACGGACGCCGCGGCAAAGGCTGCGCCACCAACCCAGCTCGAGGATTTCGCCAAAGTCCGCCCTCAGTCGACAGCGGCGGTCTTATGCACCCCACCGCGGAGGCGAGTGTAAGATCTTCTGACTCCGCACATCAGCAATCCACAGAGGTCTGCTACGGGTCGTAAGCAGGCAGCGCCGATTCAGCGGCGGGATGCCCGCTTTCGAGCGGTGACCGGCCTCTCTCGCCG
>JBJYXA010000441.1:0-6812 GCA_046259705.1 Caldilineaceae bacterium
GCGTCGGTGCGTATTTGGGCTGACATATGCGCTGTCCCTTGAAATAATACAAATATGAACTACCGACGATGAACTGGTGATGATGAACTAGGAAACCGGGCGGTGAACGGTCGATGAAGCGACACGTTCGGCGATGACGCCATAGTACCAGTATACATGACGCGTCCCCGTCAGGTGATGATGCCCGAACTGCCGGAGACGCAATGCCGCAATTTTCACATGCGGTCCGTACGACGCTCAACAAAACAGAGCAGACGAATTACTCCAGATAAAATAACTAAGCCCAACTAATGAATTGGAAATCTGGCTGTCGTGATCGTGCCATATGTCCGTAGCTTATGACCGGACAGAATATTGACCATTAGCTGTCGGATGTCGTACGAGATTGCTGTGCGCCCGCGCCACCATCCCGAGCGCATTCCACGCTCATCTAGTATACGATTTCCAGCGCATTGAGGTTACTGCGAAATTGCCGAGAATTCTCGGCAATTTCGCAGATCGATTGGGCGCACCTGAAGTTCATTATGGCAGGATCAGGAAGATTAGTGCGTTGAGGAGTGATAATAGAATCGAGCCGACGATGGCGGTCAGGCAGCCCCGATTGAGTTCGAATCCGCGCACCAGGCTCGACGCCAGCAGAAAGACTATGCCGTTAAGCACAAACGAAAATAGCCCCAAAGTAATGAACGTAATAGGAAACGCCAAGAACCCCAATACCGGCCGCAGAAACGCATTCAATAACCCCAACACGAGCCCCGCAACCAGGGCCGTGCCGATACCGTCAATGCGAATGCCGGTCGGTAGTCGCGACAAAATGTACAGGCTAAACGAGGAAACCAGCCAGATGGCCAGGAAGTTGGCAAACATAGTGAACTACACTCCGCTGCTTGGTGATAGAACAGCGCCAGGACACTGCCTGCGTCGTCCTGCCACAAAATACAACTCATTTCTCAGCACACAACTTTCGGACATGTGCGCTGAGCGCTCTAGAAAATACTGCGCGCCATCAGCATGATGCCGAATATGATCAGTGGAATACCGATGATGGCGCCGACAATGGTCAGGCTCAAGGCGATGCCGACCACAACGAGCACGAGCCCGATAATGGCAGCCGCAAGCCTGCCCACGATGTTGATAATACCGAGTAGCAGCCTCCATATGGCCACAAACGGCGCCATTAGGCATGAACCACATCCACCGGACTCTGACATGTTGTACCTCCAACGTGAGACTTCATTTTTTGCCGCATGCGAGCTTTGCACCCCATCCGGCCATTCCTACGGCGTACATACAACAGTACGGAATAACATCCGCGAAGTTTCAAGGCCGCGCGCACCCACGTGGCAGTGGCGCGTCACTGGGCGCGTCTCGGCCATCGCGGTTTATACCGACTATCGCGGTTCTATTGGCCCACTCTGGAGCAAGCCCGTGTCGCGCTTATGTCACTTGCCGCACGCGCGAACTAAAAGCAGCGGCCTATCAGCCTGCTGCAGGATTCCGGCCGCCACGCTGCCGTAAAAAACACGCGCCAGTCCCGATCGGCCGTGGCTGGCCATGGCAATCAGGTCGGCGTTTTCATGTTTCGCTACGTCGAGAATTGTGCGAACGATAGGTCCCCGCTCTACGATGCAGCGACTGCGCAGCCTCTTTGCTTCATATTCGCCGCACAGCGACTTCAGATAGGTTCGCGCTTCCTGCTCCCAGCGCCGGTCGAGGTCGGCGTCGTAATAGGGGGCTACATCGTAAGGGGTCATCATGGCAGCGCCGGGTTCGACTACCTGCAGAAAGATGATAGTCGAGCCATGAACGTGGCCAAGCTCTTCCACATAGGGCAGGATTGCCTCAGCTCGCGAAGAACCATCCAGTGGTACCAATATCCTCCGGTACATAGACGCCTCCTTGTTCGGATTGCAGAAAGCACTCCGGCGCGCACCCGTGCCGGTCAAGCGAGTTGGGCAGGCAACGCCGAGCAACCGGCGAACTGGCGCTGCTCATCATTGAACCGCCAGCGCGCCTCCCATCTCACCATACCGCGATCGGGCGTCCCTGTACACAGTCAGACGCATAGGTTCTTGCCTGGTCAGGCGTCGAGTTTCCTCACCGGACGACCGAACTCGTCCCGTATGGTGCGGAGACCTACGCCAATTTGGGTGGTCAGCCGCTCAGGTCAGCCTGCGCCATGTGACACCGCCTGTCACCCGATGTCTTGCAGGGAACCGCGCACTTCCTCGATGAGCGGATCCAGGTCTTCGATGAGCGCGTACTCCGCATCCCAGTAATCTTGGCTGGCCATGCCGCGTATGTGTGAATCGCTGTACCCGAACCGCGGCCACAATGTCTCTTTCATCTTCTGCAGACGCACATGTTCACCGGGCCGGTTGAGGTCCACGATCTCGCCGACGCTAGCGCCGAGAAATGCACTCTTGGCCCACATCTCAAGCTGATCGTCGTTGGGCGGGCCGCCGTTGCGTTCGTACAGCAACCTGCTCACAGAGGGGTAGCGATCATACGAATCTGTGGCGATAGTCACGATGTTGTCGTCCGGACCCATGCCCAGATACTTCGCCGTCTTGATTGCGCCGATGATGTTGCATACGCAGCTCGGGCCCAGCTTGCCGCGCAAGAACTCTGCGTCCTCCTGCCGCAGGCCGAGCCGATCGACCAGCACGTTTGTACCGGATTCCACCGCCTCCATGCCGCGCACAGTGTCCTCGTCGTGGATCAGCATGAGCAAGTCCGTGTTGAAGACATTGTGGATGAGCGTAACCATCTTGTCGCCGATGCCTTCGATGCGGTGCTGGCCCTGGCCGCCATTGTAGAGCGTGCTGCACTGGCGCGGCTCCAGCGCGACCACATAGGAGTCCGGCCAGAGCGACTTGACGTGGTCGCCGGCGGCAAGTGTTCCCGCGCTGCCGGGCGCGCTCACGAATGCCGCTACCCGGTTGTTTCCGATACCCCGCACCGCCTCGACCACGGCATCACCCGTGATATGACGGTGGAAGCGATAATTGGGCAACAGCTCAAACTGCGCCAGCACGATGTACTCATCGGGCTTGCTCACATACTCTGAGTGCGTCCGCTCCAGCGTGAGGATGACGTCGGACTCGGTCCCGGGCGTCAGGTCCAGGTCGCCGCCATACTTCTGGATGCGCTCATAGCGTTCGTCGCTCATATTATCGGGCATGACGACGATGGCGCGGTAGCCCTTGAGCTTGCTGATGTAGGCGGTCCCGATGCCGAAGTTGCCTGTGCTGGGACCGATTACGGCCTTGTCACCGGGCCGGAGATGCTCGGTAGCCTCTGCCTCGGCAAGCGTCGTATAGGCCGGTCCAACCTTCATACTACCGCTGGGATAGTTGCGCCCGCTCAACACCACGATGTTGGCGTCGACGCCCGTGAGTTCCTTGGGAACTACGAACTTGTCCGCGCTTTCATCCGTCATTTTCCAATTGATATTGAACAGATTGAGCGCATCCAGCTCGTCTTTGCGCGCTGCGTTGGCCGCTGCCCGCAGTTTCCCCGGCAACAGAAGCGGGTCTCTCATCTCTGCATAGGTCGGTCCCGGCACGATCGTGGTCATGGTCTATCCGTTCTCCCTTGGTTACAGGTTCTCAATGTGTTGCTACTTCTTCGCCAACTGTGCGCGTACAGCGTCCAGCGACGGCTCGATGCTTTGGATGCCACCCGTGACCTCCATGGCGGCCGCGATGTCTTTCAGCCCGCTGCCGGTGTTGATGCACACCACGCGGTCGTCCCGTCCCACAACGCCAATTTCCAGCGCACGTTGTAGGCCGGCCACGGAAGCCGCTCCGGCCGGCTCTGCGAACACGGCGACATCCTGGGCCAGCCGCGGAACCGCAGCCAGGATGGCGCGGTCAGCCACCGTGATGAACGCTCCGCCACTCTCGCGCACCGCGCGCAGCGCCTTGATCGCGTCGCGTGGAGCATTCACGCTGATGCTGTCGGCCCGCGTCTCCGCGTGGACCGGTTCCGGCACTTCCAGATCGTCGCGCCACGCGTTGTAGAGGGCGGCGCTGCGTTCCGACTGCACGCCGACGATGCGCGGTATGCGGTCGACCCAGCCAAGTTGCAGCAGGTCATAGAAGCCCTTGTAGACGCCGCCGATGATGCAGCCGTCCCCTACGGAGACCAGGACGACGTCCGGCGACAAAAAACCGGCTTCGTCGGTGGGAACGCTTGAGTTTCCCGATTCGGCTTCAAAGTATTGGGCGGCAATCTCGTAAGCCACCGTTTTCTTGCCCTCGCTCATATAAGGGTTGTAGCCCGTATTGCGGTTGTACCATCCGAATTCCGCGCAGACCTCGGTGCAAAGATCGAATGCGGCATCGTACGAGTCGCGCACCGCGAGCACGCGGCTACCGTATACGAGTAGCTGCGCCAGCTTGGCTTGCGGCGCAGTCTCCGGCACAAAGATCACATTGGCCATCCCGGCAGAGGCGCACATCCCCGCCAGCGCGGCCGCGGCATTGCCCGTGCTCGCGGTTGCGGCGGTCTGGGCGCCCTCTCTGCGCGCACGCGCCACGGCCACAGCGGAGGCGCGGTCTTTCAGCGATCCCGTGGGGTTACGTCCATCATCCTTGATGTAGAGGCGCTGCATCCCCATCCGTTGCGCCAGGCGAGGCGCGGCTAACATTGGAGTATCGCCCACGGGCAGTGCAGGCAACCATTCGGGACCGTCGATGGGCAGCAACGGTGCAAATCGCGCGATGGATCTTTCTTGGGTGGCCAGCAACCTGGCCGGCGTCCACGCGTCACCAATCCGCGCGTAGTTATACACCACGTCGAGCGTGCCCAGATCGCTGCCCTCATTGGGATGGCAGTCGCAAACATACAGGCCGGCCCTTTCGGCGTAGAATTCGCCGCAACGCAAGCACCGTAGACCGATCACTGCATTCATTATTGCTGCGCTCCCAATGGGTTTACACCTGTTATGGATATCTCGTCATTGACGTGTGGTCAGACGACAATGTAGCACATATTCCACCGAAGCCAACATGGAGAAGTTCATCGCACATCGGTAGCGGGGTGTCTTAAATATCCCTTGGTCCCGGACGTAGGCACGAACAGGAGCTTCGTTTTTGTCGATCCTGCGCGCAACGCCCTCGATTTGTGGACATCTGGCCATACCTACGCGATAATCTTCGGCAAAATGAGCATTTCAAGAGGAAAACAAAACGTGATGAGCACCAACCCATCCCCCGAATTTGCCGCGAGGCTGACTGAGACGCTCAGCGCTTCGCCCAGGCCCGTGACCATCGAGGCGCTCGTCAGATCCATATGCGGCGCCCAGCCCCCCACGGCCACCACGCACCGAACCATTGAACAGGCACTGCACAACATCTATCAGGCGGTCCCTGTCGGGCGGAATCAATACGGCTGGCTTTCGAACCTATTAGCCGGCACTACCTATTGCCATCCGCTCTCCACCTCGGAAATCGAGACCGGGCGCATGCTGCTCGACGAACTGGAGCATTGCGTCTTCTTCCCTGAGTATTTCCAAGACCACCTGCACAAACTGCGTACGGTGGAGATCTCCCTGTTTGGCGCGGACACGGTTCAGGCAGGATTAGTGGCGCGTCGAAATGTGTGGATGCTAGATCTCGGCGAACCGTACGTGCAGTGGCTATTCGACTTGGGCGTTGAGCGCCGGGACGATCTCCTGATCCGCGTAGTGGACGCAAGGGCGGGGAGATACGAGCTCCGCGCACGTCTGCGTGAACTGCGTGATGAGAAAGCCATCGAGGCTCGCAATATCCGTATGGCTATGCTGGCTGAAGAACTCGTGGCTGAAGACAGTCGCACGCGCGATTTCATGCCGGCTTGGGACCTTGCCGCCAGGCTCATCGGTCGTGGATTCTTCAATGATCCGCTGCCTCCGAAAGATCTGCACTATGTATTGAGCGAGTATTGTATGCTTCGCATGGTGAAGGGGGCCGGATTCCAGCTCGACGCCGAGGCCGCCGCAGCCATTTATGGCTCTCAGTCGAACGCGGAAACCCGCGGCCAGGATTACGGTGCTGCTGACGTGCCGGCAGCCTGGAGTCAACCGATTTCGGACAGCACGGCCCATGCAGACGGTCCGCTACAGCGTCACGAATCCTATGGTACCCAATCCGAGATGGAGGGAGAAAGCGGCATGGACGACGAGAGCGGCATGGACGGTGAGATCGAATTGGACGACGAGATCTGTCCCGCATACCAAGACTACTTGGACAAGTACGAAGAGGACCCCGGCGATTTCGTTCAGCTGCAGCACGACGAATTCCATCTCCTGGAAGCGGAGCTAGATATGTTGATTCAGTTGGAGGTCGAGTTCGACGGGCTGCTTCCTGAACAGGAAGCGCGCAAGAGTGTTCTGGCCGGGCGCCTCTATATCGATCCCGAAACCCTGGCCGATATGATTTGGGAAACGCCCGATGATCCCTACGAGGAGGATCCGCCGTTCTGGCTGAACTGAATCCGCGCGGAACGAGAGCCTGCGAACGGCGCCCTGCAATCGCAGCGTCCTTTCTCGGCTCAGGAGCCGCCCATGCCTGAACCGGTAGACTGCAAATACTTCTACGGTGACTATTTCCGTGGAAGAAACCACGAGGAATGCAGGTTACTGGAAGCCAGTCCCGGAAACCGCCGCCCGTGGAAACGTAAGCTCTGCGACACCTGCCCCGTTCCTGAAATCGTCCGGTCGACCAGCTGCCATAGCCTCGCGCTGGAGGCCGAAGTGGCACGCAAATTCATGCGCCAGCGCGTTGAGGTCACATTCGCCGTGTGCACAGAGCACATGCTCGAGCTGG
>JBJYXA010000442.1:0-2079 GCA_046259705.1 Caldilineaceae bacterium
AAGGAACCTACTCTATGCCAGGCCATCCAAATACACAAATTATTCTACACCCTCGGCCGCCTTGGTCTCCAGAATGACGGTCGCTTCTTGGTCCCAAATCACGAAGTCCACGCGGCGGCGTGTCACTTCGACCCCGTCGAAGAGAATGGGTATCTCGGCCTCGCGCACGAACTCGAGACCGTGCTTTGGCAGCGCCAGAGCGAGTGCTCGCTGATAGTCAACCTCCATGCAGTGGGGACCCAGTTGCCGCTGGACGTCGATGCAGGCTCCAAACACCTCGTACGACGGGAAGTGTCAAATTTCGTGTGTATTTGGATCGGCCTGAATGGGACTCCGTCGTCGTAGGGGCCGGAGAAACGGGAGAAAACCCGCAGGGTTTTCCTCGTTTCCTGGCCCATCAGGGTATCTGCATGCGATCCTCGAAACGGATCGCCAACTGACCCAGGATTTTGGCCCAATCCCGGACCGGTCCTGTCCATTTGCGGGTGACGTTGGCCGTGACCAGGTAGAGCAGCTTGCGAGCGGCCTCGGGCGTGGGAAAACTGCTCTTGGTTTTGACCACCTTGCGGAGCCGGCTGTGATAGCTTTCCACCGAGTTGGTGGTGTAGATTAGGCGGCGGATCTCCGGCGTGTAATCGAACATGGTGGCCAGTTCCGGCCAGTTGTTTTCCCAGCTGCGCACTGCGATGGTGTACTGATCGCCCCAGACTTCACCTAGGCGCAGCAACTCCGTTTCCGCCTGTTCTCGGGTGGGCGCCTGGTAGATCTGTCTGAGGTCAGCAGCGAAGGCTTTACGCTCCTTCCAGGGCACGTACTTCAGCGAGTTACGGACCTGATGGACGATGCAGCGCTGGATCTGGGTTTGCGGAAACACCGAGTGAATGGCGTCGGAAAAGCCGCTTAAGCCGTCCACGCAGGCGATGAAGATGTCGTCCACGCCGCGATTGCGCAGGTCGGTGACCACGCTCAACCAGAAGTTGGCGCCTTCGGCGCCGTCGCCGATCCAGTGGCCCAGCACGTCCCGACGGCCCTCCAGATCCACGGCCAGCACGCTGTAGACGGCCACATTTTCGACCCGGCCTTTGCGTCGCAGCTTGACGTACATGGCGTCCAGGTAGGCGATGGCGTAGATCGCCTCCAGCGGCCGGCTCTGCCAAGCCTCCACCAGCGGCCAGACCTTGTCGGTGATGGCACTGATGGTGCTGGCTGATACGTCGATCCCGTACAGATCGGCCAGGGTCTCCTGGATGTCCCGGGTCGAGTTACCCTTGGCGTAAAGGGTGACCACCTTCTCTTCGATCTCGTTGGTGTTCTTCTCGTATCGCTTCAGCAGTTTGGACCGAAACTGGCCGTTCCGGTCCCGAGGCACCGAGATCTCTGTGTCGCCGGCCGATGTCCGCAACCGCTTGCTCCGCTTCCCGTTGCGGTTGTTGCCACTGTTGCGCCCTTTGGCTTCGTAGCGTTCGTAGCCAAGCTCGTCGCTCAGTTCCGCTTCCAGCATCGTTTCCAACGTCTCGGCGAATAGCCGGGCAAAGATGCCTTCCTTGCCGAAGAAATCGTCGATGCTTTCCGCCTTGCCCAGCTCCTGCTGGATCATCTCCACCGAGGGCAGCGTTTCCGATGCCTTCTTGCCTTGGCGCTTGTCGTTGTGTGTCATGGATTGCCTCCTGGTTCGTTGAAGGAACCTACTCTATGCCAGGCCATCCAAATACACAAATTATTCTACACCCTCTCGGGCGCCATGCCCAGCCGCCAATACTCGACTATCACGCGCACGGGAGTCTTGGTGCCGCGAATCAGCGGTTCACCACCCAACAAGCTGTCATCTGAGACAATGTAAGATGTGTAGGACTCTGCCGGCATGTCACCACCTCCTCGAATAGACTGACGCGATCATAAACGAGCCGGCGCCATCTGACAACTCCCCACGCCGTCCATCCGTCCATCCGTGCCAGACTTTCGAGCGAGCTGCTACCTGGCCTACGCGATCCTCGCCCACCCCCGCCCGCCCATACCCGCTCTTACGTACTAACCATAAACGCACTTTTGAACCAACCCTACCCGAACCTCCGCCACATA
>JBJYXA010000443.1:0-1852 GCA_046259705.1 Caldilineaceae bacterium
GTGTCAGGCGCACGCCGCGCTCGATGAATGATCCCTGGCGCATTTCCATCACCGGTAACGGACGTTGAATGCCGTCGAAGATGCTGCGCAATAGCCCGGGGCCCAGTTCTACCGAGAGCGGCATCCCTGTGCCGTAGACCGGCGCACCAGGTTCCATACCGGAAGTCTCTTCGTAAACCTGCAGTGTCATCTCTGCGCCCTTTAGGCCGATGACTTCGCCCACTAACCGTTGATCGCCGACCTCGACCAGTTCCAACATACTCACGTCGCGCGAGCCTTGTGCCCGGACGACCGGCCCATTGATCCAGGTTACGGTTCCTATCTGATCACTCATAGCGATTCTCCCATCAACAAGCGAAAGACTGGGAAGCGGAGTTCGTCTTGTTCGCGGTCCAGGCGCGCTTCCAGAGTATTGTCGTATTCGCGATAGTCATCCTCTGTTTTGGCGACCACACCGGTGCCATGGGCTAACGTCTCACCGCGCTTGACCTCCATCCCCACCGCTTTTCCTAATTGCTCCAGGGCCGCATCATCCAGCACCTCTTGGGTGCGAGCGTCGGCGTACAGGATGCCCTGATCGGCCCGCAACTGCGTTAGGGCTTCGCGTGCCAACTGCATCGTAATCTGGTCGTAGTCGGTCCATTGCTGGACGGACGGCAGGCGTTGCCGGACAGCCTCAAAGACTTGATCGAGGAGTGCCTCGCGTTGTTCCAGTTTCTGCGACCGAGCCTGAAGTTCGGCGGTGGCCTTTTGTTGGCTGTGGATACGATCGACCTCTTGCTGGGCGCGCGCCAGAATGCGCGATCGCTCGCTTTCGGCCTGTTCCTGTGCCTGGTTACGTATGGCCTCCGCTTTAGCCTTCGCATCCGCCAGTACCTCTTCGGCGTCGGCATGCGCCTTTTTGAGAATCGCCCGCGAGAGGGTTTGCAGATTGTCTTTTACCGATTCCATTCTTACCTCTACATTCTGATACCAATAGTTTTCTGAATTACTTCGCTTAGAGATGGCCGTCCCGTACGCATCCCTTCAGGACCGGGAATCTCGATGAACAACGGCCGTGTGCTGCGTAACATCATCTGGTTGAGTCGCTCCTCGATGAATTTGGCGACATCATCGGTAATCAGCACGATGCCGACGTCCGGCATTGTCAGCACGCCGTCGATTGCTTTTTGGACTTCCTCTGCCGTGGTGGCAATTTGACCGTTGATGCCGGTCAGTGAGAATCCCAGGACGGCGTCAGGATGACCGATGACTATAATTTTCATTGCGGGCCTACCGGTTCAGGACCATAAACGAGATGATCAAGCCGTAGATGGCAATACCTTCGGCCAGACCGACGAAGATGAGCGCGCGCCCGAAGAAGTCTGGTTTTTGGGCAATCGTACCCACGGCGGCTGCACCGGTGCCACTCACTGCGATACCTGCACCGACGGCGGCCAGTCCGGTGGATATAGCCGCTGCCAGGCCGGCGTATGGATCACCTGTAGCGGCCTGTGCACCTGTTGCTGCCATCACTGTCCCTGGAGAGAATAACCACACGAAGCCCACACCGGCTGCCATTAACCCCAAGAGGACATTGAAGCCGGTCATTCCCATAATCAGGCTGCGTGTTGCGCGTCCCAGGGAGGCGTTCCGCTGGCGGAAAAAGTAGATGACCGCCGGTGCCATCGGAATTAAGCCTACTAAAACTGCAATAATCAAATTAACCATCGTTTCACCTCACTGACTAAATTTATGATTCGCTGCTCTCGACAACGGCGGCGAGAGGCGTATAAGGCGCACCGCCACCGGTAAAGAACTTGCTGAAAAACTCGTAGTATTCCAGACGTAAGGTCTGGATGGCGACGATCAT
>JBJYXA010000444.1:0-3340 GCA_046259705.1 Caldilineaceae bacterium
CCTACGCATTGTCCATCGGGCCCCGGGACGGTTCGGCTATTTACTATCTCCTACATCCTATTTTCTAGCCCGCCTACTTCCATTCGACGGGCCCGCCCAACTCCTGTACCGCGGCCTCGGCGTAGCTCGAGTTCACGTAGGGGGACAGGTCCAGGTCCTCATCGTACGCCAACTCGCCCTGCGCGCGGAAGAAATCCTCCAACGTCTCGATGTCCTCAATAGGGATTTCGCCGTTCGGGTCATGGTACGAGCGATTGGCGCGCAGGATGACGTCTGTGGGCACCCCAGTGTACTGCTCGATGATGGAGGCGTTCTCCTCCGTGTACCACTGGTCGCCATTCAGGTCGCGCGCGCCGCGTAGATAGGCCTTGACAAAACCCTTGGCCAGATCGGGGTTCGCGGCGGCCCAATCTTTATTGAAGAACACGTACGTGGGCGTGAAGTGGTCGATGAAGTCCTGCGAAAGGCGCGTGACCAGGCCCTGGTCCTCCATCAGCGTCGCCAGCGGTTCGGAGAGGATGCCGCCGTCCAGCGAGCCGTTTTGCAGAGCGGGCGTGGTGTCACGATAGGCAACGCCGACGACCTCCACGTCCGGGAAGTCTAGGCCGCCCTGCTGCAGCGCATTCCACAGCCAGTATTCGGTGGCCGCGCCTTTGGAATTGATGGAGACCTTCTTGCCGTCCATGTCGGCCATGGAGGTCAGTTCGCCGCTATCATAGCGTTCTTTGCTGACCACGAAGGGACTGGTTAGCGGCGGTCGTTCCGTGTGCAGCGGCGCGACGATTTCGAACTCGATGCCGCGCTCGATGGCGTTCAGCATGCCTGCGCCGATGCCGCTGCCCGCGGCGTCGAAGTTACCCGCGGCCACCTGCACCACGTTCTCCGGCCCGCCTTCCTGCGCCAGAATTTCGAGCTTGATGCCTTCGTCTGCGAAATAGCCCTTGGCGTCGGCCACGAAGACCGGGGCGAAAATGGTTATGGGGATGATGCCCATGCGCACTGTGGCCAGGTCTTGCGACTCTGCAGCGTTGGCCTCCTCACTGGAAGGGGCCTCTTCATTGGCGCCGGTCTCCGTATCCGCGCTGGGCTCCGCTGCCTCGCCGGAATCGGAAGTCTCGGCGGCCGGCTCGTCCGCTTCAGGCGCGCGCGCCGCGCCAGGGGCAGCGCAGGCGGCAACCAGTAAGGCGAGGACGGCGAAAATTGTCACTATCAATTTCTTGTTCACTGTGTGGATCCTTGCTTGGTTCCTACTTCGGTTCCTAGTGTCTCTCGGTGTGTGCGATCCATGTGCGTTCAGTCTGTGTGCTGCGCACTTCTTTATCCCGACGCTTTCGCCACACGAAAGCGTCGGGAAATCATCGTCATCGGCATCCTCATGACTAGGCCGTGTTGTCATTTCGTCTGGTAATCGACGGTCCAAGTGCCCAGAAAATGCCAAGACTGCCTAGCGTTGCGGTCTCCAGCCTTGCGGCTGTTCGACGGCAGGCGTCGCGCCCGGCAAATATCGCCGGTTGCGCGCAACCGTTCTATATATACCCTCCTGTACGCTTGCCATCAGTGGTGCTTTGTACAATCTTTCACATACATCCCAACCGGCAATAACGTCCAGCACGCGATTTACGGCTGCAGCTCCGCTGCGCTTCACGCCGTGCGGGGAAACGGTCCAGAGCGATTGCTCAGCCTGCGAGATGGTCAGGCCGGCCCGGTCGAGGACCCATTGCCATTGAAATGGCACAACATACAACCTGCGCCGGCGATCCAGCCGGCGTACGCCCATGGCGAGCGCCGTTCAGAACCCTCACGTGCCGTCGAATATGACGAGTGTGCATTGTTCGGGAATCGTGTTGTTGTTCGCCATGCATTCTGCTCGGGCTACTGGGCCGCCCGCCGTCTCTCCTTATTGTGATGACGAGCATGATAGCGTCACAGCGGGGATTGGACAAGAGACGGCCTGGCGGCAAGTATCTCGCAGGCTCCGAGTCGCTGGGCGGTTACCGGCCGTAGTCGAACCATTCCAACTCGTTCCGGTGTTTGGCCCATCCGATAGCCCGTTGGCATCGTACTCTCACCGACCGTTGGCGTGTTGCCTACGTCCATCAGCACATTTGTGGTGGCGGTCAATGCTCAGACGTTGTGGGGAGCAGACTCAAGCCAGATCGCGGGCGGGCTATAAACGCACTTGTGATGGCGCCCACGATGAATGAGTCCCGCGAGCCTTTTGGATGACAAGTCGCCGCTCATTGCAAGCTGTTCACCCTTGCTTTGAACGTGAGTGCGGCAGCAGTTGAAAGATATCGTTCCAGTAAGTCGTCTTTGTGGTATAATCACCTTAGCTAATGTTAGCTAGCTATAGCTAAAGGAGGTATTCGTTGACCAAGAAAACCGTGGTGCGGACGGTGTCCGCAACTGAAGCTCAAAACCGGTTTGGCGCGCTTATTAAGCATGCATACGCTGACGAAGAACATGTAATCGTCGAGCGCGGCGGGATCCCAGTAGTAGCCATCGTTCCCATGCACGACTATGAGCGACTCATTGCCAGTGAGGATACAGGCGATAGCATGGCCGGAGAGGTCTCACCCGGAGGCGCCGCGTCAGCCGCACGTGCTCGACTCAAAGCGTTTCTTGCTGAAAGTCGAGACCAGATTCCGTACGTCACCGATGAGGAAGTTGAGAAGGATATCCAAGAGGCGATAACGGAAATACGAAGGCAGAAGTGAGGATAGTCGTCGACACGAATGTGCTGGTGAGCGCGCTCATTCAGCCACGAGGTGTTCCCGCACAGATTTTGTCATATACGAGCGACTTCTGCCTTGTAACCACGGACGAAATCTTGGCCGAACTGAAGCGCGTTTTGGACTATCCTCGCATCAGGAGGAAATACGCACTTACCGACCAACTGATCGAGAAATACGTTCTGAATCTTCGCCAAGACAGCATTGTCATCGAAATCAGCCAGCTTGTGGTTGGCGCATCAGAGGACCCTGACGACGACAAGTTTTTGGTCTGCGCAGAGGAATCCGATGCGGATTACATCGTTTCCGGGGACCCTCATCTCCTGACGCTAGAGAAATTCAAGGGAATACCGATTTTGACGCCGCGCCAGTTCCTAGACTCCCTGTCGTCAATGGCGCGAACTCCCTGAAGCCGGCACATGCGTTCGATGCGGTCGAATTCAACAGTCGAGAACGGCGAACCATGGGTATCTTCTCCTGTAGGGAAATGAGGATTTCATGCAACACGACATGTCCAATGACGACGGCCCCCATGGCGATGAGCGTCAAGATGACGCTATGCAAAATCAATCTCATCACCACGAACAAGGCGGCAAAACCGCGACGCG
>JBJYXA010000445.1:0-2632 GCA_046259705.1 Caldilineaceae bacterium
GTAGTGACCTGCTTGGTGATTTTCGGACCGTTTGATTCTTGGGAAGATGGCTCCCGCGTACTGCGAGGGAGTCATGAAGAAGGCACGGTTCACTGAAGAACAGATGCTCAAGATTCTGCGGGAGGCCGATAAGGCGCCGGTCGCAGAGGTGGCCAAGAAGCACGGGATCAGCGACCAGACGATCTACGGCTGGCGCAAGCGTTACGGGACGCTGGATGCGGCGGATGTGAGACGTCTACGGCAACTCGAGCAAGAGAACGCCCGGCTGGCGGCCAAGGACGCGCCCGTGGTCGCGGCGATGCGCGATCTGTTTGCGCAGTACCCGCGATTCGGCTATCGGCGCATCCACGTACTGTTGGAGCGTCGTGGTCATGCGATGAGCCCGGATCGGGCCCATCGCCTGTGGCGCCAGGCCGGCCTGCAGGTGCCGCGACGACGGCCGAGGCGCAAGATCTCGACCGGCCGGCCCCGGCCGCTGCCGCCCACCGCGATCGGCCATGTCTGGACCTACGACTTCGTGTTCGATGCCTGCGCAAATGGTCAGCAACTCAAGTGCCTGACGGTGCTCGACGAGTACAGTCGCGAGTGCCTAGCCATCGATGTGGCCGGAGGCATCCGCTCTGGACGGGTTATCGAGGTTTTGGCGCAACTGATCAGTGTCCACGGCGCACCGCGTTACATCAGATCAGACAACGGTCCGGAATTCGTCGCCCGGGCCATCCTGCGCTGGCTCGGCCAGGTCAATATCGAGACGGCCTATATCGATCCCGGCAAGCCGTGGCAGAACGCCGCCGGGGAAAGCTTCAACGGCAAGTTCCGGGACGAGTGCCTCTCACTCGAGTGGTTCCGTAACCGGATCGATGCCAAGATCGTGATCGAGGCCTGGCGGCGTCACTACAACGAGACCCGACCTCATTCGAGTCTCGGCTATCTGACGCCGGCGGAGTTCAAACAGCGGAGTTCGGAAACCAATCCGGGAGAAACCATCTCCCAAGTCTGAATTGGTCCGAAGAAAGCCATCAGGTCAGGATCACCTGACAATTAATGCTGGTGTTTGCTGGCAAGTGGGCGGACATGTAACTTGGTTTATGGATCTGGAATGGTAATTCGAATCTTACGCGAGGCGCCCGGATACAGATGCCACTAATTCAAATGACCTCCATGCGCTGGTTTGTGGCCGAGCTGATCGTCATTGTGCTGGGCATTACGATTGCCTTCCAGGTGGAGGAATGGCGTCAAGACCGGGAGGAGTTGGAGCAGCAGCACAAGGCGTTCCTTGAGGTGCTGCTTGATTTGGACTCGGTCGAGTTTTCCGTGAATCAAGCTCTACAGTCGGTTGAGGCTTCAACAGAGGCCGCCATCAACCTCGTAGCGTTGATTCAATCGGGAAGTGAAGATGAGGCCGCCTACCTAAAGCACATCTTCAACATGAGGACGTACCTGCTGGGTGTCACCTCCGACTCGACGGCCTACGAAGGCCTGTTCAAAGCAGGCAGGTTCGCAGGTGTCGATGACCAGGAGGCGCTGCACCGCATGCGCCTGTTCTTCACAATTACCAAACCCTGGATCATGTCCCTCAATGACTACCACATCAGCCGCTTTAATGACCTCAAGGAAATCCTGTATCTGGATCTCCGTCGCGTGCCGGATGAGGATTTCGCGACCACGGTGAATTCACGCTGGGAATTTCGCGTGCCACCGTCCGAATTTCCCAGTGACCCACAGGGTCTGAGTGAAATCATTGGTTTCATAAGTTCGAGCCAGCGTATCGTTGGAAAATATCAGCGTCTGCTGAGGGACATCGCAACCACACGCGAGAGCATCGAGACTTACCTTGAAGGTCGGTCGCTGGACTGGTCCCGAGGCGACTTCGATCACTACGCCCACCACGACCATGACCATGACCCACTGGACCGCGAGTCACGTTGACGTGACTTGACGGGATCCGCTTTCCTCGGGGCAAGCTTCCCGTATCCTTCGCTCAGTCCGACGCCATTTCCACTTGGGGTCGGGAACTGCCATGTCGGAGGTCCTAGGGCCGACATGATTTGGCTCCATTCACACGAAGGAGCCAGTCATGGACGCCTTAACAACAGAACGACACATCCCTTGGAACAAGGGCAAGCTGACCGGCCGGAAACCTCCCCTGAAGCTCCGTGAGATCTGGGGCATCAGAATTCGCCTACAACTGGCCGACGGCGTCCGCGACTTGGCACTGTTCAATCTGGCCATCGACAGCAAGCTGCGCGGCTGCGATCTCGTTCGGCTCCGAGTGCTCGACATCAGGCACCAGGGCGGCGTCATGCACCGAGCAACCATCGTGCAGCCAAAACAGGTCGGCCGGTCCAGTTCGAGCTGACTGAACACACCCGACAGTCGGTGGCGGCCTGGCTCCGGCATACGGGCCGGACTGCCCCGGACTACCTGTTTCCCAGCCGGCGGCGCCGGCAGGGGCAGCTGTCGACTCGCCAGTACGCGAGACTCGTGCAGGGCTGGGTCAGCAGTATCGGGCTCGACCCCGCCATGTATGGCACGTTTACGTTCGCAATTTGGTTGTCTTGACGGCTGAAGCACTAAGCCGATCAGATCGGCGCAATGAGAATTGCTTGAGCCGACTTCCGGTCTCCGTTGT
>JBJYXA010000446.1:0-2014 GCA_046259705.1 Caldilineaceae bacterium
GCTCGATGATCTCGATACAGATGCGTTTGCCTTCTTCCTCCTGTTGCTTCTTGGGCGTTTTCTCCAACCGATCCATGACGGCATCAGGGATTCTCACCCCTGGCACGTTATCACGAATGAACTTGGCAGCGCGCGCGGAGCGAAGCGGTCCGACGCCGGCAAGAATGAACGTGCGTTCGTGTAGCCCCATGTCGCGCACCTGTCCCATGAATTGCTGCATACGCGTCACATCGAAGCAATACTGTGTTTGGAAGAAATCTGCGCCGGCCAGGATTTTCTTAGCCATTCGCTGAGGACGCCACTCAAATGGTGGCGCAAAAGGATTCACGGCAGCACCTAAGAAAAGTTTCGGCTTGGTGGTGATCTTGCGCCCGCTCAGAAAGACGCCCTCGTCGCGGATGATGCGCGCCGTGCGCAGAAGCTGGATGGAATCGAAATCAAAGACGCGTTTGGCCTGCGGCTGATCCCCTGCACTTACGTCGTCACCGGTCAAACAGAGCACATTGTGCACGCCGAGCGCGGCCGCGCCGAGGATATCGCCTTGAATAGCGATACGGTTGCGGTCCCGGCAGCCTATCTGCAGCACGGGTTCGTAGCCGGCGCGCGTCAGCAGCGCACAACAACCGAGGCTGCTCATGTGGCAGTTGGCGCCGGAGCCATCCGTGGCATTGATGGCATCGCATACTTGGGACAACACCAGTGCGTTGCGATAGACATCTTCAGGGTTGGCGCTGTCCGGCGCGTTGAGTTCAGCGGTAACTGCGAAGCGTCCAGAGCGCAGGACGCGTTCCAGCCGGCCTTCGGTGCGAACCGGCCGCGGCTGTACATTCGCAATTTGGTCGGGCGGGCAGGCAGGTTGAGTGTTACCGTTTTCAGACATAGCGATTGACGTATGTTGCGCGTGTTTACGTTTGCTGTGCAGCCTTGCGCATGACCGTCACGTAATTCATACAGAACTCGTCCCGTCCCATGAGCACATCGGTTGCATAAATGGTATGGCGGATGGCTGTTTCCAGCGGATTGGTGATTGCGCACGTCATGCCGGTGGCGATGGCCATGGCCATGAAGGCGCTGTTGATGGCGAGACGGTTGGGCAATCCGAAACTGATGTTGCTCGCGCCGCAGACCGTATTGCAGCCTAGCTCTTCGTTGACCATGTGCGTGATCGCGAAAACGTCAAGGCCGGCCGACGGTACCGAACTGACAGGCATGGCCAGCGGGTCGATGAGCACGTCTTCGGGTTTGATACCGTATCTGGCTGCGCGCTCCACGATTTTCTTCGCAATACCAAATCGCTCAGTCGCCTCGAAAAGGATGCCGCGCTCGTCGCTGGTGATGGCAATCACGGGCAAGTTGTATTCGGCGACAACAGGAAGAATACGCTCCATGCGCTCTTCTTCGCCGGTAACGCTATTGACGATAGGCCGGCCGTTGGCGGCCTTGATTCCAGCGACAAGCGCAGGGACGACGCTGGAATCGATGGCAAGTGGCGCATCCACCACCGACTGGACTAGCTGCACCGCCCGGGTCATCATCTCCGGTTCGGTCGTCTCCGGATCGACGCTCGGAACACCTACGTTCACGTCCAAAATATGTGCGCCGGCTTCGATCTGGGCCTTGGCGTCGCGCACGACGCGGTCGAAATTTCCCTCCTGCATTTCCGCAGCTAGCCTCTTGCGCCCTGTGGGATTGATTCGTTCGCCAATGATGACGAAGGGGCGGTCGTGGCCGATTTCTACAGTCTGGCGTGCGGATTTAACGACGGTGTTCATGACTTGCCCTGTCTGGTTATGCTCTTTGAGTTCTCTGCTTTAGTGCGTGTGACCGGAGATGAAGACTTGGCAGCATACCCGTTACTTTCTGACCGCGGTTGCTTCATGTTCTAGGTCGGCTATGGCGTTCCAGCCAGGTGGATAGTCGAAATCTCGTCCTTCCATCATGTTTACCCAGGCCGAGCTTCCTTGCAGCGTACGATTGACGGGAGGCATGATCCAGCACAGTTCGTCACCATACT
>JBJYXA010000447.1:0-1910 GCA_046259705.1 Caldilineaceae bacterium
CTGGTTGCAATTGGCTCCACTTCGCTCGAGCCCAATGGATGGCGCTCCGGCACGCCGCTGAGCGCGCCGCCCGCCAAAATACGGATGGCAATGATGCCCGTATTGAACTCGTTCGCCGAAATAAACAAGCGCTCATAATCCTGGAATGGAAAATCGGACGCCACCGATGTTGCGGCCGACGGGTTGAGAAGGTTGTAGCAGACCTGGATAGTCTGCGGCAACGACACCCGAAGCGCCTCATGGACTGACTTCGTCTCTCCCAGACCGTTGATTCCCCAAGCACCCGCTTTGCCCTGCTGGACAACATCTTTCAATGCTTCGGCGGCAATAGCAACATCGTCCACCGTAACCCATCCTCTGGCTTGGTCACGGTCGGGGCCAATCGGGTTGTGCAGTTGAATCAGGTCGACACGCTCCATCTGCAGACGGCTGAGGCTTGCCTCCACCGACGAAACGACCGCCGCGTGGATATCTTCAAGGTCATCGCCACCTAGGCGAACCTTAGTTCCCACCACTACCTTGGGTTTCAGTTCATGTAGAACCTTGCCGAGATTGCGCTCGGAGGCGCCATTGCCGTACAGAGCTGCGGTGTCGAAATAGGTGATTCCCGAGTCCACGGCGTACGCAACCGTTCGCACCATTTCCGAGAACTCGCCTCGCACCAATAAACCGCCCACGGCGCCACAACCAAATCCGAGTGACGATACATTCAATCCGGAACTTCCAAGTGTACGGTACTTCATGGAGTGTCATCCCATTCCCAGAACCAGTAGGCTAAGCCCTTCCATTCGTCCCAACTCTCAAATGCAGCCTGAATTTCCGGCTCACCAACCGGCTGGCCATCATACCATTCCTGCGACACCATCTTGCGCGCCCAGGAGTCCACCGGCAAATAATCATAGCGCCCCAACAACATCAGAAGCGATGCGGCGGCATATCCGCCAACTCCTTTGATCTCCAGGATACGTTTGCGCAGCTCAAGAGTCGCCAAATCGGAATGCTTGAAGACCTCAGGGTCCAAGTCTCCGGACTCCGTCCGCTGCGCGAATTCCAGAACGTAGGGCGCGCGATAGCCCAGTTTGGCCACGTTGCGCAGGTCCGGCTCGTTGGCACGAGATAAGCTTGCCGGGGTAGGGAAGGCGCGCCGTTCGCCGCTTTCGTCAAGTGGCTCACCGTACTCGCCAACCAGCGCATCCACCATGCGGATAGTCCCACTCCAACTCGTGTTGGTGGTCAGGATGGTCTTGACTATGTCTTCGAAAAACGTGGGTGAGCGAAGCATGCGGCCTTTCGCCTCGCGCTCGGCATTCGCCAACTTCGGCTCGTGCTGGCATCGCGCATAAAACGCGGCTAGGTCCTGATCCAGCCCCAACATCCACCGAACAGTCTCAGTGACTTCTTCAATTTCGGCATCATCCAGGGCAGCGGACGTGGTCACGCGCACGTCTCCGGCAGCGTCCGAGACGTGCAGATCCGCCACGCGCCCCGAGCGAAGCACAGCAAGGGTGTGTAGGCTAGCGCCGTCATCGTCCTCGCGAAAAGGCGCGAGCCGGATCCACCCATGAGAGTACATCACGGAGGTGAATGAGAACGGTTGTCTCGGCTGCAACAGGATATCCACGAAGGAAACTCTCAGTGCGGCTGGCGCGCCGCTGAACGAACAGAACTGTCTACTGGGTGAATCGGTTGCCTAGGGATAGACCTGCACGACGATGGGCAACTCGCCGGCGATCTCTTCGACGAATCGGATCTCGCGATTCCCCGACGTCCATCTATAACGGTACCACGTGTTGTCTACGCGGCTGTAAACGAAAAGACTCTCGTCGGAGATGTCTCGAAAGACTTCACTCTCAAATTGGTCACCCAACATGGCGATGCTGTCAAAGGTCTTGATGACCTTTTTCATTTTG
>JBJYXA010000448.1:0-6839 GCA_046259705.1 Caldilineaceae bacterium
TACCTTTTGCACCGAAAACTAGTTAAGATCACGATTCTTTCCCTCGGCCGAGTCTTAGCTTCGGTGACCGGCCGCGCAACATCCTTCCCTATGTTATACTCGGCGCAAACATCACGCGATAGGGAGACGCTAGATGTCAACATTGCGCTTCGGCAACAGCAGCTATATGCGCCGCATGGATGTCCAGAATTTGATCGAGTTTCTGTACAACATGCAGTGTGTGCAGGTCATCGGGTTCAGCAACGTCGGCAAGTCTTCATTACTGCGTTTGCTCGCGCAGCCTGATGTGTGGACGCAGGAAATCGGCGAGGCTGGACAGGACTACCTGGCTGTTTATGTCGACTGCAATCGCATGCTGGAGATGAGCGACCACGGTTTCTATGAGCTGGTATTGCGTTGTCTCAAAGAGAGCGGTCCTGAACTGGCCACTCTGCGGGAGCTAGATGAAGCGTACGAAACCCTGGTCGCCCCGGCCAGCGATTTTCAAATACCCCTCAGCTTCAATCAGGGTCTGAATGCAGCTTTACAACACACGTCCGCCAAAGTAGCTCTACTCTTCGATGAGTTCGACGAACCTTTCTCGCAGATCGACTCGCGTGTATTTCTAAATTTGCGAGCTTTGCGTGATCGGCTGACTAACAAGCTTGTCTTTGTCACGGCTACGGACACTCCGTTGCATACCCAGCGCGACGGTCGCCACGCCACTGAGTTCGTAGAGTTATTCGCACAGCACAGTTGGTATCTGGCGCCGCTGACGCGTCCCGACGTCGAACGCTTAGTCCATCGTTACGTACAGGCATATGCGGTGGAATTCATTGCGGCCGATTTGGATCTGATCCACGAATGGGCAGGCGGCCATCCAAACCTGGTGGAGGGCGTCTGCACGCTCCTCGACCAGAGTCTTGACGCGTCCGACTCCGTCCTATCCGAACCGACTGCCCGCTGGGAGGTCCACGCCCGCGTCATACGTGCCCTCCGCACCGACGAGCACCTAAATGCCGAGTGCAACACAATCTGGATTGGCTGTAGCGAAGAGGAACAGCAGGAACTCATAGGCCTCTATAAAGCGAACCACGCGTCAGACCAAGCGATCCTGGCCAAGCTGGCGCGACGTTATCTGGTCAAGCAGGTGGAAGGGCGCGCTCAACCTTTCTGCCGTCTATTCTCCGAATTCGTGCGCCGCCGGGCAGGGGACCAAGACGTAGCGGCTTCCCTGTGGGTGGACATCAATAGAGGCGATGTCCTGATCAATGGCGAGCCGGTGGAACCGCTTACTAACCTGGAATTCAAGTTGATCTCGCTGCTGTTCCAAAACACGGACCGCATCATTGACAAATATCAGATCGTGACCGAGGTGTGGGGCGAAGAGTATCTTGACGACGTGGACGACGCACGGGTTGAGAAGCTGATCAGCCGCTTACGCCAGAAGATCGAGCCGGGTGCCGGCGAACCGCAGTTTATCACCACTGTGCGCGGGCGCGGCTATCGCCTTATTCTTGGTGAGCGCAACAACGGCAGCGCGATGGGATGAGTGCCGGTGATGAATCACCATGTCGGTCGCGCTGCCGCAGAGCGTTTCGATCGCCTATGTTTCTTACGCTGCCCCTCTCCCTGTTCTTGCGCTCCGTTGCGCGCTAGCACGTAACATCCTTATGGGCGCTCTCGTTCGTTGTCTTGCAGAGCGGTCCCGTCGCAGATATGCTACCATTCATACTACACACAAAAGCGCAAGGACCTCTGTGTGACGACTCGCAGCCGATTTGCTCGTTTGGAACCCATACCGGACATCGTGCGCTGGGAGCAGACGTTACAGGCTGTCGCGTCGGAACCCCTCGAATTCTTGCCCGACTTTCCGGATGTTGCCCAGCGCCACGAGGCCTGGTGGCATCAGGCTGCCGAACGGCCCCTCTTCTTGGCGGAAGTCAATGCAGAACCCAGCCGCCCCATTACGCGACGCCTTGATCTACTGGATCGGCCCGATGTGTGGTTCGAGGCAAAGATCAAGGATCTCCAACAGACTTATCGCGTCGGTGATACCCTTCCCAACATCCGTGCCGATTTTGGCGCCGTGCTCATGGGCGGGCTCCTGGGTGGAGACCGGCAAGAGAGCGCCGATACCAGTTGGACGGTGCATTTCCTCGATGACGACTGGTCAAATGCCCCCGACTGGCGCACCATACGCGAGGACAACGGCTGGCTACAGACCATGCGTGCTGCACTACTGCGCGCGGCAGCCGACGCGCCCGGACGTTACCTCGTGTGTACGCCCGACATCGGTTCCAGCGGAGATGCCCTGATCACGCTGCGCGGTTCGACGAACCTGTGCATGGATATTCTCGACCGGCCTAATGACGTGCGCACTGCGGTGGATGGGCTATATTTCGCATGGCGGCAGGCCTTCATGGAGCTGTATCAGTGCACGGTCGACCAAGGGGCGGGCATGTTCCATTTCTTTGGCCTGTGGTCGAATCAGCCCTATACGCTGCAGGCCTGCGACCTGAACGCGCTCATCAGCCCGCAGCATTTCCAGGAGATCTTCCTGCCTGATATTGCGCGCCAAGCCGCGACCGCAGGCAGAGCTTTCTTCCATCTGGATGGACCGCGCGCGGCTGTCCACATCGACGCGCTTCTGGAGGTGGAAGAACTGCAGGCAATCCAATTTACGCCGGGGGCCGGCACGCCGTCGGCGCTAGTCTGGACAGACATGTTCAGGAAGATCCAGGCGGCGGGCAAGTCTGTGTTGGTGATTTGTCCTTGTGACGAGGTACTTGCCCTTTGTGATGCGCTAGACCCGTCTGCACTGGGCCTGCTAGTCGAGGGGGTCGCGACGCCAGCGGAACTTGACGATCTTTATGCGGAATTCCGCCGGCTCTACCCATGAACGAGCTATACGAGTGAATGGGCCTTGCCCCTAACTCACCGCCATCGGCGAAAAGGGGCGGCCGCTCTTCGCGCTGATGTACCAAACGGCAATTCAGCAGAGTCGCTATGACATCGAAAGGAACGTCTCCATGAATTCACGCGAGCGAGTCGCCATAGCACTACGCTGCGACCAGCCGGACCGTGTGCCCTACTGTGAAATAGCCATCGATCGCGCTTTGGCCGAGCGAATTATGGGTTGGGGCACACCCGACCAGGCAGCAAGCTTGGAGACCACGCCGTATACCGCAGAGGAGGCCATCGCGGTTGCCGACGAACTTGGGTTCGACAATCTGTCGTATGTGCTGCGCGCTCCTGTTTACGCAGAGCGTCACGCCGGCGCCGATGGGCGCTTATTCTATGGCCAGGGCCAGATTCGCAGCTTTGCCGACCTGCACAAGTTTCGTCTGCCGGATCCTTACGATGAGAGTCTGTACGAAGGCGCCGCAGCCTTTGCACAACAGAAGGGCGAACGCTCAGCATGGTTTGTCACCCGCATCGGCATCTTCCCGACCATGCTTAGCATGGGTATCGAAACCTTCAGCCTGGCCTTGTACGATAACCCACACCTGGTGGAGATTCTGCTGGACGCTTATTGCGAGTGGGCGGCCGTGGTTGCCGACACCGTCTGTGAACTCGGCTTCGACGTCTACGTATCTACCGATGACATGGCCTTTAACACACAACCGTTCTTCTCGCGCAAAGTTCTGCACGAACTCGTCATTCCACGTTTCCGCGAAGTCGCAGCCAACATCTCCCTACCGTGGATCATTCATAGTGATGGCAACATCATGCCCTTCCTGCCGGACTTCGTAGAGTTAGGCATCTCGGGTGTGCATCCGCTGGAGAAAGGGGCCATGGACGTCGCCGCAGTCAAGCGCGAGTTTGGAGACCGCATCTGTCTACTCGGCAATGTGGACCTAAATATCCTGGGTCTCGGTACCGAAGAGGACACCGAACGCGAGGTCTACGAGCTGATCCAGACAGCGGGGCCGGGCGGCGGCTATATTGTCAGCAGCGGCAACAGCCTGGCCGGATATCTCAAGCCGGAGAACGTGCGCGCATTGAGCGCGGCCGTGCAGAAGTACGGACGCTATCCCTTGCAGAAGGTGCCGGAGATGGGCGCATAAGCGCCAAAGCCCGGCGAAATCCCCTGGCGCGTGTGGCTCTTGTCGTCACATCAGAATAGGCGAAGCGCTAGGTTAGTTACCGCATATCCACCGAACACCAGCCAAGCGTACATGACAAGCGCGACGTAGAAGGGCTTCAGGCCTACGTCCTTGAGCTTGGCCAAGCTCGTCTCCATTCCCAGCGCTGTCATCGCCATGGTCAGCAGAAATGTGTCGAGTACGATGATCCAGGCTACGACTGGACTCGGCAGAATATGCAGTGAATTGAGTCCAGCCGCAACGATGAAACCCACCGCAAACCAGGGAATCACCAGTTTGACTGATCCTGCGGTCTCTTCACCTCTTGACGCCTTTCTGGATACATAAATGCCTATTAGGATAAGCGCTGGTGCAAGAAGCATCACGCGCGTCATTTTTACGATGACCGCGTTGTCCGCCGCGCCGAGGATCGCCCCACCCGCGGCGACGACTTGCGCGACTTCGTGCACCGAGCCGCCTACGTACACGCCGTACTCGGGAGGCGTAAGATCTATCAGCCCTAGGCCATATAATGATGGGTACAAGAACATGGAGATCGTTCCAAACAGCACGACTGTGCTGACAGCGGCCGCGCTCTTCTGTGGTTCTGCCCTGAGTACAGGTTCTGTCGCCAGTACGGCCGCCGCACCGCAGATCGAACTGCCGGCCGCTGTCAGCATCGACGTGTCTCTGTCCAGACCGAATATCTTCGTGCCTACCCATGAGCCAAGAAGAAAAGTGCTGGTCAGCATCACGATGGCAACCGCCAACCCGACAGCCCCGACGTCTCCGATTTGCTGGAATGTGAGACGGAATCCGTAAAGGATGATGGCCAGTCGCAGTAGCTTCTTGGCCGAGAAGGTTACGCCTGGGCTCCATGACTCTGGAAAGCTGCTACGCAACGTGTTAGCGTAGACCATACCCAGAATGATTCCGACTATCAGCGGACTGATCTTCAGGTAGGACAGCGTAGGGATTTTGGCAAGAAAAACAGCCGCCAACGCCAAGAGAGAGACAAAAAGAATTCCATTGTAGGTACCGGTGTGATTAGTTCTTGTTATCGTCATATTTTCTGCAAGTGTCCGCGAGTTGAAGGATTTCAGTGCTGTCCGCCAGGAGCGTCCGAGCATTATAGCAGGCCTTGGACCTTTGATCACTGGCCGCGGCATGGCGCGAATAGCACAGACGGGGTCAAATGGTCCCAACAAAAGTATCGTGGCATACGGCACTAGGGCGTGGATCCTGCGAGACTGAGAGAACACATTACAAGCTTCCCGAAGCTTTCGCAATGATACGGCAGTAAGTACGGGGAAGACGAGGAGATTACGATGGAATACACCAAACCTACCGAAGAGGAATTGCGCCAGAAACTGACGCCGAAACAATATCAGGTTACCCAGCAAGAGGGTACCGAGCGCGCCTTCGACAACGAATACTGGGATAACAAAGAGCCGGGCATTTACGTGGATGTCGCCTCCGGAGAGCCGCTCTTCAGCTCGCTGGACAAGTACGATTCGGGCACCGGTTGGCCGAGCTTTGTTCGTCCGCTGGAACCCGACAATGTCGTCACCAAAGAGGACCGCAAGCTGTGGATGTCTCGCACCGAGGTGCGCTCCAAACACGGCGATTCGCACCTGGGCCATGTTTTCGATGACGGCCCGCAGCCCACAGGCATGCGCTATTGTATGAATTCAGCCTCCCTGCGATTTATTCCTGTCGATAAGCTGGAGGAAGAAGGCTACGGGGAGTATTTGGCTCTATTTAGTCAGGACAATTAGGATACGGACAAGGGCAGATGGGGCGCGCCCCATCTGCCCTTGTCGTGTCGATCCTTCACCATGGCCCTCATCATGCCGGAGATTATCGGCCACAGCAGCTCACCGTTCGTACCTTCATCGAGTAGGGGATGAATCCCGTGCTCCGCAACCCCGTTTGGTGAGACCCATGTTGAGGCAGTCAATTTCCAACAAGTGAATCTGGAAATAGATCATAAGCCGCTTGGCGAGGGACGCTTTACCGGCGCGCGAGGCGCCGCCGGTACAGTAGGTCACGCCGCGCTCTCGTCTACCAAAGCTCGCCTTCTCGCCACTCCGCGGAGAGCGATTCGCGAATATCTAGTTGGGGCTTCCCAGGCAGCCGGTAGATCATGACCTGCTCGTCGAGAGGGGACGGCAATAAGCCTGTTTCCGTGCGAATGAACAACGGTCCGTCCCAAAGCTCCCATCCCAGTCGTGCGTAGAACGCTGCGCGTGAGGGAGACAGCGCCGCCAGATCGTACGCGTTAAGCTCACCGACCAGCCGTTCCATCAACGAGGAAGCGTAGCCCCGGCGCCGAAATGACTCTTCCGTCGCCACGCCCTCCACATAGGCCGTACGCAGTAGCGGTCCGTTGCCTGTCTGCAGCCACCTTGTATACCATAGAGCATGGCTGACCAAAGCGCCGTCGACGAGGCCGAGCAGATGTGTCGCGTCGATGAAGGAGGCAAGCGCCGGGGCATAGTCTTCCTCAAAAACGCGGCTGCACAGCGAGACCACGGCCGCGCGTTCCTTTTCGGATAACTCCTGTTGGCGAACGATCCCTATCTCAAACTGCGACGCTGTCATTCTGTGTTCACCTAGCCGCTCTCCTACATGCTGATATCCGTATCTCGCACGCTGACCGTGATATAATCGAACCGTCGCTGACTATACAACGACAGCTTTGGTCCACGCAACGAACAGACGATTCTGCCCATAAAGACGGCATCGCATCGGCGCGAATAGCGTTCGTGC
>JBJYXA010000449.1:0-2952 GCA_046259705.1 Caldilineaceae bacterium
AGCAGACTCCCGCGGTTGTAGACCGGTATGACGACGGAGACGAGGCCCGCCCCCAGGTTCTCGCGCCGGACGCGCGCAGCCCCGTTCAGCACGCCGGCCCTAACAGTCGGCGCGCAGCACCCCGAAGACGGCTGGGGAATGACGGGCGGGCGTCGACGTATGTGATTCTGCGGGGATCGCCAGAAAAGAACAGGCCAGCCATGATGCTGAACGAGGAGTTGCTGCGCAGGACGAGGTGGTCCGAGCGAGCCAGGGCGATCATCTCCACCACCGCATCCTCGGCCGCCTGAGCGACATCCGGGCACTCGGGGTTGAGATGGAGCGAGTCACCCGGTGCGCCAAACCATTTGGGCAGACTCATCACGTCGCCGTAACGCTGCTGGAACGCCTGCTGGACAGACATGTTGTCCGTGGCGAGGAACAGCCGACACTCCCGCTGACCAAGTAGCCTATCCAGAACGCTGAAGTACGCCCGCAGTGGCACCTCTCCTTTTTGTGTCTTCGCCTCCAGCGTGGCGCGGACGTGCGCGCCAACGCGGCATTGGGAGCCCTCGGTTCGAGCCAGCAACTTCGCCACCCTTTGCTCGATGGCCTCCACGGGCCGCAGATGCCTCGTGACGATATCGACCTCGAACTGCCTCTGCGTGAGTCCCTGCGCGTTGAATCGCGGGAGTCGCGCCAACGCCGACAGACGGTCAAAGTCCCACAAGACCACGACCGAATGCTCGAGAGTGTCGTCCGTGGGATCGAATGAGTACCTCGCAATCGTACTAACGCGATCCCACACAGGGTCACCGTCTTCGACATAGACCTCATGAAGGCTCCTCTGCAGGCGCCCGCGCCAGGACGGTGGCCACGGATCGGAAATACCCTCAAGCCATTCTGGCTCGACATAGGGGATATCCTTGATCTCGAACAGCTCGGAGAACCGGTTAACGCCCTCCGCCCCGAGGCGACCGTCACGCCAATCCACGGAGACGCCCCGGCCGGTCGCACGCGCATAGGCGATCGCTACACAAAGGGCTCTCAATCGATCGCCAAGCCCTCCGCCACCCGACCCTTTAACGAGGATCCAATTGGATTGGCTTTGTCTCAAATCTCTTCCCGTGGCGATCGGTATCTATGACCAAAACCGAACCACCCGCCCTAAAATACAGCCTTCGAGCTCACTCCGCAATTCTGCTGAGCTTCAATTTTCTGAGGCGCGATTTTCGAAAAGAATCTCGAAATAACTGCCGACGTCACTAGAACAAAACACCTCGCGCCGCTTTTCCTTAAAGCCGTTGTCCATCATGAATTCGCGAAGCTCACTAACCTGGCAACATCCCTCATAGGATTCAAAGTCTGCTGCCTCAACAAGAATAAAACGAAATCTCCTCAGCAAGTATCCGGCGCCCTTAAGTACGGAGAGTTCCGATCCTTGCGTATCCAGCACCATGCCGTCGTAGCGGTTGTGATCCAGACGCTCGCGTTCGAACAGCGTATCCAAGCGAGTCGTGGTTAAAGAAAGCGTCTGCTCGAATGTAACTTGAGGCCAAACCTCTTTGTGCTGCTTGGGCGGGAGGTAACTTGAGGACATCCCTTCGTTGCTGGACACAAAAAACGTCTTTGCATCTCCATCGGAATCGCTGACAAGCGCCTGGAAAGCTTGCTGTTTCGGTAATCCGGCGATATTTTCCGCGAGCCGCTCGAACACTTCCGGTATTGCTTCAACCCAGAGCACGTCGAGACCGCGAGCCTGGTAATGGAGCCGTTCCTGGCCAGTAGATGCGCCAACGTGGACAATTCCGCGACAAGCCCTGAACATCAAGGCGTTGTCCCGCTTGAACAGAATATTCGCGTGGCGTCTCAGACGGCGCAGCCCGCTGATTATATGAGATGGTGTTAGCCTGGTTGTCATAGATACCAGCACTCCGGCAAGGCAACTGTCGGCCCGGCGACGTTGTCGCGATCCAGAGCATGCGGAAAGTCATGCCGCAATCTGCTACCAGTAAACCTGTCCTTGCGCAGGAACGTAAACTCCATTAGTGGTGGAACCAGAACTCCGGCGACCTCCTCAGCCGGGCAATAATTGTTCGGATGTAAATGAACCACTCGGAAGTGCCGAAGCAGCTTGCGCACGACCGGGTCGACGACAAAATGATGGAATCGACCATCGAACCACTTGTCGACCGCGTGGAACTCTACAATGAGAATTCGGAACCTCTGCAGCAGCGCATCGCTGACATTGAGCAACACCGCGTACTCGGCACCCTCGATATCCATCTGCAGCAACAGGTCCTGGGCATGGTTTGGCAGGCGAGTGCTGGCCCAGTCGTCCAATGTGAAGAAGACGTTGTCGGTCCAAGTGCCGACGTAGCGCCTATCAAAAACGATTTTCTCGTCATCGATCGTTGGAGCATCGTCCGCGAAATCCGCCAAAAAGCATGTGATCCCTCTGGATGCCAAGTCGGTCTCGAAGCCGGACAGACTACCGACGCCCGGTGAAAAGCAGTGCGAAATTCCATCGAGATCGTCTGGCACGAGATACCCTCCGTCGCCTGCGGGACCCAGCCGGATAAGACGATGCCCAGAATCGACCGGATGCAGTCCGCCCAAGAACTCATGAGCGGTATCCGACGAAATGGACTCCGCAATCCTGAGCCCGGCCACCCGAGCCAACCGCCTGCCTAGCCGCTCGACGAGGCGCACCGCTAGATATCGCTCCAACCAGGCTCTCCTTTCCGAGCGCCACCCTGCGAAAACCCACGCTGAAGGCCCATATTGATAATGCATTGTCGAGCCCGATCTCCCCGTCCCTTTGCGAACTGAAACAACGCCTTGATTGCGTAGGCAGCCTCTGGCAGAGCCGAAAACCGTGGTGTTGCACCAGTACGGTCCCTCTGCATCAGCCGTGAGGCAATGCCTTTCTGAACCCCGTACCGATATAGGTAGGGGATTGTTAGCCGCCTC
>JBJYXA010000450.1:0-7899 GCA_046259705.1 Caldilineaceae bacterium
TACGCCATTATGCAAAACCAATACCGGATCTTCTGGGGCGACAGCCACCACCAGATTTACATTCCTACGCAATTCCCGCCGCTGGGCGACGTGCTGGCGGACGCAAGTCGTTACCTGGATTTCTACAACAGCGCCTACTATATGAAGCAGTTCTCCTTCGCGCGGCCGGCTATTCACCAGCACGCTGAGGCGGCCATCTCTCACGGTCACCTACACGAGAATCCACCGGACGTCCAGAGCTACCGCGGTGTGCACCTGGAGAACTCGAAGTCACCCGATGTGCTGGCCCGCGAGTGGCTCGAGGTGCAAGAGGCAACATCAGCCGCCTACCGGCCCGGCGTCTTCGTGACTTTCCCCGGCTATGAGTGGCAGGGCAACGGGCGCTGGGGCGATCACAATGTAATCTACCGGCGCGAGGGTTTCGACCTGTGCGATGCGGAGACGCTCCCAGAACTCTACGCCTATCTGCGCGAGCTTGCAGTGGAAGCGTTCGCCATCCCGCACCACACAGCGTACCTGACCGGACAGCGTGCGCCGGACTGGGCCAATTGCGATGAGACGCTGAGTCCCTACGCCGAGATATACTCCGTGCACGGCTGCTCTGAGACAGATGAGGAGTGGGTGGGCATGCGTCACAACGTGCATATGGGACCGGGTACGGGTGGGAGTACCTGGCAGGATGCACTGAACGCGGGCCTGCATCTGGGCGCCATCTGCTCCACCGATAACTGGACGATGATGCCGGGCCATTGGGGACACGGGTTGATGGCGGTACTTGCCGAGAAACTCACACGCGACAGCCTGTGGGAGGCCTTCCGCAACCGTCGCGTCTACGGCGTAACCGGCGACCGCATCAAACTGGACTTTACCTGCAATGGAGCGCCCATGGGCGCCATCTTGCCCCAGGCGCAGGAACGTCACTTGGAAGTATCCGTGCGCGGCGTCGACGCCATCGACCGCATCGAACTGTTGCGCAACGACCGCGTCATCGCCACGCACAGCCACCAGGGCACGTGGCAAATTCCGCAAGCGAGAGAGCGGTCAACGTGGACACTTCGCGTTGAGATCGGCTGGGGCCCGCGTACTGTGGAGCTGCCGGTTCCTGATATTCGCTGGCTGTGCTCACTGGTCGTTGAGAACGGCGAGATGACCGGCTGGCAGCCGTGTTGGGTCACGTCCGGCCAATCCGTGCCCGTATTGAAGGGCGATACGGCGACATTCGAAATGGTGACAGGCACGGCTAATGCCGACCGGGACTTGACCAACGCCGTGGTGCTCGAGTTCGAGGCGGACGCTGGCGCAGCCCTGCATCTACGGGCTAACAACCTGAGACTGGACGCTACGGTGGCCGAAGTCGCCGCCCGAAGCCGCCTGCTGTGGGACGAAGAAGGCTCCAAGTCGTATTTGCGCCGAGTTGCAGGCGTCACGCCGGAGATAGCCGAGCATACTGACGCATACTACCACTTTGCCAACAAGGTTAAGGTGCATCGGGCAATGCCGGAAGCTGCGCGTAAGGCCGCCCTGTCTTTCGTCGACGACGAACCATTGACCGCGGAAACGCACTATCGGGTACGCGTCGAACAACGCAACGGGCAGCGCGCCTGGTCGAGCCCAATTTGGGTGCAGGCGTGATTCCTACATGGATTAGGAGTAGAGGACACAGCGGCTTGCTGTTCGCCAACCAGCTCAATCGATAGTCCAAGAGAGGAGCGATTGTCATGGCCAACTCTACATCCGACTCTCATCCGGCCGCTGCCACCTGTAGCGAGGACGGCGTCTCTTATCGCGACCTGAACAAGAACGGCAAATTGGACCCCTACGAGGACACCCGCCGGCCCATCGACGAACGGGTCGATGATCTGCTCTCCCGGATGACACTGGAAGAGAAAGCCGGCATGATGTTCCATGCCATGCTCGGCATGAACCCGGACGGCACTCTACTGGAAGAAACCGGGCCGCTCAGCCCAGCGCCAACGTCCGAATTGGTGCTCAACCGGCTGCTGAACCATTTCAACATCTACGGCGTCACCGAGCCCAAGCTCATCGCCGAATGGTATAACCGGCTGCAACGGTTGGCGGAAAGCACCCGTCTGGGCATCCCCGTCACCATTTCGACAGACCCCCGCCACGCTGTCAGCACGTCTCCCTTCACGACATGGACCGGCGGCGATTTCTCTAAGTGGCCGGAGCCGCTGGGGCTGGCCGCGACCGGCGACCCGACTCTAGTCGAGGAATTCGGTGACGTTGCCCGGCAGGAATACCTGGCTGTAGGAATACGCACCGCCTTACATCCCATGGCCGACCTGGCAACGGAGCCGCGCTGGCCGCGCATCCAAGGCACCTTTGGGGAGGATGCAGTGCTTGCCTCTCAAATGATCGCCGCTTATATCCGGGGTTTCCAGGGCGAACAACTAGGGCCGAATAGCGTTGCCTGTATGACCAAGCACTTCCCCGGCGGCGGTCCCCAGATGGATGGCGAAGATGCTCACTTCTCCTACGGCCGCGAACAGGTCTATCCGGGCGATAATTTCGAGTACCATCTGATCCCGTTCGAGGCCGCGTTCAAAGCGGGAACGGCACAGATCATGCCCTACTACGGCATGCCTGTCGGTTTGTCCCTAGAGGAGGTCGGTTTTGGCTTCAACCGCGACGTTATCACAGGCATATTGCGTGAACGGTACGCATTCGATGGCGTTGTGTGTACAGACTGGCGGCTGCTCAATTCGGTGATCCAAGACGGAGAAGTCATCGTAGAGGCTAAGTGCTGGGGCGTCGAAAACCTCAGCGTGGAAGAGCGCGCCGCCAAGGCCCTCAATGCCGGCGTGGATCAGTTTGGCGGCGAAGACTGTCCCGGTGTCGTCGTTACCTTGGTGCGGGAAGGCGTGATCGCAGAGTCTCGCATCGACGATTCGGTGCGCCGTCTGCTCAGGGACAAGTTTAGGCTCGGCCTATTCGACAACCCATATGTCGATGTATCGGCCGTCAACGGCATTGTGGGGAAGGACGCCTTTTGCCAGGCCGGTGCGCTGGCGCAACGCAAGTCGATCGTCTTGCTCAAGAACGGACGCAGCCCGGCTCAGCCGATCCTACCGATCCAAGGCAGACCCAAACTCTATATTGAAAACGTAGACCCCGAAGTGGCCGAAGGATACGGCCATGTCGTCGGCACCATCGAGGAAGCCGACATAGCGCTGCTGCGTATTCACGCCCCCTACGAGCAACGGGACGGGTTCTTGGAAGGATTGTTCCACGCCGGCGATCTGGATTTCAAGGACGACGAAAAGACGCGCCTGCTGAGCATCCTCAACCGCATCCCCACCATCGTGGACATCTTTCTGGAGCGACCGGCCGTCATTCCGGAGATCGCGCAGGCATGTGCGGCGCTGCTGGCTAACTTCGGCGCAGCCGATGACGCCGTCCTGGATATCGTATTCGGTCGGTTTGCGCCCACGGCCAAGCTACCGGTGGAGATCCCGTCCTCCATGGAAGCGGTGCGCCGCCAGAAAGAGGATCTACCTTACGATTCTGCACAGCCGCTTTATCATTTTGGCCACGGACTGACCTACGCGGACTCTATACCTTAAGCTCGCTGCTGGCGGGCACGTGTTCGCAAATCTGCAGACAGGGACGGCTTCTCTGAGCATAAATTCCGCTTTGCCAAGCGACTAGATTTGCAGTCGTGGAGAGCCCGCTCGACAGGGCTCCCAGATACGTTGCCTCATCGTGCCGGTGTTAGGGCCGATTCCGCCCTGATCCGGACATGGTACACTTTCCGTAACGTATGCTGCAGCATTAGTAGGTAGCAGGCACTTGATCGTTACGGCGAGAGAGGACTGCGCCGCCCATGAAACTTCCATGGAAACTGACTTTTTCACAACCAAAACGCAGGTGCCGCCCTTGCCCCACCATAATGTACAGCGGCGGCGGCTCACCGATGCACTCGAAAGCAAAATCCTACATTTTCAACTTGCATTACTCAATGCACCGGCAGGCTACGGGAAGACTACTCTCCTAACCCAGTGGGCGCATTCCACCCAACTCTCACTCGCCTGGGTGTCTCTCGGTGCCGAAGACAATGAGCCGGAACGTTTCCTCCGCCTCCTATACGTGGCGTTGGAAGCTGTCCGGCCGGAGGTCAGAGATAGCGACTTGGACCTGGTGCTCGGGGGATTGTCACCAGATCCTGAAGTAGCACTGCTCGCTTTTATCGAGACGGTCAGCGAAGCGACGGATCACTTCGTCCTTATCCTCGACGATTATCATCTGATTACGAACCCACACATACACGAAGCCCTCACTACGCTAGTCGATGGATTGCCGCCAACGATCCATATAGTCGTAGCGGGGCGTGGAGAGCCGTCACTGCCGCTCGCGCGCTACCGTGCTCGCAACCAGGTTCTGGAGTTCCTGCCAGAGGAACTGAAGTTCACACCGGAAGAGACCGGCGAGTTCCTGAATGTGTCGAAAGGATTGGCGCTCGAGCAGGACGAGTTGGACGCTCTGCAGGCCCAACTGGAAGGTTGGCCCACCGGTATGCAGCTTGCGTCGCTTGCGCTACAGCGCCACTTAGTTAGCGGGAGCAGGCTGGTCAGTGGCGGCGGCCAGCGCTTTATCGCCGACTACTTGAGCGAGGACGTTCTAGATCCACTGGACGTGGGCATGCAGGAGTTCCTGCTGAAAACCAGCCTCCTGGACCGGCTCTCTGCTCCACTTTGCGATGCTTTGACGGGCAATGCGAATGGCCAGGCAATGCTCGAGTCCCTGGAAAGTCAAGGGCTCTTTGTGACGGCGCTGGATGATCACCGGGAATGGTACCGGTACCATCGTCTGTTCGCCGACTTCCTCACGAACACCCTAGACCGTCGTGCTGCGGACGAAGTTCCCGACCTTCACAGACGCGCCGCACAATGGTACTTGGAACATGACTTCAGCCGTGAGGCATTCCGGCATGCGCTTGCGTGCGATGATGTGCAACTTGTGAGCGAAATCATGGACCGGAAATTTCCTTCGATGCTCCAGAGCGGGGAGGTAAATGTACTGAAGGACTGGCTCGATTCACTGCCAGGGGAATGGCGGCGGTCCCATCCGAGTATTGCCATTGCTCAGGCCGGAGTCTATCTCTACATGGGTCAACCGGAGGCGGCACAGAACTGGCTGGATGAGATCGAGCGCTCGGCGGCGGACAGCAGTCGGGAGAGCGAACTGCGCCGGACGGGAATCAGTGCCATGCGCTGCTTTATAGCATGCTTCCAGAATGACCTAGCCAAGGCGGAAGTATTTGCTGACCAGGCAATGCAGGAGATATCTGAAGAACACATCGATCTACGATCCGGCGTCTACGGGGCCTTGGGCGACACGTACCGGCGAAATGGCCTTTGGCAAAAAGCACAGGATTCCTACGTGCAGTTGCTCGATTTTGCGGTCGCGCCCACATTTCATATCGAGCAGGTCCACGTCTTTGGCGCCTTGGCTGACCTTGAATTGAGACAAGGCAATTTGCAGTCTGCCGGCGCGTACTGGCGCCGTGCGCTGTCTGCCATCCAGACGCGGCAAAACTGGGGGCTTTATCCTCTACCCTTGATCGGCTGGGTCTACGTTCGGATGGGAGAGCTTCTCTATGAACGGAACGATCTCACGGATGCTTGGCATCATGTATCGCAAGGGCTGGAGCGCGCCAAACTCGGCGGGGACACCCGTACCCTCATCGCCGGACACCTCGCCGCCTGCCGCATTAAGCTCAGCGAAGCCGACACTGAAATGGCGGCCGATTACTTGGACCGGGCACAGCACCTGGTTGCACACACGCAGTTCTCGGATTGGAACTCCCGGTATGAACGTCTTCGAATCGAACTCTGGCTAGCCCAGGGCGAGCTTCGCCAAGCCGCCGGCTGGGCATCCGCAGCGCTTGTCACCAATAGCAGGCCGGAGACACTGTCCGAACCGGCCATGTCCTTGGCGATCGCACGTGCGCTCATCGCCGCGAACAATACCAATTCCTTGCGACAGGGGCGTGCGCTGCTCGACGATCTGATTGTCACAGCCAAAACAGCAAGCCGCGGCGATATCGTTGTGGAAGCGTCGGCGCTACAGGCGCTCGCCCTCACGAACTTGGGTGAATCTGCGGAGGCCCTTGTTGTCCTCGGCGAAGCGGTGCGGCTGGCCCAGCCGCAAGGATATATACGTACATTCGTAGACCTAGGCTTGCCCATGGCCAGATTGCTGCAGGAAGCGAACGCACGCGGAATCGCACCCGACTACACGGCTTCCCTGCTGTCAGCCTTTGACCTGGCCCTAGCGTCGGGTCCCGGAGCCAAACAGACCCTTCCAGAGCCTCTGACCCCGCGCGAGACCGAGGTGCTAGAGCTGATCTCCGCTGGCCTCAGCAATCGCGAGATTGCCGACTATCTGGTGATTGCGCCCGGTACGGTCAAGAAGCACACGGGAAACATCTATGGAAAGCTGGGCGTGAGCAATCGTACCGAAGCGGTTGCCAGAGCGCGAGAACTGGAAATCCTCGATTGAGTAAGGCGCTGTCCAAGACTTGACCCTATGCCAATGCGAACCCGTTCACCGCTGCTCTCCAAAATCTAGCATTTATGTCTGTTCGCGCTAAGGCCGCACCCTTCGTCCATAGGTGGAACGATGCCATTGAAGCACCCTCGTACGGCCGCGCCTTGGTCGCGTAGATAGCCCACTACGCGCCTCCCCCAAGCAAGCTCGATTCCACTTGACCTTCTTCTCGAAGCGATCCATGGCTAGCGACAAGATACCCCGGAGAAATACGCCTTTCGGGGCATGACTGCTCCCGACAACCACGGTAGGCTAAGATAACATTGGCGTGGTCAGAAGGTGTATGGGAACTGCGACAGCCTATTGCGTTGCCGCCCGGTTTACGTAAGCCAGCGTAGAAATTCGGCTATTCGGAATCCGAATCCATCCACATATGCCTTCGTAGAAAGGCAGGGGCGAATGTCAACGCGCGAGGTCAAATCACATCGGCGAGCTATCGTTATCGGCGCAAGTATGGCCGGTCTTCTGGCAGGCAGAGTCTTAGCGGATCACTTCGATGAAGTGACGCTGCTCGAGCGGGATACGTTTCCGCAACAGGCCACCAGTCGCAAAGGCGTACCCCAGGGCAGACACACGCATGTGCTGCTGGAAAAAGGGCGATCGACGATGGAGAGTTACCTACCTGGTCTGACCGAGAGACTGATTGAAGCCGGGGCTGTCCGTATGTCCGACATCAGTCAGAACGTCCGCTGGTTTCATAGCGGCGCCTATCATCAGGCTGGCGTCAGCGATCTCGCGGGTGTGGGCGTTCCAAGACCGACACTGGAGGCCACGGTGCGCGAGCAGGTGAGCGCCCTTTCGAACGTCACCATTTTGGAACGATGCAGCGTCCTGGAATTGGCGACGACGGCGGATCAACGGCGCGTAACCGGAGTCCACATAAGAATGAAGGATAAAGGTTCTTCGTCGAGTATCCTGAATGCCGACCTCGTCGTAGACGCCAGCGGACGCGGTTCCCGCAGCCCCATGTGGCTGGAAACGCTAGGCTATGAGCGTCCGGCTACGGACGAGATCAGGATCGGGCTCGGCTACGTGACCTGTCATTATCCGCGAACGCCGAGCAGGTTTCCGAATCTCAATGGCATAGTCATCTTGGCATCGCCGCCAAGTAGACGCATCGCCATCCTGTTGGCGCAAGAGGATAATCAATGGGTCCTCACAGTCGGCGGCTATCTTGGCGACCATGCCCCGACCGACTATGAAGGCTTCGTACAGACGGTACGCAACCTGCCCACGCCTGATATCTACAACACGATTAGGGACCTGGATCCGCTGGACGGACCTGTCGCCTACGGCTTTCCGGCAAATCTACGCCACCGCTATGAGCGC
>JBJYXA010000451.1:0-2113 GCA_046259705.1 Caldilineaceae bacterium
CGCACGCCACCCTGTCTTGATCTTTTGTGGACAGTGCCTCCTCCCATATTCAAGACATTCTCGATATCGTCCAGGGATCTCCGACTTGGCCATATCCTTGGGGTCATAGTAAATGTCTGCGCCCACCTCTTCGATCACGTATGCTCTGTACAAACGTTCGAGTTGACTCTGCAACATCCCCTTGATTTCCACAACCCGAACATCGTATCCCAGCTTCCGCAGCTCCTCTCGAAGCGGTTGATTTACATACCCTGTGCAAATCTCAACTCGATGCGTCTCAGGGGTTGCGCCAAACTTGTCGAGAATCCGTACCGCCAGAGCAGCGTACTCTTTGAGATATTGCTTCGTGTGAAACGAACGGCGTCCTTCACGCTTGAAAAACTCAACAGGTACCGTAGCCGTCCGTACCTCTCGTTCATCGGATACCCCAACCATCACACCGCATAGAGGAAACCCCCAACCGGCATCGTCAATCCGCAAGATCTGTTAGCGCGCACAAGTCCTGGGCTAGGCCGGTACGGCAAAAGGCAAAACCTTGCGTTCTTGCCAGTACAGGTCCCAGCCGTTATTGAGTACCAGTGTTTTGAGCGCGGCGAGACCGTCGGCGGTCTCTTCGCTCCAGTGCATGCCTTTGTGCTTCTGGCGTCGAGACACGATCAGATCACAGGCTTTCTCGGCGTGACCGCTGCCGATGTAGATACGCCGAGCACGACGATCCTTGTAGTTGACGAGGTAAGGCTTCCTCGCAGCGAGGTAGTTGATCAGTTCGTCCAGTTTCTGCTCGTTTCGACACTGGGAACGGTAGGCATCTAGCTGGGTAATGGCATCGTCCACTTGGCCGCGCCATAGGCACGAGATCAACGGCCCCATCAAGGCAGCCTTGGCCTTGCGGCCATAGCAGATCATACTTGTCATCTCGTAGCATTTCTTGACCAAATGATACCAGTCCAATATCAGTTCCTTGTTAACGAAGGCCGTCAAGCGTTCAGCGAAGAAGTTACGAATCCAACGGGCCCCATCGCCCAATAAGGTGACCCAGCTATCCGGCCCACCGCAAAGCAACAGGAGCAAATAGAGTTGATTCAGAACGTCATCGCCGCGTCCACTCAAATAGCGAAACCCTTCCCGAGTCGCTATCCGAGCTGTACGGATGTAGAGCTTGCTTCTCCGCTCGGGGCGTCGGACCTCTACGTCGTCCGTCGCTGCTATGATCTGGCCTGGCTGGACCTCTGGGCCCAAGCGGCGCAGTTGCGCAATGTCGTCGACTTCCTCCCGCCGGGCCGTCAGAATCCGTTCCCAGTCACAGGCGCTGACGCCATCTGGCGGTTGAGGGGCCTCCGCCTCCAGTGCTATCTCGACTGCTTCAGTCAATTCCTCCGGCCAAGCAGCCGGTCGCCGCACATCACGAGACGGAACCAATTGTGCTTTCAATCCACTCAAGTCCTTACGTGTCAGCAGATCTTTCACGTCCGCAGCCTCGGCTTGACGAATCACTTGACCGTGCCTGCGCACCAAACGCCGTACCTCTGTCGCACAGATCATCTCGTCACATTGTGTCTGCCACCCCAGCAACCGTTCCACGGTGGCAAAAGGCAAATCCAGAGGAAACAGACAGGCCCACTCTTGCAGATTGCGCGTGATCACCATCCCTTCGTGCGCAGGCAATACGGCGTTTCCCGGCATCTCGTGGGCTTCCAACTCCTCGTTGTAACATATCTGGCGAGGCAGATACACGATCCCCAAACGACAAGCTACGCGCAGCGCCTCGTGCCCGTCACGCGTGATGGCTTCAGGGGGAAAAACGCCGCTGGTATGCCTCGACCAGCAGCCGGTCCACCTCTGCCCACTGCGACTTCATCAAGTGTCGCATTACGTCTTGCCCGACAGCCAACACCTCCGTTTCTAATTCGTCCAATGCTGTCTCCGGCTGCATCTGCCCCGGCTCGACATCTGGTAGATCAATGCTGTGCAACTCTGTCATCTGGTCAGGATTTGCTTCGTCGTCGACACGGCAAATCAACACTCGTAGATGGCTCATTGTGCTCTCCTTGGTTTTCCGGCAGTGCCGTTTTCCCGATAGCATACCACAACTTGCCGATTATTGGGAGGGCTA
>JBJYXA010000452.1:0-2022 GCA_046259705.1 Caldilineaceae bacterium
AGGCCCTCTGTTGGCTGGTCAGTGGGATGTGATCTGGCAGTTCCAGGTTGAATTTTACAGCGTCGTAGGCTGTCCAGCGCGGTGTCGGGATTTCAAGGACGCGGACATAGTAGAAGGCTTCAACCGACGGATCGAATTCGGGGTCCTGCCAAACGGTGCCCAGCTCTGGTGCCCCTATTGTATTGGTCCAGCTTGGCACGGACAGGTTGACCGTTGATCCAACCGAAGGGAGTTTGCCGTTTTCATCTATTTGACGCTCTCCGGACCAGGCAATGTCATAGATCTTCTCTTGGGGCGTCCCCTCGGCATCGATCCACCCTTTTACGATCTGAATGCGATCCAGGTTCGCGCCCATCGGGTCTCTCAAGGCGAAGACAAGGAAAGACGGAGCCCCTTCGCCTTCCGGCAAATCAGCTCCCATAGGGACGCCTTTGCGATAGCCGACACGCCCCAAGTCGCGGCCAAGAAGGTCGTTTTCGTCGAAGTTCCAACCGCCAAACATGCGCAAGCGAATACGCGTTCCAGTCGTGGCATAAACTTCGCGGCGCTCCATGGCATCAAACAGCGCGCCGCGCGTGTTACTTGTCGCCCAGACAGCGGTTAACCCCGGCGTGACATACTGCCAGGAAAAATACTCCAAACCGAGACTATCGTTCTTCTTGGCAACATGGGTCGCACGTTCGGGCGAAGGTTCATAGACCGCATACTTACCGAAGAAATTCGCTTCGTTTGGCGTGGTCAGGCCCGTATGCGTATCCGAGGCACCAACAAGTCCGAACTTGAATGGATTGACGCCGAGCTCAGATTTTAACTGCAAGCCGCGTTGCAATCCCGAGCGGGCATATTCGCCCGGCAGCATATCCGCCTCTTTGGCGGCCGTCAGATCGAGATTGCCCCAATCCCATGTCTCAAAGTCTGCAAACTCATCCGTTCGAGACAAAGCGGGGTGCGCTTCACCGTCTCCTTTTGGTTGCGTGGTTTCGTACAAAGGCTCCCATTTCTGACGCGCTTCTGCATAAGCCACATCGTAAGGCGCGCCGCCGTTGAAATCATCTCTAAGCGCAAACATCATGCCGTTGGACAAGTTGCCATTGTGTGGAATGGCAAGAACGTCACCGCCTGTGACCTCTTCGTAGTTTTCCATCCACGCCCAAAGGTCTTTGGGGTCAGGGCTCCCCATCGGCGGGGTTGTTGAATACGGCACCAGTTGCCCAGCCCGCTCGGCCCCATCGCGGAAGATGACATTTCGATGCAGATTGTTCCCTTTGACAAGCGACGTCCATTCGTAAGCGATGAATGTCGTGAACACGCCGGGGTCGTTAAACTCTTCGGCGGCGGCGACAATGTCATCCCAGACCCGCTTGTAGGCCGGATTTCCGGGTTGGTAGTTCAAGGCGTCTGGTAGCTGTCCCTGCGCAAAGATCGAAACAAGCTCTTGGGACGCCAGCAGAGCCTCCTGTCCGCCTTGCGCAAAACGGTCATGCATATCGCGACCCAACGGATCGGCCATGACGGACGGCGCCGCGCTCTTGATATCTGTGATCAATCCCATGCCATCGGAATGGTCTGTGATCATATAGAAATCGAGCGGTTGCGCGAGCTTTACAGGCTGGCCACTGTTTGAAACCACCTGCTCACCACGCGCGAACCTGTAGGAGTCGCGCGGCATCAATGTGGTGCCACCGCCCCCCGCATCGGCAGAGAGGCCAGTGTGAACATGCGTGTCCCCAAAATAAACGTTTGTCGGATATGCACGATTTGCAAAGGGCGAATAAGGCGCGCTTGGTGGCCCTGAGATGCCTTCTGGGTTTGTCGCACTCTGCGCTTCAACCAGGAGCGGGCAAAGAATAACAACACAGCACGACAAGAGCCTGGAAAATGATCTGTTCATAACTGCTCTCCCAAACTGACATTCCCCAAGTAGATCTTCCTCCGTTAGCAGGTGTATCCGGCCTCGGGGTGAACTGAGGATGCGGCGAATCGATACTAATTAACGCGCCGGCACTCGTATCGGCGGTCGCC
>JBJYXA010000453.1:0-2075 GCA_046259705.1 Caldilineaceae bacterium
GCGGCATGCGCAGCGTCTCCGTCCCGGGCCTGGTCGACGGCTGGCTCCTGGCGCATGAACGTTTCGGCGCGTTATCGTTGGATCAAGTGCTGGCGCCTGCTATCGAACTGTGTGAAGACGGCTTTCCCATCAGCCATCACCTGGCCACAACCATGGCGGAGATATTGCCGGAGCTATCGGCCGACCCAGCTACACGCGCTATCTTTACCGACGATGGCGTTGCCAAAGCGCCAGGGGCGCTACTCGTGCAGAAAGACCTGGGGCGTACCTACCGGCGCATCGCCGCCGCAGGACGCGCGGCGTTCTACGAGGGCGAAATTGCACAATCCATCGACGAGTACAGCCGGTCCCGAGAAGGTTACTTGAGTGCCAGCGACCTCAGGAACTACCATGCACATTGGGCCGACCCCATCCACACCAACTACCGCGGATATGAAGTGTATGAAATGCCGCCGAACTCATCCGGCCACATCCTCTTGCAGGAACTGAACATGGTCGAGATCTTCGATCTGCAAGAGTTCGGCTGCAATTCCGCCAAGAGCGTGCACCTGATGGTAGAAGCGAAAAAGCGCGCCTTTGCCGACCGTGAGAAATACGTGGCCGACCCGGAATGGGTCGATGTCCCCCTGGATGGATTGCTCTCAAAGGAGTACGCGATGCTGCGCGCAGCCGAGATCGATCCGCAGCGCGCGTCCACAGACGTACCCGCTGGACCCGCCGACCAGTTCGGGGACACGACCTGTTTCTGCACCGCGGACCGCGCCGGCAACGCCGTGTGTGTGTTGCAGAGTATCCAATCGGGCTTCGGATCATTTCTCGTGGCGGGTGAGTCGGGCATCCTTCTCAATAACCGCATGACATACTGGCATTTAGAAGAGGGCCATCCCAATTGTCTTGCGCCGGGCAAGCGGGTGCGTCACACCATGAATCCGGTCTTGGTCACCAAGGACGGCAAACCATTCCTTGTCTGTGGCACACCGGGCGCGGACACACAGGTGCAGACCAACCTGCAACTCGTCACGCATATTATCGACTTTGGCATGAACCCACAGGAAGCCGTGGAAGCGCCGCGCTGGCGCAGCCTGCAGAATCCCATGGAGTCGACTATCCCCCACGTTTGCGCCAATGTATTGCAACTTGAGTCGCGCTTTCCCGAGGAAGTGCGCGCGGCGCTTGCTGCGCGTGGCCATGAGCTGGAGATCCTCAGTGACTGGGGCGCGGCGGGCAGTGCGCAGGCAATCCTCATCGACTCGCAGAGCGGCGTGTTGGTAGGCGGTTCCGATCCACGCAGGGACGGATACGCTTGCGGCTGGTAGCAACTCGCGCGCCCAATTTCCTCAATCCTCAATTATGCAAAGCAAATCCTCAGTTATGGTAATCTATTCTTGAGACTGGCCAACAAGGAGTAATCGCATGAGACGTGTGTTATTGACGGGCGCCACGGGGCGCATCGGCAGTTCTTTCTTCGAAGCCATGCGCAATACTTATTCGTTTCGGCTGGCATCGCGCAGCGTGGCCAAGATGACGGGTGTCGAGCCGCATGAGAAGTTTCCCCTCGATGTCGCCGACCTGGACGCATGCCAGGAAGCCTGTCGCGGCATCGACACGGTATTGCACTTAGCCGCCAATCCCTCTACACTGGCCGACTTCTACGGCTCATTGCTAGACCAGAACGTCAAGGGAGCGTACAACATCTTCCGGGCAGCCAAAGATCAGGGATGCCGTCGTGTCGTCTTCGCAAGTAGCATCCAGCTCAGCGAGGGCTATCCCTTGGACACACAGGTTTCCGAGGACATGCCGACGAAAGCGGTCAACATGTATGGCGTGTGCAAGGCGTTTGCCGAATCCGCGGCGCACTATTTCTCCAAGATTGAAGGGCTGTCGTGTCTATGTGTGCGCGTGGGCAACTACCAGGGCAACTCGGACTCCATGGTGGCCGACGCTCGACGTCTCAGCGCCTGGGTGAGTGAGCGCGACATGAACCAGCTCTTTGAGCGTGCCATCGAAGCAGATGACGACCTCATGTATGCGATCCTGCACGGCGTATCGGACAACCGCTTCAAGCGGCTGGACAT
>JBJYXA010000454.1:0-2188 GCA_046259705.1 Caldilineaceae bacterium
GCGTCGGAGCGGTCGTACCGATAATGGCACCGTAGGGGCAGCCGATCCCATGAAAGTCACGGTCGTTCACTTTGGAGCTGCGTTAGCCGGGCTAGTAGTGGCCGGGTCAGCAGCATCTCAAGATTCGTCCCTCGGCGCGCGGCACGCGGAGGAAACACCCCACTCAATATACTTCAACTTACTCGGCAGCCAGAACGAAGGAGAAAACTCTGCGCTGTCGGGAGAGTGCTCGGGTGATACTTCGAGCCGAGAGATTGAGTGCAAATTCTGGCAGACGAGGGTCTGGCGTAAGCTCAAGCCTGAGGCTTTGCAGGAAGAGCGGAAGCAAATGCGGCAGATGCTTCAAGAAGAGAAGGATTTTACGCGGTTGGCCGACCTCTACTGCGAAGATCTTACGCACGCAGCCCAACAGAAGAACGCGGGAAAGCTAAACGATTACGAGACAGCGCAACTCCAGGACATCCAGAATTTCTGTCGGTCGCCCTCTCTCGATGGGGCTTGGGATCTCATCGAGCGAAACCTGATCGCGGAAACGAGAACATGCAGGGTGTCCTCGGACACACTGCCTACGGCTTCAAGCTTCAGGAAAGTTGCACCGAACAAGTGGGTAAGCAGTGGGGAGCCGGTAGGAACCTGTAACGTAGTCTACCTGGTTGTATTGGAGCACGAACCAGACAACCCTTCACTGTGGACTTACACGCAGACGCGGACGTACGCCGATCAAGATTCTGACCTGTGCAAGGCGTTGGAGTTGGACAAGACGATGACGTACAGTTGGCGCAGCAGAACCCGCCAGGTCAACTGTGAGTTCATCGAATTCGGTTTGTAAGTCAACATCGACGCTGCGAGATACGATCTAGCGCCGGCCAAATCTGCTTAAACTGCTCTCCCCAGCGGCGAATGCCACTGTGGCACCACAGGAGTCCCAGGACGGCGCGGACGACGGCAGCCAAGGGTGCGGCTAAGCGCCGTGACAGGCTCGGAGCTCCGAGAACTTGACCACGACGATGGTGCCACTATGCGCTGCCAGCAATTCGAGGCCGGCGAGCTGGCGACGCAGGTCGGTGGGACACGGCGCGTTTTGGTGCCTCTACCTGCGGTGGCGTGTCTACGCGGTCGGTGACGGGAAAATAGGTCGGTGGTCCATTCGTTGCGTCGTTGGGCTCCGCAGCTCGGATAGCCGCTGCCGCCTCGGCCTCAACGCGCCGTTGCGTCTCGTCTTCGTCGGCGAGCGTTGGGTACTGCATCGCGCACAATACCGGCTTTGCTAGCGTCGCCGCCGCGCGGTCTAACGCCGGGTCAACCTGCAACAGTTGCTCCACGATGACCTGCATCGGCGCGGGTACTTCGGTCTTCGGCTCGCCGACCAAATACTTCGCCAACCATGACCGCGCCCGATGGTCGCCTGACTTCGCCGCAGTCACCGCCGCGCGGACCACGTCGCGCCACGTATCGAGCGGGACCTCGTCCATCATCGCCTGCATGTAGAAGGCTTCGGTCCGCCGCTGCGGTCTGCCGGGTCCACCCGGATTGCCGACCTGAAACCGACCGCTGCTGTCTCGCGTCGCCGTCATGTGCCGTTACCTCTCCGTCTAAACCGCCTAAGGTTTTATTCCCTAGCCTCCGGCCGCCATGTTCGCGCTTTCATCGAATAATCGCGCTGGCATGTATACCTGCGCGCTGGAAACTTCTGCTCCATAAAGTTGCGCACTTCGACACACACTTCCAGGTTCGCATCGCTAGTTGGATCGCTCTCGCCAGACCCCAAGGCTCTTGCATCGAAGGTTGCGACGTGAAAACTCGCAGACCTGCCAGTCTCTGAGTCCACTGTTTGGAGCAGTACCCAAACAGCTACGTCGGGGAAATCTAGTGCGTACACTGGCGCTGCCATTATCGAAGCAGCCGCCAACAAGACGGTCGTCGTTTTCACTATCTTATCCTCGTGTTGCTTGCTGCTTGACGCCATAACGAGCAGGAGCGGCGGCGTCGGCGCCGAACTCGACCACCATCGACCGCTCCCGCCTCTATCTCGTACCCCTGCGGCTGTCTCACCTCTGCTGATGCGGCGGCAGGATAGCGCCCTCTATATGGTAAATACATGGTGTCCCTGAGGTGCGACGGTCGCGGTCTAGGGCACGCCGCTAAGTGCCTGATTGTGCGTTGCGATCGTCTCACGAGTGCGACGGTC
>JBJYXA010000455.1:0-18543 GCA_046259705.1 Caldilineaceae bacterium
CGCGCGTTCTTTCGACTCTCGAATTCACTCGTTGAGAATTGGCTCGGCGCGCGGGCTATGATATACTCTGGAATCGTTCAGCAAAACCTGGGTGAGTAGCTCAGCTGGTTAGAGCGCACGGTTCACATCCGTGAGGTCGGGGGTTCAAGTCCCTCCTCGCCCACCAAATAGTTGCATGCTTACTCGCACCCAAGCACCCGGGTGCGTGTTGTTTTTGTTGGCGCCGGCAAAGACCGCCCAGGCATCAACGGAGGATCAAAGGTGCGTAGACTCGCGTCTGATCCGGGACCGTAATCCGCATCCGTTCCACCGCCATCACGATATCGGGCTCCTGCCAACCCTTGGCCGCCATCAGGCCGGCAAAATTGCGCCTGTAACGCAGTTCCACCAGTATCGACGCAACCGTGCCTGCGGGCGGGGACTCAAACAAATAGGTGGATGTATCGCTTCCCAGGGCCGGAATGCGCGTGTCGCTGACGATCATGGACTGCTTCCAGTAGTTCACGACTGGCGCGTCGCCCGTGGCCACGTCGCGCAACAGCTTGACGAACACCTTCCCTGGCTTACCGGATTGGTCACCGCCCCAGTCCGGAATGACCTGCCCCTCGAGCAGGTCGAGCGCCCGCCCCTCTGAGTCTTCCATGGTCACGCTCAGGATCATGTGTCTGCCCGGATAATCGGTAGGTATATGGTGACCCGCAGCCACATTGCCCACCGCCACGCTGACGCGTATCGAATCAACCGCCGGCTGCGTGGTGACGGTCATGGCGACGGAGCTAGTCATGAAGGCCGTATCTTTGATGCCCAGGTCAAGGTGAGACGCCATTCGTTGTGGATTGCGCGCCAGGCCGCCCTTTTCCGGCAGTGCGAAGGTCGCGCTCTCACCCGCGGGCATATGGCAGCTCTGGCACTGGACGCCCAGGTCTGCATACGAACTCTCCTGCCATTCGCGAAAGCTCTGGTAAATCGGAGTCCCCCAATACGAAAACTGATGGCAGGGCGCACAGAATTCGCTCTCTTGCTCCAGAGGGAGGTAGCTCACGCGCCGGTTGACGTCGTCGAGGCTGCCGAAAAAGATCTGGTCACCGTCTTCCGGGCGGTAGATCCGCATGGACACCGTGCCCGGCGCATTGTCGTACGGCCTGCCCGACGACGGATCCAGGTAAACAGCGCCGACTTTGTGACAGAACTCGCAGAAGACCCCCTCCCGGTCGACGCCCGCTAACGTGCTCATATCGGTCGTGAATGGCGCGTCGACTGCAGGACCTGGAGCATGGCAAGTTGCGCAGTTCCCTGTCGTGCCGGGAAAGTCCTGCTTGTAGCCCGGCGCCACGGACACCGCGCCGCTCACGTCAGTGCCATTGTAGAGGGAAAGGAATCGCGAACTGGTGGCGGAGCCCGCATGGGCCGTGGCCTTCCATTCGGTAAACGCGGGCTGCATACAGTGACCGCATCCGAGCTCCGCGCCCGGTTCAGGATAGGACGTGTTCCAGGCATAGTCGGCATTGTCGGTGGTGGAATATGGCTCCAGCACGATCGTGACGTCGGCGGGGGGTTCGGCCGCGGCCCAACCTACCTTGTACTCCGCATACCACGCCGTCACCACGACGCCCACGCCTTCCGGCAACCCATCTAGCTCGAAGGAGCCGTCCTTATCGGCGTAGACCAGGTTGTCCGATGTCTGTACGCGTACCCATGCGCCCGCCGCGGGTTGTCCACCGGCCAAGAGCACCTGGCCGCGTATGCTTGTGCCACTCGAAGCATGACCCGAGCTCCACAAGGCCACTGCTGCTGCAAGAACCATGACGAGCGACAGCCAATAGGTCCGCCGTCTGTGCTCCACCACCGGTCAGTCCCTTTCGGTTGCCGGCAAGAATGTCCTGAAGTATGGGCCGGGGACGTCCCCTGAAATCACGAACACTTGCTCGCCGATCAGCGTGACGGACGCCGCCCGCGGCGTGTCCGTGCCAACAGCGAGCAAATGGATGGAGACCTCGTCCGCCAGGCCTTCCCAACGACCCTCGTGCGCGACCAAAGAAAGCATTGGAAAGTCATCATGCAATGCGGTTGCGTCGTAAACCAGTGCATATTCGCCGCCGGGTTCCGGCGTAATCGCCCCTTGATCCATGACGATGCCCTTGTCGTGGACCGTGTAGTAGATGGTTGACGTGCCCAGCGGAGATTGGCCCGTGATCAGGATCGGCGCAATCCCGTTCCCCGGCCACTGGATAAAACCCGGCTGCGGTTCGGAAACGTGGAGGCGAGGCGCATCAGGCTCCACCACATAGAATTCATACACGCCGCTTGTGCCTAGAACCGTACCTGTATTGTGGCTTGCAGGCGTTACACCGTTGCCGGCATAGGGCCGATCGTGCGTGACCTGCACCTCGACGAGCCAGCGCCCCGGCTGGTCCGCGTCGAAGTCGAATGAGGGATCGTATAGCCAGCCGATCTTGTTGGCGTGCCAGCTTCGGGCATGCGTGCTGCCATCCGGCGCCGTAATGGTCACATCCACACGACTGTCCAGCGGAGGTCCCACATGGCCACAAAACGCCACCGTTTCGTCCACGTTGAGGATATCGCCGGGCCTGACACACTTGGGTAAGAACAGCATGTCTATGTCTTGTCCTTGCAGCGTCATAATTGGCCCGCCGTTGATGCTCGCCCCGGTGGCATCCTGAAAAGGCGGGGTTACCCGCGCACAGCCGAACGGGTCAGCGTCACAGTCATCCGGCAGCAATACCCAAAACGAAGAATAGATCGCATACTGCTGTATGGGATTGGTCTCGGATATCGTGCGAAAGACGATGCCGCCGAACTCCCACTTGATATCGCCGGGGTGGTCACCATCCGCCGGTTCGCCTAGCTGATAGTTGTAGGTGTCGTCAAAGCGCCAGTACGCCGTGCCCATGTTGTCTTCGGAGATCAGCTCGCGCACCCGAACGTCGGGCCGCTGAGATGATCCGTACCAGTAGCTCATCAAGCCAATTTCTTCAGGATATTGCTCGGGAAGGTGGCCGGTGGCGCTGGCCAGGAAGAGCGGCGCCTCCCCGATTTGGATTCGCTTATCTAGGCCGGTCAGGCCAGTGTCCTCCGGCGGCCATCGGAACACGTTCGTGGCTTTGGGGTAGAACTGGCGCACGAGATCATAGAACGAGCCCTGGGGCGTCAAATCCTCAAAGGTGATGATGGAGTGAATCGAGTCGCCCAGCCACCCGTGGTCCAGGTTCTGGTCTCCCCAATGGATGTCACCGGATAGATACGGGTAGTAGTTCTCAATTCCGACCTTGCTCGCCGGCAGATCCTGATTACGGAACCAAATCGGCATATCGTCGATCTGGTCGCTCTTGTAGTCCATGCCACGACGGCCGTGCGCTACGAGCTGTGCATCTGGCGTCTCCACTACGCCGCCCCAGGTCATCGAGCCAAACCAGACCTCGCCCGATTCGTCTTCGTAGTATGCGCTGATGTCCACGCGAAACTCACCGGGCTGGTCCATGGCGACACCGGCGCCCTCGGCAGCCTGAAAATACCCTGCACCGTTTGCCACACCGTGGAGTTCGGTTTCCTTCTGCTGATTAGGATCCGAGAATGGAACATGTGTCAACGTGATGTGTACGTCGGCGGGTTTTGGTGGGAAGAGATGGAGCCCGGGGGAAAAGAAATCGTCCACGGCAAAGGGCGTCGTAGGCAGAATGTTGGGATCGAGATCCAGTACGTGCGCCACCACAACCTCATAGTCGCTTTGGATTGCGTACAGGTTACCGTACACGTCCTGCACTTCGCCGCGCAGCCTGATGACATGGAAGCCCTGTTGGGTAAACGCGTAGGCGAGATCTCCGTCCCTATTGTACAGATGGTACATGTCTCCGAGATGACCCGTGCCCTGCGCGTACTCGGCGCCGCCGGCCGTCGTCGGCGTACGCACGGACGACTGCTGCAAGGCCGACGGGCCAAGGTGGACCACCTGCCCATCCGGTTGCTCGATCTCGACACTTAACTCGCCGGAAGGCAGGTGCAGCGGAATGTACGGTGGGGGACCCAGACGGCGGTCCGTATTGGTTAGCCATGATGAACCCGGAGCCAGCTCGTACGTGATCGGCTGGCCCGTGCGCTCCTCTACTGGCGGTATTACGGGAATGTGAGTCGGCGTGGTGACACGGTTCACCATTTGATAGGTCGAGACATCCTGTACGGCTGTCGCGCCGCGGTCGCCATTAACTAGCTCATCACCGAACAGTAGCCAAGGGATGCGCGGCGGCAAGGGATCCCCAACGCGAATGATCGGCGTGTCGCGTGCGACCGACGGTTCCTGTTGCCAGACAACCGCCTGCCCTACGTCGGAAGCGTACGGAATTTGCGGGTCGAAGACGATTTCGAGCCGGTAGTAGCCCTCGCGCAAGTTCGGTGGCAACTTGAAAGATAGCTCAAGGTCGCCGCCAACAACGTGGCGGCCTACACAGGAGACATTCGTGAACACGTGCGGACCGGTAGCTGCGATGGGCGGCACCCATCCTTCGCGCTCGATGGGCAGTCCTGTCGGCGTGAAAAGAAAGGAGTCAAACCACAGTTCGGATGCGCTCGCCGTGCCTTCAAGCCCAAACACCTCACGCAGGCGGACGTGCAGGTCCATGACCGTCTCAATTGGGTCGCTGCAGGAGAACGCCGGTGAGGTTGCTCGCATTTCCAGCGACATGTACACCGTCTGGCCGGGACTAGCCGACAGTCCCCACCCGCCTTTTTGCCCGCGCACCAAGAGCGACCCCGACATGTACCAGCCGGCCCATCGCTTGGGAAGCTCGTCGCCGGAAAACCCGCCGACGATATGGAATGTCTGCTCGTCTCCCTGTGCCGGCTCTGTGCCGCCGACACGCAGGATTGCGCCGGGCAGCTCATTGAGGTTATTAGTCGTCTCATCCGATACCGCCGCAATGGCTTTCTGCCAGAACCGCTGTATCCGAGTTCCATCGGTTTCATATTTGATGAGAAGGGACGAGCCCAGTGGTGCAAACAGCGATACGCTGAATCCGCCACTCGCGTCAGCAGTGGCCATCGCCACATTGTGGGCATTCAGATTGACGATGGCTACTTCAGCATTGGCAGGGACTGCGCCCGGGCTACCGGTGACGTCGGCGTACCCGGCAACGTCGGCATCGCCTACGCTCACCTTGCTCAAGTCCGGTGGCACTCTGGGAAACGCGTCTTGATTGGCAGACGCGATCGCTGGAACGATAGTGAGCTGACCGAACACACCCCAAAATAGGAGTGCAAACAGAATCGCCAGTGTGCAGCGACTCAGAGTTCTCCCCATCCTCGACATCATCGTCCTCTCCTTTGATTCGTTTGCCATGCCCATGTCACTGGCCCACCTCGGCATAGGGCAGCGCCAAGAGAAATGCCTCCAAACTCCGTAAATCCTCTTCGTCCAGGTGGGACGTAGCGCCATGCGTGTCGCTCAGGTTGTAGGTAGTCAATACGTCGTAGAGCGTTTCGGCTCGCCCATCGTGAAGGTAGGGCGCGCTGTCGTAGCTGAAACGGAGCGTGGGTGTGTCGATCAAAGGACCGAACCACTCACCACTGCCGGATGCGGTCCCCACATCGTGTGAGCGCAGGTCGGTGTAGAGCGGCGCAGGGTGACAATCCGAGCACCCCGTGTCCGGCGATTCGAACAACTCTTTTCCGCGGCGTTCGCGTTCGTTCAGAATGTGTTTGGGCGCCGCAAGCGACAGGCTATCGATATACGCGGCGAGACAGTCCAGGTCGTATGACCTGCCCTGGTTGGGTGATCCAAGCGTAGCGTTCATCTCTCCTTGAATCAGCCCCGTGCCGAACTGTTCGAAACGTACGCTGTGCTCGCTGTCCGCCGATTCATCCCACTCGCCGGACCACCGCAACGGATAGGTTTCCACCATTCCGAGCAGACTGGTAGTGTTGCGCACGATCACGGGTTGCTCGCCCGGTGGGACGTCGCCGGTGTAGCGAAGCTTCCACGTCCTGCCGTCGTGTTCGCCCTCGATGTGACACGTATTGCAGCTCACCCAGCTCGCCCGCGCAAGGTCGGAGCGGGCACTGGAGTGGAAGAGCTGTTTGCCCCGCAAAAGGGCAGGCGGTAACGGGATGGTCGTGGCCCGGATGACCTGAAGCACGGTGTACGTCTGCGTGTCTATCACGCTGACGGTGCCGGCCAGCGTGTTGTTAACATATGCCCTGTTGCCGTCGGGGCTGATCACGATGCCGCGCGGATTGTCCTGGACGGGTACGTTGGCCACGCGCACCGGATGGGTGGGCGTAGCTAGGCCAACGACAGAGATATTATTGCTGGCCGAATTCACGACCCAAAGCTCTGCCCCGTTCTTCGCAAGAGCCAAATCCCAAGGCAGCCCCACCGGTCGATCGGTTTCGGGCAACGAGATGTGTTCCGACGATAGGTGCTGCTCACCGGTGAGATCGATGACGGTGACCTTAGGAAATACGGTAGTATCAAACTGTGTGTTTAGGCCTGCACCGTTAGCCATCGTCTGCGCCGCGTATGCCCTGGTCCCGTCGCCATTCACGATAATGGCGGGCGCCGGCGCCACGTTGGGCCACGTGGGAATACGGCGTGACGAAGCACTTGCCGCAGCGTCATGGATCGAACGGGACGCGCCGTAGCCGGACGCTTGGAACGGGAAATACGCCAGGTGGGGACGGCTATCCAGAACGGTGATGGCGCCGTCCAGCAAATGGCTTACGAGCAGGCGACCGCCGTCAGGCGTGAACGCCACCCCGTATGGTCTGTCATCCACTGCTACAACCGACAATGTCTCGAGGCTTTCAGCGTCGATCCAGCGAATCCGGTCTTCGCCGAATTCTGCAACGCCTAGAAGGCTGCCGTCCGGAGAGATCGCGATCCCTGCCGGGCGCTCTCCTACCGGCAACTGCGCCCTCTCGATGCCGGAGCGAATGTCCACGACGCTGACGGTATTCGAGCCCTGATTGGCTACGAACGTGGTCGCATCGTCAGGAGCGAGCGCGACGCTCACCGGTTTCTCGCCTACGTTGATCTCATACTGGACAGCGTTGTCTGCACTTCGAATAACCGAGATAGTGTTGGAATCCGGATTGGCAGCCACAACCAGATCGCCGCCGCGCGTAATCGCGATCGCGGAACTGGCGAATTTCGCAACGGGCAACTCCGTGGATTTGACAGATTGGCTGCTGGCAGGGTGGAAAGCCAGCGCAAAGACAGAGACGGTCGCCAGCAGGATGAAGGACTTCAGGGAATGGACCGGATTGGAGTAGAAACGCCAACCCGTCAAGCAGGCTAGTTGGCGCGCGCAATAGCCCGGGGATTTCACTTGGGCATGCGAATCTTCGACCGGAGCCACGAGTACTCGCCTCCCGTCACGAAGTAAAGCGCGCTAGACTCCTCATTACTGTGAACGACGTCAATCCGCGTGGAATTCGGACGCAACTGGGATCGCAAAGCGGGGAGGCCATGAAACGCTGCGTCGCGAGTTCATAACTGCCTAAGCGCATTGTATGTGAAATCAAGCACAAAGTCAATGGCCTGGCCCGCGGCCCGACAAGGGGTCCAGTGCCCTTATCACTATGCAGATACGACAGTGGTTCCTTTTCTCCTCTTGGTGTCCCGCCTGGTCCTCCGGTTACGCCGGCACGCGCTCGGCCTCTTCCTTGGCGATCTGCACCCAGCGCGTTACGCGCGACGGGTCGTTGTGAATCGTGTGCGTGTCCTTCATGATCACCTCCACCACGCAGCCGCGCGCCGCGTCCAGGTCCCGCCGCAGACCGGCTCGTATCCGCTCTTCGTCGAATTCGGGCATGGCCAGTTCCGACGGGTTCGGCTTCATGGAATAGACATAACTGTTTCCCAGCATCTCGGCCATGAACGCCCGATTGGCCCACGGCGACACCGAGATACGCCGTAGTCGCGGAAAACGTTTTACCACGCGCCAGCGTGCGTCGAGCGGCTCACAGCAGCCGTAGCAGTTGAGCCCGAACCGCTCCAGGATCGCGTTCTGGTACGGGAAGACGAACTCTTCGAACATGTCGGGCGAAATTCCTACCGTCTCCTGGCTTTCTGCAAAGCCCCACATGTCCCGGCACCGAACGGAGCCATCCGCGCCCGCGTCCGGCAGCTCCGTCGTCCAGCCGAACCCGCCTGAACCCACGTAGGAGCCGTCGTTGTTGGGCGCCAGAAACCCGCCGGTCTCCAGCCGGTCGAGGGTGCCCATGACGCCGTCGCACAGTACGCGCATGATCCGGTGCACGAGTTCCGGGTTGTCGACCATATCAAACATCAACGACTGAAGTCCCCGCCAAGCGGCCAGGTTCCAGGTCAGCCCCAACGACCACCACCACTTCGTGCGCAGACGCACTTCCAGCACCCCGTCGAACACGTCATGCGCCGCACCCAATACCCGGTCGGTAAGCGCGGCATCGACGATGATCTCCGGTCTGTGCAGACGTTCGACGTCGGCATCCGACCGGATCGGCGAGTCCCAGCGGTAAGCGCCTCCATCCTCACCGCCCACGAAACCGACATCTACACCCCAGCCTGTGACGCTGTAGACGTGCGGCACATCGAAATAGGGCAAGATCACGCGGTCATCACACATCTGCCGGCCCCAGAAAACCTCCTTGCGCAGCCTGAACTCCCACCCGCGCGCAAGTTCGCCGTCACAGCCCAGTGACTCTTCGGGGATAATCTCATGCCACGAGTTCTCCGGATCGCAGAAGACCAGCGCACGTCCATCCTCCAGTGCGTTGTGCCGATACCACAGTTCGCGTTTCTCCTGTTCCATAGGACGCGCGGCCAGTTCGGCCACCTGGTCTGCCAGTTTTAGCAATCGTTCTCGGTCCGCAGCGCTGACCACGACGGCGTCAGGGTTGGCCGCCAGCGGGGAAGATTCATGGAAGAGCATGAGCAAGCTCCTGATAGACGAAACTGGTTGGAGGACGGCAAAGACTGGCGGATGGAAAGGGTGAAACTGGCACGCCTGTGTAGAAGATTATATCATTGCAGGCGGAGCAGAGCGCAGAGTCGAGGCGAGGATCTCGTGCAGCATTGGCGCAAGCTGTTCCGGTCTGGACCCCAGGCAAGCCAAGAATCAGCGGAGATCAACCGAATCGGATTTGATCTGCGTGCTATCTCATCGACAGAATCGCAACCATGGCCACCATCCATCTCGAAAACGTCAGCCGCACCTATCACGCCAACCCATTCGCGGGCAAGTCCGCCGAAGACTTGACCGAACACGAACGGCGGGCGCTGAGACCCGCGCTCGATGGCGTAACGCTAACCGTTCCTAACGGGCGCACCATGGCTGTACTAGGACCCTCCGGCTGCGGGAAGAGCACACTGTTGCGCGTCATCGCCGGGTTGGATCGTGATTATGAGGGGGCCATCTATTACAACGGCCGCGACATGCTCGATGTACCGCCCAAAGAGCGCTATATGGGCATGGTTTTCCAAGGCTACGCGCTCTATCCGCATTTCCACGGCTACAACAACCTTCGCTTCACCTTTATGGTACGCAAGGCGCCCGACGAGGAGGCAGCGGAGCGTATCCGCATCACATCGGATATGATGGGGTATGGCTTCCGGCAGCTCTTGGGGCGAAAACCAGGCACGCTCTCCGGTGGCGAGCAACAGCGCCTGGCTTTGGCGCGTGCCCTGGTACGCGCACCGGACATCCTGCTGCTCGACGAGCCGCTCTCCAACCTTGACGCCAAGCTGCGTCAGAAGACCAGGGTGGAAATAAAGCGATTGCTCAGCCAGTTCTTCATCACCACGGTCTATGTGACCCACGACCAATTTGAGGCCATCTCCTTGGCGGATTCGATTGCGGTTATGCGCGCTGGCCGCATCGAGCAAGTGGGCACGTTCAACCAGATCCGCACGCGGCCGGTCAACACGTTCGTCGCGGGTTTTCTGGGACTGCACCCGCTCAATCTGGCTCCGGCGGTGATCAGTGACCGCGGCGCAGTCGCTATCGGCAGCCTGGAGCTACCGGCGCCGCATGGCCTGGTTGCGCTCAAGCGCGTCGGGGCGGACGTCGTCGCCGGTATTCCGCCGGAGGATTTGGCGATTGCGTCGCCCGATGGCCACGCCCGCGATGAAACCTACCTGCCAGGTAGGGTGGACGTCTTGGAACCGGATTTCGCACACCGGACTCAGTACGTGCGCGTGGAGACGGCATTCGGCATGATTACGGCCACCGGCGAACTGGACTTACCGTTGGCGCGCGGTCAGATCGTCCACATCGTCGGTCGCGGCAAAGAGGTGCAGTTGTTCAGCGCCGAGGACGGGCGCAATCTATTGCTGTCACTGTAGGCGCGCCTGAAAACGGCTCGCACCGCTGATGGAGCAGTATCTCAGAAGGACGCTTAGATAATCGCCAATTCTGTGACTCGAAATGAGCCTGTACGGTTGCATCGGATCGCCAGATTGAGCTCCTCGGCGCACGACAATGTTCTTGTCATTATGACCCCGATGATCTTGACACGTCGTGGGGCAGGATATACCCTGACCAGTAGTTGACTTCATCTCGCGGCGACAATCACCCATTCCTTTCAAGCCGACGAAATTGATAGGATCGTCCCATTCCATCATCGCTGCCTTTCGTCATCGCATATCTCGCAGAGTAGCTATCTGCAAGTCGTGTGCGCTTGCCATGCGCAGGACGGGTACGGGCGCTAGCTGCTGCGGCCGGTTATGGCGTAGACCGGCACAGATCCGGATTGCGCTGCCGGCAATGTTTGCAGTTGGCTGATCTACTAGAGTTTGTGGGCCAGGTGCTGTATGGTTGCCGCAGGTCTGCCAGCCTATTTCAATAATCATCGCCGGATTTTCCTATCCGCTGCCATCCTCGCGGTATCCAATCTGCTGCTGCTTGGCCCTGGTTGGTCGCCGGTAGTTGGGACGTTCCTTCTGTGCATCGTTCTATGCGGAGCGCTTGCCGCCGTCTGTCTACTGAACAGAACCAGAACTTCAGCGCTGGAGTTCACTGTAGTTGCTCTGGGACTGGGCTACAGCATCTTCATCCTGATGCTGTATGGTCTGTCGCTTTTTCCGGGCGGGCTAACAAGATGGCAGATCGTCCTTACATTTGACGCTCTGGGTTTGGCGCTCATGTGGCTCGCCCTGCGTTCGCAGAACGCAATCATCGAACCGGAAGCCTGGTTGCCGCCAGATGTAAGATTCGATAGATGGGCCGTCATCGCCCTGGCCAGTGTCCTGGTCGTGGCCACCTTGCTGCGATTGCCGAATTTGGGCTATTCCGAGTTCGACAACGACGAAGTTCGCATGATGGAGCGCGCCGCCGAGGTCGTCCAAGGTTATGAGAGCGCTCTCCTTATCCACAGGAAGGGACCGGCGGAGATTCTGATTCCGGCCGGCATCTATGCAATAGCCCAACGGATAGACGAAGCCCAGGCGCGTGTCTTCTTCACGATAGCCAACCTCGTCGGTCTATTGGCGATTTTTCTTTTGGGGTGGCGGATGTTCGGCCTCGTCGCAGGGTGGATGTCCGCTATGCTTTTGGCGACTGACGGTCTGTTCACCGGCTTTGCGCGCTTTGCGCAATACCAGAGCATCGTCATCGCGATGTCTGCTATCGTCATTTTGATGCTCCACCGGCAAGCGAAAAGCAGTCGCCTCCACATCCCCTATCTGTGGATCGCCGGTTTGTGCTTTGTCGCCGGCGCATACGCGCATTATGAGATCGTGTGGGTTGTGATTCCAGGCGCCTACCTTGTGGTGGAATTTCTCCGGCGCTCGCAGAATCCTGCCCGGTGTATACGCTCTGCGGCGCTGCCTGCGTTGGTCGTAACGGCGCTGCTTGCGTTCTTCTATGTTCCGTTTGTGCTCGACCTGAGCTGGTCTTCCACGGCGAGGAACATCATGGTCACGCGGATCGGAAATGCCTTTCCGTATAACAATCTGAGCGATTTCGTGGGATTGGCTACCGTCTATTCCTCAAGCTATCAGATATTCTTCGTCGCCGCGGGCAGCTTCGCTGCACTCGCTCTTGCGCTGCAACGCTATCAGAAGCCGTGGATCCTGTGGATAGCGGCGGGAGCGACAATCGCTATCTTGGTGCGACCGTACTGGCTGCGCGCAGGGGGCACAGACTATATATGGCTGCTGTTTGTGCTGGGAGTGGCAGCCGCGGTCTTATCGCCCCATGCGTCCTTGGATGAACGCACCGTCTGGCTGTGGTTCGGCGTCCCGCTAGTCTTGTCGATGTTTTTCGCTGCCGAACCCAGAACCCATGTGTATGGCTTCTATACGGGGTGGATGCTGCTCGTCGGCTCCGTTGTCGAGGCCGGCTGGCAGAAGCTCGGTGCGTGGAAAGCCGCTTCGATCGCTCGTCCCGCCTTCTTGTTCGTGTTAGTCGCGGCGTTCGGCATCTTTGGTCTATATACCTTTCTGCTATTCACCGATACGCGTGTGGAAATCTTGCGTACTTGGGCGGAAAACCATCCTGTGGGGTATTGGACAACCTTTACATTGCCTGATTGCGGTTCGCTTTTTGGCTTTCCGTTCAAGAACGGCTGGAAAGTCATAGGAATGTTGTACGCTGATGGCACACTAGACGCGCCTTTCGACGCCAACGTGAGTGGGCGCACCGGGTATTGGTATACGCGTGGCCCGCATTACTGCCCGCCTGATGCCGAATTCTATATGCTGGCTACAGAACTCAATCCAAGCGAGGCGGATACTTGTGACGAGAAATTGGGCGAACTTCTTGCCAATGATTACCACCAATGGGGGTATGTTACGGTCAACGGCGAGCCAAGGCTTCAGATCCTCACCAAGAGGCCTGCGCAAGACGATGAACCGCATGTCTTTGACGAAGCTGACTACGGCGAAATCTTCGATGAGACGATGACTTCGCCTTTCTTCGTCAAACCCGGACCCGCTCTGCTGGTGAAACCTCAGGTGAATGTCGAGTATCGCCTCGGCGAGAATTTCTGGCTGCGGGGCTACTCTCTAGCTCCGGACGCCAATCTCAAGCCAGGGGATCGGCTATCGCTTGAGTTGTTCTGGGAGACCACCCAACCGCAGGACATAGAGGACAAGGTATTTGTTCAGATCATCGATACCCAGACCTTACACAAGGCGGCGCAGCGTGATGCCGAACCAGGCTGCACTACGTACTCGATTGACGACTGGCGCCCTGGCGATATCAACTATGATCCCTATCTGTTGAAGATCCTGCCCGATACCCCGCCGGGTACGTACACCGTCTTGGTCGGAATGTACAATGAGTTGGAAGAGCGCTATCCCGTATTCTCCGCCAGCGGCGAACTGCTGGGCGATGCGATTTCACTGACCACGATCGAGGTTGTTTCGCAGTAGCGGGATGCGGGGTACCGAATTCTGCGTCCGTCGATACAAGAACAGAGCGTGACGTCCAGTCCTGTGCATCTCAGATATGGAAGCATTTCGGCAGGTTCCACACCATCCGCACATCATCCTCCAACCAAGAAGGTCGAGAGTGGCTTCCAAAGCTACCGCCTGTTTATTGCCCGCACCGGGGGGCATGTGCTAAACTGTCGGCTTGTGAAGTTCACCTTGGGCAAATATGCACTACACCCTTGGGAGGCATTTATGCAGGCTCTGTCACAGCGCCGTGCTATTGTTCTATTGGCTCTAATTCTTGTCCTGTCGGCGGCCACCGCGGCCTGTGCGCCGAACCCGTCGGTCGGTGTTCTCTCCCCGGAGCTTGGGGAGAAACTGGTAGCGCAGGCGGCTAACGCCGAGGTCGAGGTAGTGCCGACGCCGGAGCCGCTCGGCATCGCCGATCTGACCGAGGAACAAATCACGGCCGGTCTACCCGCGGATTTCGCCGCGGCATTGGCACAAGCGCAACCTGAAAACGGCGAAAAGCTCGCCGTAGCCAACGGTTGTGTTGGTTGCCACTCCCTGGATCCTTCTGTACAGATGACGGGTCCGTCGTGGCTCGACGCCGGTGACCACGCGGTGAATCGCGTTCCCGATGAGAGTCCGGCGCTCTATCTCTACACGAGCATCGTTTCTCCGAATGCATTTGTCGTGGACGGATATCCGCAGAACATCATGCCGCAGAATTTCAGTGATATCCTGAGCGAACAGGACATCGCAGACCTGGTGAGTTATCTCCTCTCACAACATGAATAGCCGGTAGCATACGCTATCGATGAAGTACTGTGGACGTTGGCGGTGGGGTCTGCCCCGCCGCCTTCCTTATTTGAGCTTATCCATTCGCGTCTCCAGCGGTGCTTGACCTGCAATAAATGTTTCTCGCCGCAGGAGTAGTAGTGCTATAATTCCCTCGATGGCACAAGAACAGATGTCTACCTCGCTATCGGAGCGAAGGTGTCCCAATTGCGGTACCCGAGTCGCACGCGACGCGGAAAGCTGCTTCATGTGTGGACACGATCTGCGCACGCCGCAAAAGGGGCGCCGGCGCGTATCGTGGATTGACCTGTTGTTGGTGGTTGCGGTGCTGGGGGTGCTTGTCTTCTGGTGGCGTATCGCCAGCCGCCCACAGCCGGCAACGGATGTGGCTTCGGCAGGCGCGGAGCTAATGCCCACCAACATCCCGCTCTTGACCGCCACGGCTGTCCTTACCGATACCGTAGATCCGGCCGCTGAGGCGACGGCCACGGAAGAGGTGCCCACGCCCGAAGCTCGGGGCGATGGGTCCGTAAAGCACACGGTACGCTCCGGCGAGACGCTGCTGGGCATAGCCGGCCTTTACGGCGTCACGGTGGAGGACATACAGGCCGCCAACGGTCTCTCCGACGTGCTGATCCGGCCAGGGGATGAACTAATCATCCCCATCTCGCAGACATCAGATAATGCCCCCACCTCGCAGGTCGCTTCCCAATTCGAATACACGGTCCAACTCGGCGACACCGTGGTTTCCATGGCAGCGAGCTTGGGCAGCACGGTACAGGACATCCTGCAGGCCAATGGTCTCAGCGACAACGCGCTGATTCGCCCCGGAGACGTATTGGTCGTTCCGGTACGGCAAGTGCCTTCCATGGTGCTGGCTTCCTCGTCGGAGGCTGCGCCCACGGCCGAACCTGTTACCGGCGGCGCCCCCATACAATCACTGCCCGTGCAGACGGTGTATATCGCCCCCAGATTGATTGGGCCCGCAGACGGGGCAACGCTTAGCAGTGAAGAAGCGGTGCAGCTCCGCTGGATCAGCGTAGATGTTCTGGAAGCCAACGAATGGTATGTGCTTCTCGTGTACCCCGTCTCCGGCGCCGCCCAGAACATCCCAAGTATCTGGACTAAATCCACCAGTTACCGGCTCGGAACGGAACTGGCGCCGTCGGAGGGTGAGAGCGCCGAGTATGCATGGCAGGTGTCTGTAGTACGCGTGCATCCGGGTGTCAACAGCCAATACGCACTGGAGGCGGCAAGCCCGCCCAGCGAGCTACGGACGTTTACCTGGCGCTAGTGTAGCCCCGCCCATCGGGACCATGTCTTGATGGCGCCAGTCAGCCGAACGGCCACAGCTCTGCTTCTCTGTCGCTGGAACGGCTTCTGAGATTGCCGGCCTTATCCCTTCTTGCAGCTAGCCAATCAAACCAATTCATTCTGAAGGAGTTCGCATGCGCATTCTGCTGATTGACATCGACTCGCTGCGCCCTGACCACTTATCGTGCTATGGCTATCACAGGCCCACATCGCCGAACATCGACAGCATTGCGGAGCAGGGTGTGCGTTTCGACAACTACTACGCGACCGATACGCCGTGCCTGCCTAGCCGTACCGCTCTCTACAGTGGACAATTTGGTATCCGTACGGGCGTCGTCAACCACGGCGGTGAGTACGCCGACCCCGCCGTCCAAGGCATCGGTCGCGGCTTTCGCGCCGAAGCAGCCATCAACTCTTTTGCGAACACCCTGCGTCAGGCCGGTCTGCACACCGCCAGCATCAGCCCGTTCCCCGCTCGTCACACCGCTTACCAGATCTGGTATGGGTTCAGTGAGATGCACGACACGGGCAAGAATGGTCTGGACAACGCCGACGAGGTCTACCCTTATGCCAAACGCTGGTTGGAGGCAAATGGACAGAGCGACAATTGGTTCTTGCATGTCAATTTCTGGGATCCCCACACGCCCTATGACCATCCTGCGAGCTTTGCACGACCCTTTGCCGGCGAACCCATTGACGAGTGGATCACGCAGGATCTTTTGAACCGCCAAAACGAGAGCTTCGGTTTGCACGGCGCGGCCGAAGTAGCCGGCGCGACCGACCAGTTGCCACCGGCAGCAACCATGGGCGCCGGGCGCATCCGCACACTGGAAGATGCCAGGAAGCATATGGACGGCTATGATGCCGGCATTCGCTTCGCCGACCACTACGTTGGCCTGATCCTAGACGACCTCAAAGCCTTGGGTATATTCGACGACGTTGCCATCATTGTTACTGCAGACCACGGCGAAAACCAGGGCGAACTCAATGTTTGGGGCGATCACCAAACCGCGGATCAGTTTACCAATCGTATACCGCTCATCGTTCGCTGGCCTGGGGTGACGGACGGGCAGGCAGGCGCTCATCACGACGGTCTGCTCTATCACATAGACCTGGCCCCGACTGTCGCCGAACTTGCCGGCGGGCGTGCACCCGCGACGTGGAACGGTGAGAGCTTCGCCGCCACGTTGCGGGGCGAAGAGGACGCCGGTCGCGACTTTCTCGTACTCAGCAACGGCGCGTGGAGTTGCCAGCGCAGCGTTCGCTGGGACAATTGGCTCTTGATTCGAACCTATCAGACTGGACTGAAGGAGTATCCGGCTTACATGTTGTTCGATCTGGAAGCGGACCCTCACGAAACTCACAATCTGGCGGCGGAACGGCAGGATGTCCTGGGTCAGGGGCTGTTACGCTTGGACGAATGGATGGGTGAGCAGATGGGGCGTTCTCAGCGCGGTGATCCCTTTTGGGGCGTCATGGCCGAAGGTGGGCCGCTGCACGCCAACGAGCGTAGCGTGGAATGGAAGCAGTACGTACAGCGGCTGCGCGAGACGGGCCGCGGCCGGCATGCCGACAACCTCGACAGATTCGGCGGTAGGCCCTTCACGACCGGACTGGAACCCGGAAAGGAGCAGTCATGACCCTCGACGACCTTACCCATGTCTGGGTGGAAGTACCCTTCAACTCCAATGAACTGTCGCGACTGCCCGAGCATGTGACCGTTCTCTATCCGGCACAGCCTCCGGACGCGCCCACGGCTAACGCACTCGCTGCACAGGCTATTTTCGCCTCGTCGGCCATTCGATACGATGCCGCGCTGTTCGAACAACTGCCCAACCTGCTTGCGGTTATCCGCACGGGCATCGGCGTCGACAACGTGAACCTGCCGGACGCCACCGCCTATGGCGTGTTGGCATGCAATACGCCGGACGGCCCCACCGAATCCACCGCCGAACACACGGTGGCGTTGCTCCTGAACTTGGCGAAACGCGTCAAGCAAGGCAGCGAAAATCTGGCGCAGGGGAAGTTTGGCCCGCGCGCGGGCACGCTTATCGGAATGGAAGTACAGGGCAAGACCTTGGGGCTCGTGGGCCTTGGCCGCATCGGGCGCCGCGTTGCGGAGATCTGCGTGCGCGGGTTTGGCATGACCGTGCTTGCGTACGATCCGTATGTCCCGGCCGACGTAGCCGCCGGTCTGGGCGTGGAACTGGCGGATCTGGACACCGTTCTTGCCGGCAGCGATTTCGTCAGCGTCCATGCACCCGTGACGCCAGAAACCTACCACCTGATGAATCGGGAGCGCATAGGCCGCATGAAAGACGGCGCCTATCTGCTAAACCTGGCCCGCGGTCCGCTGGTGGATGCGGATGCGCTGTTGGAAGCGGTGGACTCAGGCAAGCTCGCTGGCGCGGGCATCGACGTCTTCGAACCGGAACCGCCGGAGGTAGACTCACCGCTGCGCAACCACCCGCTGATTGTTGCTACGCCCCATGGCGCCGTTCTTACCACGGACGGACGGCGTCGCATCGAAGCAATGGCGGTCACGGAAGCGCTGAATGTTTTTTCAGGCAACCGGCCGTTCAACCTCGTCAATCCGGACGTGTGGGACAGTCCCCAGCGGCGGTTGTAGAGTGCGGTGAAAGCTAGAACCGGTGTCGTGGACGCGGTACTCTGATTACCTCAGCTAATCGTCAACGTGCATCAATTCGCCGCTGCTAGGCAGAAGATGTTCAGGAACGTTGCCAATATTAGCGGGAAAGGCAATGGAAATTGCCACTATCCATGGCAGAAGGCTAACGCAATCGTAGGTCACGTTTGCAACGTGACGCTCTGGCAGGCCGAATATGTTCAGAGACGTTGCCGATACTATCGGAATAGACAATAGAAATTGCCATAATCCATGGCAGAAGTCCAGCATAATCGTAGGTCACGTTTGCAACGTGACGATGCTCTGCGCAGGCCAATGACGATTGTCATGAACGAAGATAAGCGGTACCGTGCCACCCTACCGCTGCTATCCAACCAGGATGGTTGCGTCGTTGAGGAAAGCGTCACTTGCCACA
>JBJYXA010000455.1:18643-20681 GCA_046259705.1 Caldilineaceae bacterium
CCGCTGCTATCCAACCAGGATGGTTGCGTCGTTGAGGAAAGCGTCACTTGCCACAAGTGACCTACGTAGTCCGCTGCGCCTGCGGATTGAACCCGGCAAGCGCTGTGCCTCTTGAACGGATTGAAGTAATCGTAGATCACGATTGCAACGCGACGACGCTCTGCGCAGGCCACCAACGAGTGTCATGGACGACGAGTCGCGGTACCCTGCCGCTGCTATCCAACCAGGATGGTTGCGTCGTTGAGGAAAGCGTCACTTGCCACAGGTGACCTGCGTATGCCGCTGCGTCTGCGGATTGAACCGGGCAAGCGCTGTGCCTCCTGAACGGAATAAAGAATCCCGTCTCGCTAGTCAGCATGACGCGTGGATGCGGCCTAACCGAGGGGAAAATGCGAACGTCAATGCGCCCTCGCCCGGCGCACTTGTCTCTTAGGCGCGGGAGGCCGACGTTTGCGGTCGATCACAATGATCACGATGGCAAGGACGAGTGCGCCCAGCACGAGGCCCACGCTGACGGCCATATTGGTCAGCTGTTCCGGCTGGAAGACCAGCACGAACCCCAGCATCACCATCATCAACCCGGAAACGAGCTTGAGCGCGCGCCCTTCCTCTTCGCCCAGCTTACGAGAGCCCAGGAAGACCGTGAAGACTACCACGATCACCAGCAACGGGATCACGTAGATCACATTATAGGCCGCGAGGTAAGCGTAATACACTGACGTCGGTAGCTCCGCCATCGTCAGAATGCGCGTGTACACCATAGGAAAGCCTGCAGTGCAGAGCAATTCGTAGGAGTTGGCGGCAACCGCCAGCAGCGCGGTGCTGACCAGCATGGCGCCCAAAGAACCCGCCTGCACCAGGGTGCGCGTGCGCGCATACAGGCCCGGTTTAGCGCTTTCTGGGATCGATAGAGACACGCCCTGCTTGTACCAAAAGAAATCCTTGACATTGATCATTCCAATGACCAAGGCCACGAGGCCTGCGATCAACGTGATCACGCGTAGCTCGCCTACCCACAGAAAGACATTCAGCCACGCTGCCATGAAAATGAAGTAGATTAACCCGGAGAAGAGCACGAAAACGACGCCGATCATCAGCATACGCGAGCGACTCTGCGCATGCACCATCAGGCTGAGCAGGAACATCAGTACGAAGATCGCGCACGGATTGATGGAATCCACCCCCGCGATCAGCAAAGTGAGCACCGGTAACGATAGGGACGCCACGCTGACCTCGCCCACAAACGGAACCGGTATGGTGGTTGCTGTCCCTTGGCCGGCGGAACCCGCCACCGCGGCGGCTGCCGCCACAGAACCGGCCGCAGCCGCTCCTTCGCCGCCTTCCGTCCCTGCGGCCACCGACAGCGGCGCTAACTCAGCTTGAGCTCGAGCCTGGCAGTCGATGAGAGACTGGCGCAGCGCAGCTCCCGTGGTTTCGTTTTCATCGTAACCCGCCTGCATGGTGCCGCAGTAGATGAACGCCGGGACATACTGCGCTTGTTGACCCACGGCTGCAGCCATCTTCATGTAGAGCTCAGCGTTTTCGGGCATCGCGTTGAGTTCCAAGGCGTGCAGCCGCAGCCACGGCAATTCGTCGGGCAGCGACATGATGTACGGGTGCGCATGCTGGCAGTGCGGGCATGTCTCGGACCAGAAGAAATAGAGGTCGACGTTGGCGACACCGTTCTCATCCAGACTGTACCAGGTGAAGCCATCGGTCGATGCCCCGGTCGCGACGTCCGCGCCAGCGGCCGTATCCGTAGCAGTGCCGCCTTGCGCATAGACAGATTGTGACAAAACCATACACAACAGAACAACCGCAACGACGGCTGCCGTCAACTGTAGTAAGGGTCTCGTGAAACGGTGGGGGAACGTCATCTCAACACTCCTGAGGAGGGTGGAATATCGGGCTCGTGTCCGGCCTCTCAACGTGGGCCCGTCATCTGCTAGATGTGGGGCGCCTCAACCGCTACGTGGTCGAAGGCCGAAGAGAAAGTGACATAGGACAAAACGGCCCCAGCCACGCCCGGACAGTCTTG
>JBJYXA010000455.1:20691-32804 GCA_046259705.1 Caldilineaceae bacterium
TCAACCGCTACGTGGTCGAAGGCCGAAAGTGACATAGGCTAAAGCTGCCCCAGCCACGCCCGGACAGTCTTGCTCCATTGTAGGAAAAAAAACCTCCCACCGCTCCATGCGGTGGGAGAGTTTGCGCTCTGGACATCTGGTCGGTTTTTCGCCTGGTCACATGGCCAGGGAAGCGCTACTGTACCCCGAGCAGCTCGATCTCAAACACGAGAGTGGCATTGGGCGGGATAATGCCGCCGCCTGCACCCTGGGCGCCGTAGCCGAGATCGGGCGGGATGACAAGCTGCCGCTTGCCGCCGACCTTCATCGTCGCCACACCGATATCCCAGCCGGCGATGACCTGCCCCATGCCGATGTTGAAGGTGAATGGCTCTCCATGGTCGATTGAGCTGTCGAACTTGTCCCCGTCCTGCAGCCAACCCGTGTAGTTGACCGTCACGGCCTGACCGGGCTTCGGCGATGGGCCGTCACCGATCACGAAGTCATAGTACTTGACCCCTTGCGGCGTGGTCTCGTAGTCGTCTTCCGCGACCTCGGTGGGCGCGGCCGGCGCTCCTTCGGTTACTTCTACGAGTTCTACGTCAAATATGAGCGTTGCATTGGGAGGAATGACGCCGCCCGCACCGGCGGAGCCATAAGCGAGATCTGGCGGAATGACCAGCACGGCCTGCCCGCCCTCAGCCATGAGGGCGATGCCCTCGTCCCAACCTGCGATGACCCTGCCCATCCCCAACGGGAAGCGAAGGGGCTCGCCGCGATTGCGCGAGCTGTCGAAGACGGTCCCGTCTTCCAGTGTACCGGTGTAGTGGACGGCGACGATATCACCTTTTTGGGGTGTCTTGCCGGTGCCGGGCACAGTCTCCGTATACTGCAATCCTGACGGTGTAATGATGGTTTTGTCCTTGTCTATGGGTGTTGGTGTGGCGTCTTCCGTATCCGTGTCCATTGCCGAGCTTGCGGCTTCCTCAGGGGCGCCTGCTTCAGGCTCTGCCGTAGCGTCGGAAGTGGCCGCCTGCTCGTCTGCCGGTACATTGGCCTGTTCGGCGGCGACGGTCTCGCCGGCGGCGGACGCTGGCGCTTCCTGTGAATTTCGACCGCGGCCGCACGCGCCCAGCACAAGCAACATCGCCAACAGCATTGATAAAGTCAACAGCAGTCTGATTCTGCGCATCGTTCGACTCCGGGGGGTAGGTTCTCTTAAGTTCTGTCGGACCAATGGTTACCTACAAGGGACTCACCGCGGGGTACGGCGGTATGATTACGTCTTTCTTTTCCTCTTTGAACACTTGGAAGCCTCGCGCAAGGTAATTGCGCAGGGCATATTCGTGGTCCAGCGTGCAAGTATGCACCCACACGCGCTTGGCGCCGCTTTCCCAACCGCGCCGGATAGCAGCACTAAGCAACGCGCCACCATAGCCGCTTCCGATGAAATCCGGCATCAATCCGAAATAGATAATCTGCACGGTGGCATCGGGCTGATGCTCCAATTCATAGTAGCCTGCGGGTGTGCCCTGGACGTATCCGACCCACGTTTCTTGTTCGGGGCGGTCTAGCCACGCGAGCCAGCGCTCGCGCGTCCATGAAAGTCGTTCGTACCATCGCCACTTTTCACCCACCGTCGCGTACAGAAAGCGACTATAGTCCGGGCTGGGCGCAATTGCCTGGCGTATTTCAAAATCGGCGACAAGTCGGGTCGATGGCCGAAACTGATCTTCGGCCGTCATCTGCAGATAATAGACGGTGATGGGGGTTCTTTCTATCATGCGCTGCACTCTAGCACCGGGCGCGGCGTTTCGCCAAGACTAGCATCTCACGGATGCGCGTAGCCGGGTCGCCTTTCTAGGCGGTGGTGTCCGTGGTTCAGGCGTCTCTAGCTACGGTGTCTGCGCCGGTGATGCCGCCAAGCTGCGCACATAGTTCAATATCGACAGCAATTCCTCGTCGCTCAAGTCGGGCCGCCCACCGCTGGCGGGCATGACCAGACCGCTGCTATTGCGCTCGTCAGTCAAGCTCACGCCCTTACGCACGAAAGCGACTGCTTCGGCATCGGGCATGTCAAGCACGTCGGAATCGACCAGCGAATTGCCCAAGTTTTCGATACCGGCCGCTTCGGGGCCATGGCACGCGGCGCACGCGTGCAGGTAGAGTTCCTGCCCCACTGCGACGTCCACGGTTGCATTATCGGTGGAGAAAAGCTGCGACGATTGTGGCTGTGCGGCCGGCGCTACGGCCACTGCCTGGTTCGGTTCATCGTGAATAAGCGCCATGACCGCGAATACTGCCATTACTGTGACGACAGTGCTGCCAACCGCCAACCATGGCCTGCCCTGCTCTTCGCGCCGCTGTGGCTCTCCGGCAAAGAGGGCAACCAGTGAGAAGACCGTAATCAAGAAGAACGCAATCAGGGCCAGAAACGGGATGGTGATGAATCCAAACCAGTTGATCCACGTCGAACTGCAGGGCACGCCTACCTGGCACGTGGCGTGCGCATCGAACAGACTGGTCTTTTGCAGCAGGTAGTGATAGGTGGAAATGAGGCCGCCGAACACCGTAAAGGGGATGACCAAGTGCGGCAGCTCTTTATCGTAACGCAGCAAGCCCAGCGCAATCAGCAGCGCCATGGGATACATGAGAATGCGCTGGTACCAACACAGCTGGCACGGAATATAGCCCAGCACCTCGCTGAAGTACAGGCTGCCCAACATAGCAACCCAGGCCACGATCAGCGCTATGTAAAGCGCCGACCGGTTCAACCAATCATTGATCTGTTCGCTGTCCATCGCCTGCCCCTACCCAACCTAGCCAAACACACAATGCGCACGCGGTGGGGTAACCGCGCCGTTTCATGGATCGATTTCAATACCGGACGATAATACCGTGAGTGCGCACCGTGGAGAAATCGACCTTAGGCAGCGAGCCATCCTCCCTGGGCGAACCGGCACGGACCGAATGACCGGCTTAGGAGAGTTCCTCGCTAGACGGCGCGTGCTGCGTGGGCACGGCAGGGGGGGCGGTGGACAGTGTCTGGCCGTCGGGCTGGTATCCAACCACGCGAACGGCAGGCGTGGACCCGGCGCTCGCTCGCTCAGCCCCGTCCACAAAGCCATACGCGTGCGAGATCAGGTAGAGCGGCCGATCCTTGGCCTCGTCATAGATGCGACCCAGGTACTCGCCGATGATGCCGAGGAAAATGAGCTGCACGCCGCCGAGGAAAAGCACGCTGACCAGAGTGGTAGCTTGGCCCAGGAAGAAGCTGCTGCCGGAAAGACGCATGACGATTGTGGCGAAAATGGCTACCAGGCTCAGGCCGGCCAGCCCAAAGCCGGCAAAAGTCGCCAGGTGGAGCGGGACGTAACTGAAACTGGTGATGGCGTTCGCCGCCAGGCGCAGCATTTTGCGCAGTGGATATTTCGTCTCCCCGGCAAACCGCTGTGACCGTTCGTACGGCACGCCGATCTGCTTGAATCCGACCCAGCTACTCAGCCCGCGCATAAACCGGTGCTGCTCGCGCAGGCGTCGCATGGCCAACACAACGCGCCGGTCCATGAGGCGAAAATCGCCTGTATCCAGCGGTATGTTGACGTCGGTGATACGCTGTAGCAGACGATAGAACGCGCTTGCCGTCCACAGCTTGAACTTGGTCTCGCCTTCGCGCTCCGTGCGTACCGCGTAGACGACTTCGTAGCCCTCGCGCCATTTCTCAATCATGCGCAGGATGGTTTCGGGTGGGTCCTGCAGGTCCGCGTCCATGATGACGACGGCGTCTCCCTCGGCAAAATCGCTACCTGCGGTGATGGCAAGTTGATGGCCGAAATTGCGACTGAAATCGAGGATGCGCATGCGCTCGTCCTGCGTCTGCAAGTTCAGCAGCATTGCCAACGAATTATCCGTGCTGCCGTCGTTGACGCAGATCAGTTCCCACGGCTCGCCCGTGCTATCCATGATCCCGCACACGCGGCGATATAGTTCCGGAATGACCGCTTCTTCATTCCAGATTGGCACGACGATGGAAAAAGTGGGCCGTTGGGCCGCGACCTCAGAAGGCGACATAACGTAATAGTAAATTAACTCGACCGGACAGGTCAAGAAGAGTCTAGAATCGACGTGTGTCCTCAGCGAAGACGAGACGCGGCGGCGTGGGAGTGAGGCAAACTCAGGAATTCGGGATATCTTGAGGAGATATCCGGTTGCGCATAAGAGTGCGATTTCATGGAGACTGATCAGAGAAAATCAGTCTGATCGGCGCCTACCTGCGTCCCATTTCTCGCACCTCGTTCCGAGTTCGCAACCGTTGGTAGAAGTAAGCGCAAATTGACGCTGCTCGCGCCTCGATGCTAGACTGCGCCCTATCGATGGATTGAGTGGTGAGGACGACAAGCGTCCGTCATTTGGCCAGATAGTGCATAGATGGCGCACGTCGAGCAAAAGCACAGCAAGATTGGTGACCACAAATTGAATGCCAACAACGTCGGGCTGGGGCAACAAGCTCCACCCCGCTTGGGATACGAATGGGCAGGAAGCATCCCGGAATTCCCGAGCGCGGTCGGCGATAGCCTTACGCACAGCTGCGAAATGGATGGATTCCGGCTCAAGAAGCTCATCTTCAGCCGCTTCGAGCATCCGGGGGATGTGCACGTATATAGCGCCGACTGCCATGCGGGCGGGCGTCTGCGTGCACAGGCGTTGGTCCCGGTTTTGCCCCTGGGCAGCGGGCTTGCGCCGGCCTTCGCTGTCGTGGCGCAAAGCCTGCCTTATAGCGCTGATATCCAAAAGCTGCCGCTTGCGCTTCCGGCCGGCTACAGCGCGGTCGTCGCGCAGCCGCCCTTGCAGCTGGAGGCCCCGGCGGAGGACCGTCTGACACGCGCTAAGTATTATCCCGGCCCGGTCATCGACACGCGCACGCTGGTAAGCGGTCGCTGCTACATTGTGGTGTGGAGCCCGGAGAACCGCATGGGCAAGTACGCGTTGCAGCTCGGTCACCAGTGGCCGCTAAGCTGGGCCTACTGGCTGCGTACTCCCATATTTTGGTGGCGCATTCGCGGATGGTACGGCATGAGCCGAGCAATGGCCTATGTAGCCGGCGCCGCCACGATCACTGTTGCGGTGGGCGCTACGCTTTTGATTCGGCGCATGCTGCGACGCTCAAGCGGATAAGGTTCGTGGAGTCGCCTGTGACCGCCGGACGGACGATGCTGGCCTAGAACTTCGCCATGCATCTCATGACTTGGTGACGGCATAGTAAATACGCAGAGGCCAACAGTTCAATAGGAAACAAAGACATTGCGAATTATTCTCTATCTCGGTAAAGGTGGCGTGGGCAAAACGACCGTAGCAGCGGCCTCTGCCCTGCGCTGCAGCCAGCTGGGCCAGCGAACCCTAGTCGTGAGTACCGACATCGCGCATAGCTTGGCCGATAGCTTGGACCTCCCCCTGGCCAGCGAGCCTGTCGAAATTGCCCCGAACCTGTATGCCCAGGAAATCAACGTGCTGGACGAAATCCGATCGCAGTGGGGCAAGATGCAGGAGTTCGTGGGCGACGCTTTACGCCAACAGGGCATGAGCAAAGCCGTTGCCGAAGAGATGGCTATCATTCCCGGAATGGAAGAGGTCGTCAGCCTGCTCCACATTTACCGCCAGGCGCGCCTTGGCCAGTTCGACACCGTGATCGTAGATGCTGCGCCCACCGGCGAGACCATCCGTCTGCTGACGGTGCCGGAAACTTTCCAGTGGTACATGGACCGCATGATGGGCTGGGGAGACACGACCCTCAAATTGACCGGGATGGTGCTCAGACGTCTCATGCCGGGGCGCGACGCGTTCGCCAGTCTCAATAATCTGGTCGAGGGCGTGCGTGAGCTGCAAGGCGTCCTCAGCGACCCGGAGATTGCCAGCTACCGCGTCGTCCTCAATCCGGAACGAATGGTCGTAAAGGAAGGCGCCCGCGCGGTTACGTATTTGTCACTCTTCGGTTATCCCATCGACGCCGTCATCGTCAACCGCATCCTGCCGGGCCTAAGCAGCGACGCCCAGGGCGACGTCGTCGTCACGGAGCCGAGCAACGACACTTATCTGCGCCAACTCCAGGAAACGCAGGCGCGCTACCTTTCCGACATCGAACGTGAGTTTTATCCGCTTCCCCTGTTCCGCGCGCCATGGCACGAACGGGAGATGGTGGGCGTTCAGCGCTTGGACATTCTCGCCAGGGAGATCTTCGGCGAACAGGATCCGTCGCAGGTTTTCTTTGTGGGGCAGGCGCAAGAGGTGGTGGAAGAAGGCGAGGACTTCATCCTGAAGTTACCGCTTCCCCACGTCGAGTTGGAAAAGGTCAATTTGACTAAGCGAGGCGACGAGCTGTTCATTCGCATCGGCAATTTCAAACGCGAGCTGCTCTTGCCCGCGGTGCTGGCCCACCGTGAGGCCAAAAGCGCCGTATTCTCAAACGGAACACTGCATGTCAGATTTCCGCCACCCCAGGAGACTCCTGTAGGATAGGGCCATGCACAGGCTACTGAAAGCCGTCGGGAACATGTCCATGTTGGGACTGGGCTTCGCGGGCGCTACGGAGACCACCGTGCGCGCCGGCTGGCGTATGAATCCTCGGCCAATGCCTAGCCAGTTTGCCGGTTTTCTCGACCATAAGTGGCGCCTCTCGTACCGCAACCCTGGCGAGACGCTGGGACCTTTTGGTTTCGAATCCGGCATGACGGTGCTGGATGCCGGCTGCGGCACGGGTCTCTTCACACTGGAAATGGCGCGCATGGTGGGAAAGACGGGCACTGTGCATGCCGTCGACCTGCAGCGGCGCTTCATCGATCTGGCGGCCGCGAAGGTGGCCGCGGCCAACCTGGTGGAGCGTGTGCAGTTTCACCACTGCGGCCTATACCAGCTTCCGCTGCCTGACGAATCCGTCGACCTGTCCGTGCTTATCGCTACCTTGGGAGAGGTGCCTGACCCTTACCTGGCGATGGCCGAGGTCCGGCGCGTGGTCAAACCCGGTGGCCGCGTCGCCGTCAGCGAGGAGATACTCGATCCCGCCTACCTCTCCGGCTACAAGGTCAAGCGAATCATGGCGGAAACCGGATTTCGTTACGGCGGGGTTGCCCGTACTCTATTTGCCTACAGCATGATCTTCTATCGCGACGCCTAGGTGCGAACCTGTTCATCGAATTCTTTGGACTGCAAGGTCGCACTGGTTCGCATTGGCATCGCGTTCAGTCTATAGTGGTGCCGTATTTAGGCGTTACTGCCGCTGCCACTGGCGGGCAAGCTATTCTCCATCACTGAAAATGCCAACACAATCGAGCGCGTGTGTGGAACGGACCGATAGCATCATCGTCTGCTTTGGAACCGTTCTTCCTTCCCGGAATACACGAAAATGCTAGAATACTACACAGGTGAAGCGCTTCCCTACGTATCCGAACAATTGCCCGGAATTGGGGGGCGGTTGAGAGCCTCGCCTGAACACTTTGAAGTGGAGGAGATACCACTGTACGAGGCGTCAGGCGAAGGCGAGCATCTTTACATTAACGTCACTAGGATAGGGCAGACGACCAAGGACGTACAGGCGGACCTGGCGCGGCTTTTCGGCATCGAACGATCTCAGGTTGGGTTCGCCGGCCTAAAGGATAAATACGCCCGAACGTCACAGACATTCAGTCTGGCAGTGGGCCGCCAGGGCGCTGGTTTCGCAGCCGACGCAGGCGCAAAGGTTGAGGCTGCGCTTCCTGTTGAGGTCAATTGGGCGCGTTTTCATACCAATAAGCTCAAGACGGGCCATCTTCTGGGCAATCGTTTCTCGATAGTGGTCAGTCAACTCGAATGCGCCATCGACGAATGCCTGGCTCGCTGTAGTGCGATTCAACAGACGTTGCTGCAGCGCGGAGTGCCCAACTATTTCGGCTCGCAGCGTTTTGGACAGAGCGGCGGAAATGTCCGGCAGGGCCTGGGTATCCTGGATGGCTCCCTGCGGCAGCGGGATAGATGGCTGCGACAGTTCCTGGTCGGCAGCGTGCAGAGCTATCTCTGCAACGAGTATCTCGCCGAACGTATGCGCAGAAAGCTCTTTGACACTCTGTTGGTCGGCGACGTGGCCAAGAAGTACGACACAGGTGGCATGTTTGTCGTAAAAGACATTGATGCAGAGCACGACCGCTATCTTGCCCACGAAATTAGCTTTACGGCGCCGATTTTTGGTCCAAAGATGTGGGCGGCCGAAGGCATAAGCGGTGAACTGGAAGCAGAGATCCTGGAGAAGGCGTCTGTTTCCATCGCGGATTTCAAGAAGGCCCGGGTATCCGGTACACGTCGTTTGGGGCGGCTGCTGGTGGACAATCTAACGGTCTCCGGTGATGATGATGGCGTGCGCTTGAGCTTCAGTTTGCCCAAGGGCGCATATGCCACCACCGTGATGCGCGAATTCATGAAGACCAACGGCGACAGCGCATATGCTGAGGACGGCGAATCCGGGGAAGAGTGATCAGGGAACGCATATGTTGCGTTCATCCAGAACGCATTGGGAGTAACCAAGTTGAAAACGCAAGATGATTCGAAACCGGTATCGAGCAGTGGAGACGGGCGAGGTGTACAAGACGCAATGACGACAAACATGCCGCTCTTCCCGCTTGAAACCGTCTTGTTTCCTGGCATGGTCATGCCGCTGCACATATTTGAGCCGCGTTACCTGAAAATGGTGAATCACTGCGTGGACAATCAGTGCCAATTTGGCGTGGTGCTCATCGAGGAAGGCAGCGAAGCCGGCAGCCACGCCAAGCCGTATACGGTGGGTACTGCAGCGCGCATCTCCAAAGTGAACCACTTGCCCGACGGCCGCATGGATATCACGATTGCGGGCACGCACCGCTTTCGCATCCAGGAACTGGACCATGGGCGGCCGGTCTTGACCGGCACGACTTGCGCATTTCCAATGGTCAATGCGAGCACGCGCCTCGCTGAGCAAATGGCTCGCCAGGTGCGACCCAAGGTGCTGGAATATGTGGACCTGCTTAGCGACGCGAGCAACACCCGGTTGCGCCTCGACCGTCTCCCCGACGATCCCAAGGCTCTCTCGATCTTGGTGGCCATTGCGCTGCAGGTAAGTAACGAAGAAAAGCAGCGTCTGCTGGAGATCCCGGGTATCCCGGAGATCTTGGACCGAGAGCGGTTTCTGCTTTCCTTGGAGACTATGTTGATTCGGCATATGGTCGCAACGCAGAAAGAAGTCGAACGCATGGGGATGGGTTCGACCGGATACATTTTTCCGAACTGAGCTGTCCAAGCTGAATATTTAGATCCGGCTGCACATCTGGCACATCGGGGCGTAGCCAATCGTGATGCTGTTGTGGCCTCACGACGAGTCTAGGATCGGCCAGCGCTCCTGCATGGCCGTGTACATGAAATCCTAAAACTGCTGCGTTATTTGACGGGCCGCTTCGCCACATGGTATCCTATATCGGTTCGGGGGATTAGCTCAGCTGGCTAGAGCGCTACGTTGACATCGTAGAGGTCACTGGTTCAAGTCCAGTATCTCCCACACAAGATAAAATTGTCCTAACGCGTCGACCAGGACACGCACAGGCAACCAACGTCCGTTCAGAGAGCGGCGGCCACCGGCTGAAAGCCACCGCACGGCGAGTCTGGCAAACCACCTGGGAGTGAACGGCGGAACACCGGCCCCTTGTGTACAGGGCATCGTGCACGAGGATTTGCCGGGAAAGTATGTCGTTCCGGATGGCCTCCGTTATCGGCCCCACAAGTGGTCGCGTCCTCGTCTCGAGGCGAGCGCGTGGCAACATGGGTGGAACCACGAAGTCGAACTTCGTCCCATGAGGGGCGAAGTTTTTTTGTTTGTTTAACGCCGCAGGATAGCCCGGCATTACGCTGACGCACGCTGGGCATGCCTGTAAACGAGAGGGACCGTTGATATGATCGCTGATCTCGCCGCGTATCCCGATGTGCTCGACGCAGCCAGTCGCTGGTTGGACGAGGTTTGGCGCATTGCCGACATGGCCGTACAGGTGCAGCAGGTTCCCGCGCCGACCGGCGCCGAGGCGGTGCGCGCTAGTTGGGTGGAGCGAGAACTGAAGCGTTTGAAACTGGACGATGTCGAACAGGATGGGCTGTTCAACGTATATGCCCGTATCCGCGGCCGCGATCCGTCCCCGGCTCTCGTCGTCACCGCCCATACCGATACGGTCTTCCCCGCGACAACGGACTTGACGGTACGCCGTGATGCGGAAGTGGGGAGGATATATGGCCCGGGCATCGGCGACAATTCCGCCGGCGTCGCCGCGCTCCTGTTGCTGGCCGAGACGCTGAAGAAGCTGCCAGAACCGCCCGTGGATATCTGGCTGGTTGCCAATTCCGGCGAAGAGGGCCTCGGGGACCTGCGCGGGATACGTGCTGCTACGGATAGACTGGCGCCCGTTATGGGTGCGGCCATTGTCATCGAAGGAATGGGCCTTGGGCGCGTCGTGCACTCGGCGCTCGGTTCACGCCGCTATCGCATCCGCTGCAATGCACCCGGTGGCCACAGTTGGAGCGATTTTGGGACCGCCAGCGCTGTCCACACGCTCGCCCTGCTTGCCGCCGACATCGTGCGCATGGACGTGCCGGAATCGCCGCGCACGACCTTCAACATTGGCCGCATGGAAGGGGGACGGTCCATCAACACGATCGCCCAAGATGCCATGCTGGAGCTTGATCTGCGCAGCGAAGACCAGGACACGCTGGCGGGCGCCATTGCCAAGGTTCTCGCCATCGTAGAGGAATATCAGACCGTGACCTGGCAGCGGCGTGGCGTGACCGTGGAAGTTGAGCAGATAGGGGATCGGCCATCAGGCGGCATTCCCGCAGACCATCCCCTGACGCAGGCCGCGCTGCGCGCTTTGGTCGACGTCGGCTGCAAGACCGAACCGGAGCGTCGCATGAGCAGCACGGACGCGAACATCCCGCTGAGTCGCGGGATTCCCGCCGTGTGCGTCGGCGTCACCGAGGGCAGCAATGCCCACCGGCTGGAGGAGTGGATCTCCACCGAACCACTTGGGCGCGGCATGCGCCATCTGGTGCTGCTGACCTGGTGGGCTGCAGCGTGGTTGGCCGGCGACATCAGCCCGCAGTCGAACGCCCACGCATAGACGTTCGACTGCGCATAGGCGTTGGCTTGCACAGAGATCGCAGCCGGCGTTATCAGACGCGTAATCACAGAGGCATTCCGGACCGTCGAAGTTTGAAGTAGTCGGTAGTCGAGCAGGAAAAGGAGAGTTTGTCATGGGTGACTCAGAGCAAGCAGCAGCGGATCGACTCTATCGCATACGGCACAGCGCGGCGCACGTCATGGCCGAGGCTGTGCTCGAGATCTATCCCGACGCCAAGATCGCGATCGGCCCCCCGATCGACACCGGATTCTACTACGATTTCGACCTGGGTACCGATGACGACGGTAAGCCGCGCACCTTCACGCCCGATGACCTGGAGCAGATCCAAAAACGTATGCGCCAAATCATCGCCGGCAAGCATGAATTCCATTATCGGGAAGTGACTGCGGATGAGGCGCGCGAGCTGTTCAAGAACCAGCCCTACAAGCTGGAGCTGATCCAAGGTCTAGCCGAAGGCAACGCCGACGAGTACGGCAACGAGGATGCGCCCGCCACGGTGATCAGCACCTACAAGCAGGATACCTTCGAGGACCTGTGTCGCGGCCCGCACGTGGAGAATACCGGCCAGATCCCGGCCGACTCGTTTAAGCTGATGTCCGTAGCCGGCGCGTATTGGCGCGGCGACGAGGCTAACCCCATGTTGCAGCGGATCTACGGCACGGCTTGGAACAACCGCAAGGAGTTGAACGAATATCTGCAATTGCTGGAAGAGGCTAAGAAGCGGGACCATCGTAAGATCGGTCGCGACCTGGACATCTTCATCTTCGACGATGAAGTTGGGCCGGGCCTGCCGCTTTGGCTGCCGAATGGCGGCATTATGATCGATGAGCTGGAGCAGCTCGCCAAAGAGATGGAGACCGAAGCCGGCTATGATCGAGTGCGGACGCCCCATGTGAGCAAAGAGGACCTCTTCCTGCGCAGCGGGCATCTGCCCTACTATGCGGATACCATGTACCCGCC
>JBJYXA010000456.1:0-2994 GCA_046259705.1 Caldilineaceae bacterium
ACTGGATCACTTCGTTCTTCTCGTTGATCACCTCGACAGATAGCGCCAGGCTCTGCAGCTCTTTCACAAGTACCCGGAAGCTCTCAGGCACGCCAGGGCTATGAATCGGTTCGCCCTTCACGATGGACTCGTAGGTCTTCACACGGCCGCTCACGTCGTCGGATTTGACAGTAAGCATTTCCTGCAGCGTGTAGGCCGCGCCGTAAGCCTCCAGCGCCCATACTTCCATCTCGCCAAAGCGCTGGCCGCCGAACTGTGCCTTACCGCCCAACGGTTGCTGTGTCACGAGGCTGTACGGGCCCGTGCTGCGGGCGTGCACCTTGTCCTCAACCAAGTGGTGGAGCTTAAGCATCTGCACGACGCCGACGGTCACTGCGGAATCGTAAGCCTCGCCGGTCTTACCATCGTACAGGCGTTGCTTACCGGAATTCGGCAGCGGCCAACCGATCTCATAGCTCCACTTTGCGGCGGCCTCCGCAAGCTCGGCGCCGGTCAGGTCACCGGGATCGCCCTCTCTGAACAACATCCACTCGCGCAGAGCGGCGTCGATGGCCGCCTGATTGGATTCGTGGCTAGTTCGGCGAGACGAGTACGAATCCGGGAAGATCTGCTCGGGATCGTAACCGCGCTCGCGCAGCCATTCACGCAGGCACGAATGACGGGCATACGTAGATTCGCGCGCCAGGCGATCTATATCGTAACCTAGCGGGCCAAGCCACGCCTCCAGGTAGAGCATGCGCACATCATCATCGTCCTGCAACTCTTCTGTCGGATACCCTTCTTCCTGCACAAGGTCCCAAGCATGATCGGCGGCGTCCTGCCAAGCACGGTCGACCAACCACGCGCGTACCAGTTCCGCTTCGATTTCCTCTTCCTTCGCCCCGTCAAAGACCGGAGTCTCGGCCATAAACTCAAGTTGCTTGGCAGCCCACCCCAGGTGAGCCTCCAAGATCTGGCCGATGTTCATACGGCCGGGGACGCCGAGCGGGTTCAAGATGATGTCAACGGGCGTACCATCGTCCAGGAATGGCATATCCTCGACGGGTACTACCTGAGAAATCACGCCTTTGTTTCCGTGACGTCCGGCCATTTTGTCGCCTTCCGTCAGGCGACGTCGTTGCGCCACACTAACGCGCACGATTTTCTCGACGCCGGCCGCCAGGTCACGATGCTCGTCTCGGTCGAAGACGCTGATGGAGACAACCTTGCCCCGTTCACCGTGCGGCAGACGAAGCGAGCTGTCTTTCACCTCGCGGGCTTTCTCGCCAAAGATGGCGCGCAGTAGCTTCTCTTCCGGCGTCAGCTCAGTCTCGCCCTTGGGCGTGATCTTACCGACGAGGATATCGCCAGGATTCACCTCGGCGCCGATACGAATGATGCCCTCTTCGTCAAGGTCCTTGAGCGCATCTTCGCCGACGTTCGGGATGTCGCGCGTTATCTCTTCGGACCCAAGCTTCGTCTCGCGGGCTTCGATCTCGTGCTTCTCGATGTGGAAAGACGTATACTTATCATTCTGTACCAGTCGCTCGCTCACGAGGATGGCATCCTCAAAGTTGCCGCCTTCCCAACTCATGTACGCGACGACAACGTTCTGGCCCAGGGCCAGCTCGCCGCCTTCGGTACTGGAGCTGTCGGCCAGTACCGAATCCTTTTGCACACGATCACCCTTGTACACAACTGGGCGTTGGTCGATGCAGGTACTCTGGTTGCTTCGATTGTATTTGCGCAGGTGATAGACGCGGCGGTCGCCGTCATCTTCCTGCACCACTATTTCGGAACCGGTAACGCTAATGACTTCGCCCGCCTCTCGCGCAACGAGGACCTGACCCGAGTCGATAGCGGCCTGGTATTCCATGCCAGTGCCAACGATGGGTGCATCGGGAACGACCAACGGCACGGCCTGGCGCTGCATGTTCGAACCCATGAGCGCTCGGTTGGCGTCGTCGTGCTCCAGAAACGGAATCAGAGCGGCGGATACGCCGACAATTTGCTTAGGCGAAACGTCCATATAGCGAATCTGCTCGGGGCGCTCAAACATGAACGATTCTGCACGTCGCGCCGACGGGCGCGGGTTTTGGAATTCACCCAAAGCGTTGAGCTGCGACGAAGCCTGGGCAATGGACGATTCCTCATCCTCGTCAGCGGTTAGGAAATCCACGTCGCGACTGGCGTAAGGCTTGACCTTGATGGGCCAAGTCCTGCTATCGCCATTCGATGCGCCGTCTGCTCCGTTCGCGTAGGCCGCGGCGATCTCCTTCGCTGCCTTTTCGTCGACGACGGTTCCCTTCTCTGCGATCACCTTTCCGGTATCGGGATTGGTCACATCATCAGCGAGCAGGCGGCCGGTCAAAGCTTCCACAGTTGCAGGTGCTGTTGTGTATACATGTCGATACGGCGTCTCGATGAAGCCGAATTCATTGACACGACCATAACTGGCCAGCACACCAATCAGCCCAATGTTCGGGCCTTCCGGCGTCTCGATGGGGCAGATACGGCCGTAGTGACTGAAGTGCACGTCACGCACGTCGAATCCAGCACGTTCGCGCCGCAGGCCGCCAGGTCCCAGGGCACTCAGCCTGCGTTTGTGGGTCAGTTCCGCAAGCGGGTTGGTCTGATCCATGAACTGGCTGAGCTGGCTGCCACCAAAGAACTCGCGCGTGGCGGCGACCACCGGACGGATATTGATCAAGCCCAGAGGAGTCACCTGCTCTGGATCACGGATAGACATGCGTTCACGGACAACGCGCTCCATGCGAAGTAGGCCGATGCGCAACTGATTCTGGATCAACTCGCCTACGGTTTTGACGCGGCGATTGCCCAGGTGGTCGATATCATCCGGCCGCGCCCGGCCGTTATTGATGTCGATAATGCGACTGATTACGGCCACCAGGTCGTTGTTGGTGAGCGTTCGCGTCTCCAACGGCGTGTCCAGCGAAAGGCGGCGGTTGAGCTTATAGCGGCCAACTCGCCCTAAGTCATAGCGGCGCGCCGTGA
>JBJYXA010000457.1:0-2217 GCA_046259705.1 Caldilineaceae bacterium
TCCTGGCAAGTCTGCCCCGTCTCGGGATCGCTGTATGGACTGTCGAGCCATTCGCCGTACGAATTGTAGATAACGGTGCCGCCCGTGACTTGGCCAACGCCGACCACGCCGCCAAAGACGCCGTGATGACACGCGGCACAGAATGCGCTTTCCGCTTGCAGTGGCAGGTAGACGTCTTTTCCGGGCACATCGTCCAAGGTGCCGAAGAAGATATCCTGACCTTCTGACGGCCGGTGCAGTCGCAGGGACATTATGCCCGGCATGTCCGGCAACGGCAGCATCGTCTCCTCGTCCAGCACGACGTCTGCGATCTTGTGACAGAAATCGCAACCGATACCCTCAGCGGCATCTCCAGTCAAATATAACGGGCTTACGCCGTCCGGCACCTGGGCCGAATACTCAGACGTAACGGAGGTATGGCAACCTGACCATCCACAGTTAGTTGTATTGTCGATCTTCGACGCCATGGGGGTGTGGCACGAAGCACAGTTACCGGCCCGGTTCGGATAATCCAGCTTGAAACCGGGTCCATAGTAGGGCAGGCTATCGTCACGCGGCAGCATATTGCCGAGATAGTCCATTGCCGTCTGGGCGCTCTGGTTGCCTTCGACATCCGTACCCGCGTACATGGTCAGAAACCGAGGATTCACGCCGGCTTGACCATGTGCGTCGGCCTCCCATTCTCCCACGCCGGTATGGCACAGGCCGCAGGCAGCCGAACCCTCTGCTCCTTCTACCTCAAACCAATCGTATTCGAGATTGTCAGTGGTGTAGTGCCGCTGGATAGTGATGGTTGGCTGCTCTCCGGTAGCCACGCCCTGTACGGCTCCAATAAAGTGACCAGGCGCCCAAGCCGTGAGCGTGACCGGCTGCGTAGCATCGGCCAGGCTGATCTTGAAGACGCCGTTTGCATCACTCAGCGCCATGTTATCGGTAGCCCGTACGCGAACATGGGCCCCGGCTATGGGGCCGTCTGCGTTTCGCACCACACCTGTTACCGTGGTCGGGCCGACCTTTTCTTCGGCCCACACGATCACCGTCATCGCCACCAGGGCCGGCAGTACCAGCCCCACAACCCAGAACACTCTTGTCGTTAGTCTCATACGCAAGACTCCAACCTCGACAGATCGATTACTCACCGGAATACGGATCGGCGGCGTCCCGCAGTCCGTCACCTAGAAAGTTGAAGCCAAGCACCGCGCCGATGATGAAGAATACGGGCGTCATCATCCATGGATATTCGCCCAGTGTCTGCAGGTTCTGCGCGTTCTTCATCAAGAGGCCCCAGCTAACCAGCGGCTCTTGGATGCCGATACCGAGAAAACTGAGAAATGCCTCGGCCAGGATGATGCCGGGAATAGTCAACGTGAGCACGACGATGACATGGCTGATCGTATTCGGATAGAGGTGTTTGAAGATGATGCGCGCATCGCTTGCGCCCATCTCTTTGGCCGCGAGCACGAAATCCGTCCCGCGATAGGCTAGGACCTTTCCGCGCACCTCGCGCGCAAGCACTGTCCAGGACAGCAAGGCAAAGATCATCGACATGACGATGAAAACACGGAATGAATCCCATGTATTGGGGATAATGGCGGCCAGCGACATCCACAGGGGAAGCTGGGGGAACGCGTTCACGAATTCCACGAATCGCTGCATAATATTGTCGATAATGCCTCCATAATATCCCGAGGTCACACCGACGACTGAACCAATGGCAACGCTGATCAAGGTGCCGAAAAGGCTCATTGTGAGCGAAATGCGGCCAGCCTGGCACGATTTCCCCCAGAGATCGCGGCCGAATTTGTCAGTGCCCATCAGATAGATAGTCCCGCCTTCATCTACACCGAAGAGATGAATGTTGGCCGGAATCACTCCAAAGACTCTGTACTCCCACCCGTGGACAAACAGGCGGACGGGGAATATTTGGCTTGTATCGGGATCCCACAAGGGTTCGAAGGTTTTTGAATCGTATTCCAGCTTCCAACCGTAAACAAAGGGACGCAAGTGAAACCCGCCGTCCTCGTCGAAATAGCGCAACCGCTGGGGCGGCACGAACGTGGACTCTAGGTCCAGTCGGTCCAGCGGATAGAACGAGAAGAACGGCGCGAAGATCGCCAACATGCCGAGCGCCAGCACGATCAGGCCGCCGAAGATAGCGGCCCGGCTCTTGAGGAACTTGCGCCAGACCAACTGAGAGTAACTCTCATGCCGCTCGCG
>JBJYXA010000458.1:0-11753 GCA_046259705.1 Caldilineaceae bacterium
TAATGACGTGTCCCTTCCTGTTCAGCCCGCACGCCCTCGTGCGGACCCGGGCGCGTGCAGACCCGGCAAATGGCGTGCCTACTGGACGGAGGTGTTGGCGCATCTTTCCGTTCAGCCCGCACGCCCTCGTGCGGACTGGGCGCGGGCGAACCCGGCACGAGGCGTGCCTACTGGACGTATGTGATGACTCGTTCAGCCCGCACGCCCTCGTGCGGAGCGGGCGCGGGCCGTCGGACGTGAAAGTGCGCCATCGAAACGCATACGCCCACCCGGCAGCGAAGCCAACAACGATTGTGCGCTATGTCAGCGATTGGAGATGGGAATAGTTATGAGAAAAACCGGACGCAGAGGTTCACGGGTTTGGCGAACTTGCGCATACCTTGCGCAGTAACGAATCGACGACATCTGCGACGGATTTGCTGCGACCCAGGGCAATTGCCTCGTCAACGGCCGCAGCGCCGACGGCACTCTCGGCTGTGCTCAACGCCGTGTCCAGGGCGATTTTTTCACGGTCGCCGGCAACCACATTCGTTTCCTGACGAATACCTTGAGCCGCGCCGATCAGTGCAAGGCCCTCTGCGTAGCGTCCCAACGAGATATCGAGCTTGGCGTAGTCTTCCAGCACCCGTGCAATCATGGCTTGATCGCCGAGATCCCGATACATCTCAAGGCTTTCGCAGAAACGCAGTTCAGCATTGGCTTGATCGCCTTGGGTAGCCAGAACCTGTCCTAACGAATGGAGACTGACGGCTAGGGTCCAGATATCGCCTACCTCACGCAGAATAGCGGCCGCTTCGTCGATCAACTCTCGAGCTTCGTCAACCCTTTTCTGTACCAGCAGGAGGTTACCCAGATTGTTCAAGAGTCGGGCCCGCTCTCTGTCGTTATTCAATTGCCGGTGCACAGCCAGCCCGCGCTCGAAGAGCGATTGGGCCTCATCATAGTTGCCTGTTCGGTTCGCAATGATGCCAAGATTATTGTATAGGTGTGCCGCTCCCAATAGATCGCCGTTGGTCTCGCGTAGTTCAAGGCTTTGCACATAGTCGGCCCGTGCAGCAGCGTTGTCGCCTTGTACGCCGCGAGCGTCGCCACGATATTGGAGCGCCGCTGCGATACCTTCGGATTCCCCCAGACGGTCAAAGCGCAGAAGGGCATCGTCCAGCAGTCCCACCGACTCATCAAAACGACTCTGTCTGGTGAGCAAATCTGCCAGATCGACCTGGCACCAGGCGCGGAAGGACTCATCGCCCAACTCGTCGGCTAGCTCGATCGCCGTTTGATACGACGCATGGGCCTCTCCAACCTTACCTATCAGCTTCTGCACGTTGCCCATCGAACGAAGTACATGCATTCGCTGCCGGCGATAGGCCGGATCCATCTCCTCTATCCTGTCAAGGATCTCGAGCGCGCGTTTATACCGGTCTAGGGCCGTGTCGTTTTCGTACGACTCCTGAGACTGGCGAGCCGCAGGGAGCAGGTACTTTATGGCTCGTTCGTAGTCGCCGGCCTCGTCGAAATGATGGGCCAGGGCGCCGGCCTCGGCCTCCGGGTCTGCTGCGGATCGAGCCAGAATGGCCTCGCCGGCGCGCATGTGCAGCCGGCGCCGGCGCAGCGAGCCCAGGTCTGCGCAAATTACGCGGTGAATCTCCACGTGACGAAAGCGAATGTGTTCACCGCCGGCGTCCTCATGGATCAATTGATGCTCGAGCGCCATATCCAGGTAATCGAGTACGTCGAACTCGGGAAGGCGACTCATGGCAACCAGGTCGTCGAGGCGAAACGCTTGTCCAAGAACAGCGGCCTGTGACAGCACGTCGCGTGCTTCCGGGTACATATAGTGGATGCGGCGCTCTACGGCCTCGTACACTGTGCTCGGGAGTCGCACGCTGTCGTCCTCCGGGAAACTCCACACCCCGTTACGCTCGGCGACCAGTCCATCCTCCCTCAGTCCCTTAACCACCTCTTCGACGTACAGCGGATTCCCGTCCGCTTGCCTACAAATGGCGTCGACAAGAGATTCCGGTACTGCTTCGGTCCACAGGTTCACCAACATCTGCTTGACGGAGTCTCGACTCAGCCGCTCCAACTCGATATGATGATAGGCTGTGTCCTCGCCGAAATCACGCAGCACGGACTGAATCGGGTGCCGGCTGTCGATCTCGCTGTCGCGATAGGCACACATCACCAACAGCGGCATGGTGTGCAGGCGACGGCCCAGTAGTCGCAGCAACTCCATGCTGCCGCTATCTGCCCACTGAAAATCGTCGAGTATCAGCACCCATGGCCGCGAACTCGTCGCCAGTTCGATGAAACGCACCACGCTTGATATCAGCCGCAGTTGCTCTTCTTGTGGTTCCAGGGGCGGGGGTTCCGGCAGGTCAGGGACCGTCCGCGCGACTTCGGGAACCAGGCGAGAGAACCTCGAGATGAGCTGTATGGCTTGCCGATCGAGCAACTCCGGCGGTACGGTGTCCAGGTAACGCTGCAGCGCCTCAGAGAAAGGCCTGAACGGCAGGCCGCGCTCGGTCTCGACGTTTTCCCCTAGTAGTACAAGCGGTGCGCCACTCTCTATCGCCGCCTGAAGGGCAAGGCTTGTCTTGCCGATGCCGGACTCGCCTGAGATGAACACGAGGCGACCCTTCCCGTCATTTGCTTCCGTCCAATACTGCTGTAGCTTGGCAAGCTGGTCATCACGACCGACGAGCCGCAGGCTGGATGGGTCTTCGCCCCCATCGACTCCGGAGACAAGTGCCGAGAGCACCCGTCGCGCCTGCGATGCACTCCGGTAGCGATCGTTGGGGTTCTTAGCCAGGAGCTTCAAGACGAAGTGCTCGAAGGAACGTGAAACCTCGGGTGCCAACTCGCGTAGCGGGGCCGGCGGCTCATCGAGATGGCCCCGCATCACGTCGGATGCATTGCCCACGAACGGAGTTCGCCCTGTGGTCAACTCGTAGAGAATCGTGCCCAGCGCATAGAGATCAACCCTGGCGTCGAGAGGAAGACCGTAGATCTGCTCGGGCGAAAGATACCGGGGTTCAGCCACAGGCCCAGGCGTCTGCAACAGGTTCCGACCTTCCCGAAGTCTGGCCAGACCAAAGCCGCTGATCTTGGGCCCTGTCTCCTCCATCCAGATATCGGACGGATTCAGATTTCCGTGTAACACGCCCCGGGCGTGTGCGTGCTCCAGAGCGCTGATCAATGCCAGCGCCAAAGTATAGGTCGCTTGTTGCGTGAGCGGTCTTGCGTCCTCGCTCAGCACGTTGCTGAGCGGTTCTCCAAGCAGGAATTCCTCGGCGACATACACATAAGCATCGTCCTCACTGATGCCACAGCCGTGGACCGCCGCAATATGGTCATGGTCGAGCTTTCGCAGCCGTTCGCCATAGGCCATAAGGTTCTCGACGGATTCCCGGCTGAACGCCGGCCGTATGACCCGCAGTGCAAGGTCCTGTCCCGACCGGCTCTCCGTGACGCGCAGAACCGTGCTAAATGAATCTCTGCCCAGCATATCGACGATCTGATAGTGGCCGTCGATCACCTGTCCGGGCAGGCCGAGCGCCTTTCTGGCTTTGACGGCCTGCACGGCCTCGGCGACTGTGGGGTAGATAGCGAAGAAGTCGCCATAACCCGCCAGTTCGATCACACGTTGCACCTCTGTGGAGGGCGCTGCCAGCACCAGCGCGCCATCGTCAGCCCCGGCCGCCGTGACCAGAGCCTTCAGGCTCGCCGTCGTCATTCGCTCGACCTGCGACATATCCAGCACGGATCCGACCGGGTCATCCGCTGCATCGGACCCAGACAACCGCTCCCATACTTGCTCGGCTCCCGCCATATCGAACGTTCCACCCGCCGACAGAATCGTCGTCTCCTTGTCTGCATCCAGATGTGCGTGGATAGCTTCCGGTGGGGCAAGGTCCAGTTCAAGTCCCTCATAGGCCGTCCGGATCTCACAGTAGGGTAACGTCGGGTCCTGGCTTTGATAGGCAATCGCCGTATTCAGGATGCTGGTGAGCTCGACGTCAGAGTGGGTGGGTTCATGATGCGTGAGGAGTAGCCTCTTTACCCCGGCGCGGCGCGCAAGGTCGACGCCGATCATGGCCGAACTATGGCCGTAATCAGCCTTGCTCTCCCAAGATTCGCGTAGCCCGTATTGGGCATCGAAGAGTAAGGCGTCCGCGCCACGGAAGAAGTGGATGTGGTCCTTGAGCACGCTATCGTCCAAGTCCTTGTATTCCGAGTCGCTGGCGTAGACGAAAACGCTGGATTGGTCCTCAAAGCGATAGCTATAGGAATCGCCCGGATGGTGGTTGCGTATGGTGTTGACCGTAACCGGTCCCACCCGAGTCGACTCGCCAGGCTTCAAGCGAACAAAGTCACGGTCCGCCAGCATGTAAGGAATGGGCCCGTAGCGCCGCCGCTGTTCGCCGTCCAACTGTGCGAGCGCCTGTTCCGCCTGTTCCGCCGTAAAGGAGACTGGAAACCATGGGTATCTTTGCTGTTCGGTCAAGGCCCATTCAAGGTTGTGGACGCTGTAGAAGGTGATGTGATTGCCTGCGATGAAGGCAGGGAGGAAGAGCGTGAAGCCTTGGATGTGGTCCCAGTGCAAGTGGCTGATAAAGATGTGCAGTCTGCCTTCGCCGCGGCCACAGGGACCCTTTGCCAGCTCCAGGCCCAGGTTGCGGATGCCCGTGCCCGAATCGACGATGAAAGTCTCTCCGGCGGACTGAATTTCCACGCACGATGTGTTGCCGCCCGCGGTTCCTCGCAATAACACGGGCAACTCGCTTACGAAATTGCGTACGGCGTCCGCGTCGCGTGTATCGAAATGTTTGGGTAAAGCAAGGATCGCCTGGCAGATCTTTTCTTCGATTGCCGGTGGTTCGATTGGCGTCGCCATCGAACCACGCGTGCCCCATAGTCTGATCTTCACGATCCACCTCCGTCAAATAGCGACCGCTTGTCCATTCCCGTAGGAAGGTAAGCACACCATGGTCGCTGATATCCAGGCAAGCAATCAGGCCCTGATCACTTGGGTGTATAGGAATCGCCATATTATAGCCGGGTACGAGACTCCTACAACCGGCGAAATTACCTGCGTGGCCTCTGCGACTTGCACTTGCGCCGGTCATATTGTCTCACAACCGGGCAAACGTGTCTCACGCAACGAAATGACGGCGCCGGCCTCCAACCCGGATCGGTACAAGGCCGCGCCGGTCTGAATCGTTGCCCTTCCAGAATTGATGCATTCCAGTTGTTACGCGGCCGCGCCATGAGACCGGCTGGCGCTTGATATCCGCAGGAACCTTTGTCGTCGCGGAGTTGTTTGGACTATGGTAGAATTGCCGAGCGCAGGAACAATTCGTGAATAGGAATGCCAGCTGGGTGCAGGCACGCTGGCAGCTCGCCTGTCGTGGCGTTTGAGGCTGCTAATAGGCTAAGGAGTAGTGATGGTACGAATGATGTTTGCAGGAGTGCTGGTCGTTCTTCTCCTGTCTGCGTGCGGTGCGCCGTCATCGTCGCAGCCGGTCGAAGACGGCCTGCCGCAAGTAACGGTGTACAAGCCGCCCACCTGAGGTTGCTGTGGCGAATGGACTGAGTATATGGAGGACAATGGCTTTGCGGTGACATCTGAGCCGGTATCGAATCTCGGCCAGATCAAGCTGAAAAACCATGTCCCCACGGAACTCCAGTCCTGCCACACAGCCATCGTCGATGGCTATGTAATCGAAGGTCATGTGCCCGCGGAAGATGTCGAACGGCTCCTGCAGGAGCGACCGGATATTGTCGGCCTTGCCGTACCGGGCATGCCGGTCGGATCCCCCGGCATGGAGGTCGAGGGCTATCCGGATGAACCGTTCGACGTGATTGCGTTCGACAAGAACGGCAGAACAGAGGTCTTCGCCAGCCATACCGATTAGTGCTACGCGAAGACTCGGCGGCGCGTCCGCTTCGTGCAGAACGCTCGATGTTGGGCGGATGCTGTGCATCTCCAGCCGGTGTCCGTCCAGCAAGCGTCGACCAGCAGCGCGCGTGCTCGTGAATGCCGATCGCCTTGGGCCGCAATGCGCTGGGCCCGGTGGCGCCCGCTAGGACATTGCGCGCAGCTCTACGTAGAATGCGCTTCCTCGGTCCTGGCCGGAGGGCGGGCTCTCCACCCAAATTCTCCCATGGTGCGCTTCCACCAAGCGCCGTGCGATGGCCAGTCCAAGACCGCTGCCGCCGCTCCGGCGGCTCCGAGAGCTATCCGGACGATAGAAGCGATCGAAGACGCGCGCCAGGTCGTCTGGCGCGATGCCGTCACCGGTGTCCACGACGCCGATGCGTACCGCGCCATCCAGCGAGTGTACCTGCACGGTGACGCTACCGCCCGCCGGTGTATGGCGAAGCGCGTTGCCAAGCAGGTTTCCCAATATTTGGTCGAGCCTTTGTTCGTCAGCCAACACAGAGGGCGTGGCGCGGGGAGCATCGAGCCGCAAGGCTACTTCGTGCGAAGCCGCCTGCGCCAGGAACAGTTCTATGAGGCGTTGCGCCAGTTCGACCGGATCGACCGGCGCCAGATTCAGGGCTAGGTTCCCTTCCTCGGACTGTGACAAGGTGCGAAGATCCGCGACCAGGCGATTGAGCAGCATGACCTGCTCGTGGACAGGTTCCAACCCATCCGGAGTCAGTTCGAATACGCCGTCCTGCAGCGCTTCTATGGTGCCCTGGATGCCTGCCAGCGGCGTTCGCAGTTCATGCGCGATGTCTGCGACCATCTGGCGGCGAAGCAATTCCTGGGACTGCAGGGAGGCCGCCATCTGATTGAACGTGCCGGCCAGCTGTCCGATCTCGTCGTTGCCATGAACAGGTACCCGTGCCGTGAGGTCGCCGGCAGCGACCTGATGCGAAGCTCGACTCAACTGTTCCAGGGGCCGGGTAATCTGGCGTACGAGAATCCCGCCCAGTACAAGCGCGACGAGGGCAGCCACCAGCGCCGCAGACACAACGGCGCGCGTTACCGACGCCAAGAGGTCACCGCCCTCGACGGCGGGTGTCGACATGGTGGACCCATCGATCACGAGGTAGCCCACCACCGCACCGTCCACCGTAATCGGCCATGTGGCGGCGACGGCCGATCGGTCGAGACTCCCGCCAGGAGGGCCCGCACTATCGGCTATCACAGTTCCGTCTGCGTCGACGACACGGATGCGGCTGCCAAACATCCCCATCATGCTGCCCATCGTACCGCCCATCATGCCGCCCGAGGCCGAGGCCGATATCGCCTGGCGAACGGCTGTGTCGATCCCCGTCCACCCGTCGTGTTGATCGTAGTACGCGGCAAGCGACGCCTGCAATACGTCCGGTCTCACCATCTGATTGCCCACCATGAAGTGGGAGAACTGGGTGGCGGAGCCCTGGCGCGCCAATACGACGGTGACGATGACGCCGACGACGATGACGAGTGCGAAGGCGCCCATGAGCTTGACCCAAAGACGATTGGTCATCCTTCAGCCGGACCCTCGCTTCTCATTCATTGTGGAACGAACCGGTAGCCCACGCGTTGCACAGTTTCGATGAAGCGGCTGTCGCGCCCCGCGTCGCCAAGCTTGTGCCGAAGGTTTTTGACGTGCACGTCGATGGTGCGCTCGAATGCAGCCGTATCGCCCAACGCATCCGGCTGGGTGATGTCCAGCAGCTCATTGCGCGAAAATGGGCGACCCGGATGCGACATGAAGTGCTGCAGCAGGTCGAATTCGGTGGACGTAAGGTCCAGCGGCTGGCCGCCCAGGGTAGCGCTGCGATAGACCGGGTCGAGTCGCAGATCGCCTTGCTCCAGTACCTGGGCCGCGGACGGTCCGCTAGGCTCCTCTAGGCGGCGCATAGCTGCTCTCACCCTGGCAACGAGCTCGCGGGGACTGAACGGTTTGGTGATGTAATCGTCGGCGCCAAGTTCAAGGCCTACGACGCGATCGGTCTCTTCCACGCGTGCGGTGAGCATGATGAGGTAGACGCCGGACAGGGCGGGGTCGCTGCTGGCGCGCAGGCGCCGCGTAATCTCCCAACCGTCCAGACCGGGTAGCATTAGGTCCAGCACGACGAGCGCCGGCTTCTCACGCTGTACGAGATCCAGACCTGAGTTGCCGTCGCCTGCAGACAGGACGCGATAACCCGCTTTCTCGAGATAACCCTCCACGACTTTGCGAATCTGGCGATCGTCCTCGACGACGACGATGGTCTTTGACATACGTCCGCAACTAGCCGGCCGCTACGGATTCCAGCGCGCGTGTTAGCCGTTCCTGCGCGTCACACGCGATCGGTTCGGTCTCGGGGTTGCCGGCCACCTGCAGCATGGTAACCGGGTCGGCGATGGATATGACGCTGCCCTCGCCGTCCTCATACACGATGACATTGCAGGGCAGAATCAGTCCGATCTCCAGTTCATTCTGCAGCGCCTGGTAGGCTAGATTCGGATTGCAGGCGCCGAGAATCACATAGCGGCGGAAATCGGCATCGATTTTCTGTTTCATCGTCTGCTTGACGTCGATCTCGGTCAATATGCCGAACCCTTCCTGCTTCAAAGCCGCGACGATCTGCTCGATCGCGCGTTCGTACGGTGTGTCGACACGGGCCTGTAGCGCATAGGCCGTGGTTGTGATAGAAGCCATACCGTTCACCTCTCTTCTAAACTGCCCGCATGTGGCCCTCGAACGCGATTTCTCCACCGTCGAGGGCACTGATCAGAGTCGTAAACAATCCGCACATTTTCGATTCACATTTCCCACACATCTGCGCATGACAATCGTATCGTAACAGATGGTGACCCAGGCAGCCACCGGCTAACAAAAAACCGGCATGTGAAGGAGATTATTCAGATGAAAACTGAAATTGGACGGGTCGTAGCAGTAATGGCCGTGGCAGCACTGCTCTTGGCCTTATTTGCCGGCAGCGCGCTGGCGCAAACGGGAACGACGGATGACAGTCCATCCGAAGGCGCGGGCTTCGGCATGATGGACCAGATAGACCAGGGAACATGGGGCGAGATGATCCAGCACATGATTCAGGTTCATGGTCCCGAGACGACCGCCAAAATGATCGAATGGATGAATGAGGAGGACTTGGACTGCCCAATGGAGGGCGGCTTCCCCGGCATGATGGGCTGGGGCTACGGCGGCTACGGCCGCAACGGCTTCGGCCGTAACGGCTATGGCGGCTGGATGGGACATGGCCACGGTGGCATGATGGGCTGGGGCGGCTCCTGGATGGGCTGGGGCTTTCATCGGCCAGGCTCCATGATGGGCGGCGCCTACGCGCGCTAGCCGTACGCGGACAAGCTGTCCGCACATGAATCTGCGATGTGGGGCGGGCGCGATGGCGGAGCCCGCCCTGTTTTATCTACAGCGGCAGCATGCCTAGCGATGAGATTTCGACGCAGGTCGTTTTGGGGCTGTGCAGCCGGCGATTCGGCGACGACACCAGAGCGACAAGGCATCTGTATCCGAAGAGTAAGCGCCCCGCTGTACATATGTCCATCGACCGGGCCGTGCGCAGGGCGTATCTTGAAATAGGTGCCTGTGCTGGTTGTCTGCGTCTATGCATGCGGGCGGGCGCGGGTTGGCAGCGGATAGCGTTGACATAGCAGGGAGATGGGAAACCATGATGGGCTGGAATCACGTGATGGGCGGTTACGGGCTGTTTGGCGGCGGGCTGTTCTCGCTGCTGATCCTGGGAGCGCTCATCGTCGGAGTTGTGTATCTGTTTCGCAATTCAGGCAGTAGCAGCGGAACGCGGTCTGTACCTCCCGCGGAGTCGCAGAGCGCACAGCATCCGACCCCGATGGAGATACTGGATACGCGCTACGCCAAGGGAGAGATTGACAAGGAAGAATACGAGGAGCGCAGAAAGGTTTTGGAGAGAAGCTAGACGCAGGCGCTTAGTCCCGTGAGACTTACGCCCCATCTAGCCGTTCACAAGCACGCGTCCTGCCAATTTCCGTTTGAAGCGGACATGGCAGGACGCGTGTTCTTTCAGTGTCGTGAACGCATAACGCGTACCACACGAGTGCCGATTCTGCGTCTGCCCGTTTATCATAGAACTCGGAACTCGCCACGACCTGCCGAACCCGGCATGGCGTGGCTGACATGCCCGATCTTGCACACCACCGCAGCGTAGACGACACAGAAAGGACCTATCGCCATGCCCAGCGCGATCGTTGCACCGCAGCCATTTGCCGTGGAAGAAGGAGCCAAAGTTCTGATGGCCGGTGGCAATGCCGTGGATGCCGCCGTCACCACCGCATTTGTACAGGCTATCGTCTCTCCGCAGATGTGCGGCATCGGAGGATACGCTTTGCTTACGCTGCATCTCGCCGGCCAGCCGGATCCCATCGGCCTCGACGCGCCGGCGCTGGCCGGGGCGGGCGTTACGCCCGGCATGTGGCAGGAGCGGTATCTCGGTCCCAATCCGGACGGATGGGGTTTCTTCTTGGAGGGCAAGGTCAACGATGCAGGCTACACGTCCATCTGCACGCCCGGCTGGATCAAGGGCATCGCGGCCATCCTGGAGCGCTGGGGCACGATTTCGTGGGCCGATGCCATTGCGCCGGCTGCGCGCATCGCCGGCGAAGGCTTTATGGTCAACCAGCACCTGGCCGGCCGCTGGACGAAAAAAGCTGCCTATGCGGAGGCGTGCTCCATGCTCGACTATATCATGATGAACGGCGAGGCCCGGCGCATCTATCTGAAGCCGGACGGATCGCCCTACGCCACAGGAGACCTGCTCAGGAATCCGGACTACGCCAAGACCCTGGACCATTTGGCCGGCGCCGGCGCCGATGACTTTTACCACGGTGAGTTGGCGGCGCGGATGGCGTCCGACTTGGCGGACAACGGAGCCTATGTCACGGCGCAGGACCTGCATGACTACCGGCTGCGTGAGGACAATCTGGTTACGGGGACCTATCGCGGCTACACCATCGCAAGCTCGGGCGCGCCCCATGGCGGTCCTACGCTGCTCGCCATCCTGAACATTCTGGAACGCTATGACCTGGCGTCTATGCAGCACAACTCGCCGGATTATGTCTATCTGGTTGCCATGGCCATGAAAGCCGCCTTTGCCGACCGCAACCGCAGCATGGCCGACCCGGAGTTCAACCAGGTCCCTGTGGACTGGATGATCTCCAAGGAGCGAGCGGCATTCTGGGCGGACCATATCGACGCAGGCAAACCGATTGACGCCGGCTTCCACGCGACGGAACCGCCGCACACGACCCAGGTCACAGTGGTCGACAGCCTCGGCAATTGCGTCAGCCTCACCCACTCGCTCGGTTCGTCGTCCGGTGTGATCACGCCCGGCTTGGGCTTCATGTACAACGATAGCATGGTCAACTTCGACCCCTTGCCGGGCCATCCAAACTCAATCGAGCCGGGCAAGGGGCGAACCACGGGGATGGCGCCGACGATTGTGTATGAGGACGGGCGGCCCGTGCTGGTGTTGGGTGCCCCTGGCGCGTCCTTCATTATCACGTCGACCCTGCAAGTGATTCTGAACGTGCTAGATTTTGGCATGCGCATTGAGGAGGCCGTGCACGCGCCCCGCTTCGACTGCCAGACCGGTCCAATCCGCTGTCAACTGCGCATACCGGAATACGTGTGCGAGGAGATTCGCGTCAAGCATCCGGCCGTACGCATCCCATACAGCCACGGCGGTTTTGCGCTGGTGCATGCCATCAGCATAGACCCCGAAAGCGGCGAGCTTGCCGGCGCCGCCGACCCTGG
>JBJYXA010000458.1:11853-13989 GCA_046259705.1 Caldilineaceae bacterium
TAGTGCTCGGTCCAGTGCTGATGGCGTTGGCGAAGTACGCGCAATCGTTGTAGTTTTGCCGCCTCCTGTACGGAGCACCTGCCGGTTGGGTGGGTACCATTCTTGGGCATGGCAAAGGCGTGCAGCAAGACTGCGCAAACGGCCTCGCTTTCGACGTCGACGAGGCCTGGCCACATGATAAGCCACACGCCATCGCAGCAATTCCTCGTTACAATAACGCTAGGTCGCGCAATGAAATCTGCACGTTGCCCGGCTCTATCAATCGACGATAATGCAACTCCGTTTTTGTCGTTCCAGATGTATTTGAGGATTTCCCACAAGGAGGGATGGATATGTCAACGGTGATCATATTTCATGAAGTGGAGGATGGAGAGCGCTGGGCCAAGGCTTGGAAGAAGGGTACTCCTGGAAATCGGCACGATCTCTTTGCTGATGTTGGGACTGCTCGTACCTTTCGAGACCCGGAGAATCCGAATTTGACGGGCGTAATCGTTGAAGTATCGGACATGGATAAGCTCCAAGCGCTGATGACGTCTGACGACGTTCAAAAGTTGGCGGCAGAGGACGGTTTGAAGCTCGATACCATGCGGATGCTGGTCGAGTTCACGCCCTAGCATCCCCCTCGCAGGTAAGACACCTGCCTCGCATCTGAGGCGGGTGTTGCCCGCCGTGAATCTCCACAGGCGTCAACCCAAGACCGTCACGCAGAAGTCATGACCTACCATGGCGGGTAGACGATAGCCTACGGCCGGCTAGAGTCCGCGCCTACTACGGATCGAATCCCTTACCAAGGCCGCCACCGAATCAAGTTGGTCTCGCGGAGCCGCCTGCAAGCCATAGCCCGGCGGTAACTTCCAACCGAACCCGTCGCCACGACGCCGGGGGATGACATGGAGATGCACGTGAGGCACGTCTTGCCCGGCACTCTCGCCATCCGCCAGGGTAAGGGATATACCTTCGCATCCCTCAACCACCAATTTGAGATGCGCGGCAACGAGCCTGCCGGCTTGTGCAAGCTGGGCAACCTCGTCACTCGATAAGTCGGTGAATGATTCAACATGACGCCTCGGCACCACCAACGTGTGCCCTTGAGCAACGGGGTGAATATCAAGAAAGGCCACGACATGCTCATCCTCAACCACACGGCTCGAGGGGAGTTCGTCGTTCAAGATTCTGCAGAACGGGCAAGTCGTTGGCATAAGCCGAGATTTCGGGACCTGTACGGGTTGGATGATTCCTGAAGACGAGCAGACGTGACAATACGGTTGGCGCGCCGCCCTTGCCTGGACAACATCCGCTTCGACGTCATTCGCCCGGAACTGAGCGATACGTCATCCTCAGCAGCCTGCGCTGCTATGGTTGTGATGCAGTCACGGGTTCTTCCCACGCCGCTTCCAGCAGCATGCCATTGTTGTCCTGGAACAGCATGTTGTAGGTGGTGTCGCGCTGACGCATGATGTCTGTCATCGCGATTCCCTGTGACTGAAGTCGCTCACGCAAAGTATGCGCGGCGGCTTCATCCGACAGAGCGAAGGAGATATGGTGAAGGGCTCCCGGCAACCAGTATAGGGTGGCCGGATCGGGAGGTGTGAACAACTCTGCATCGGATTGCTCGAAGAAGTGCAATCCGAGATATCCTTCGCCGGGCAATATCGCTGCATGACGTCCGTTGATCTCGGTAGGTGGTGCCGTGAATAAGACGGTCATTCCCAAGATATCACGGTAGAGCTCAATCTTTGCATCTAGATCGGGCGTGACTAGAGCGATGTGATGAAAGCCACGCCACGGGGGTTTCATTTCCGCCTGAATCTGGTCTCGGTCCGCCACGATGGCCGTATCTCCTCTCTTGCCCGCTTCATGACACGTTACATAGACAGAACGCTATGAAGACAAATGGATTGGCCATATGGTATAGGGGAAGTCTGTTCTGTCAAACCGACTTAACGTGGATTGACCAAAGCCAGGATTCCATTCGAGGCCGAGGCGTGATGCCTTCCTGATTCGCTCACCAGGACGGTTGATCCGCTACCTAGTTTTCGTTGCGATTTGATATATGGAGGCAGAAAGCCTCATAAATAGGCAGGTCTTTCATAGGGAATAGATCAGATGGCATGCGCTCGGCTCATGGAGCACAGA
>JBJYXA010000459.1:0-3426 GCA_046259705.1 Caldilineaceae bacterium
CCGAGGTTTCATCGGGCCGGTCCCTCCACCTCTCTGGATAAGAGCACATCTATTCAATTGTGGGGCACATCCTATCCCAGCGCTGCATGGATGTCAAATACTTTGAAGCAAGCCTACAAACCTGGCCGCAGCGCCATGCTATGGTGTGGGCGCAAAGTACCGGCATAGGAGATGCACGTCAAATCTGACAGGAGGAGAATATGGACCGTATCGAGGTAATGAACCTGGTCACATCGTATCAGTTGGGCAAGTTGAATCGCCGGCAGTTTCTCAGCCGGGCAGCCGTGGCGGTGGGCAGCCTGTCCATTGCCAATATGCTGGCGGCCTGCACCATGGTCGTGCCCGAAAACGCCCCCGCGCCGCAGCTGATCGAGACGCCGGCCGCCGGTGAATCGCCGGCGACGGAGCCCATGGACGATGGTGAGCTGATCACCCAGGTCGTCACTTACCCCGACCGGGACGGCGAAGAGCTATCCGGCTATCTGGCGCGCCCGTCGAGCGGTGAACCGGCGCCGGCCGTCATCGTAGTCCAAGAGTGGTGGGGCCTAGACGAGCACATCAAGGATGTGACCCGCCGCTTCGCGCAAGCGGGCTTCGTTGCACTTGCGCCCGACCTCTACAAGGGCGCGGTGGCTACGGAACCCGATGAGGCGCGCAAGCTCGTGATGGAGCTGGATCAACCGGAGGCAGTTAGCGAGATCGACCAGGCGATGGCCTACCTGCTGGACCAGGACTATGTGTCGAGCGACAAGGCGGGCGTCGTCGGCTTCTGTATGGGCGGCGGGCTCGCGTTGCAGACCGCAATCACAAGTGATCGCATTGGGGCGGCCGTGCCCTTCTACGGAACGCTGCTGACGCCGGAAGAAGCTGCACAGGCGAAAGCGCCGATTCAGGGCCACTACGGCGCGGAGGACCGCTTCGATCTGGATGCGCTGGCGGAGATGGTAGCCGTTGTCAAGGACGAGGCCGGACTGGACGCAGAGGCCTATGTCTACGACGGTGCGCCGCACGCGTTCTTCAACGATACGCGTGCGGATTCGTACCGGCCCGAGGCGGCCGCGCTGGCTTGGGAGCGTACTTTGGAGTGGCTGCATAGTCACCTGGGTTGATGGGGAGACGCGGAAGCTGTGGTGCTTAGCGCAGCTGGCCTTTAGGCAGGTCACGAAGGCGTAGCGGAAATCAGGCATAGGCAGAGAACCACCGGTCACAACACCGGTGGTTCTCTGTTTTTGTGCGGCCGCAGGCGGGTTCCGCAGCACCGGACGCGGAGACCCTTCACTGCGTTCAGGGGACAGTCGATACGATCAGAAATACAATACGGGATCGGCGCACGACGTGCTGGAGGCAATGACGCAAGTGTCATTCCGGCCTGTAGTTGTGTCGAGCCTGCCCCTGTGCGGGCAAGGGAATCCAGCCCGTTCGCGACCCACGCGGCATGAAACGCCGGTAACCTACCCGGTACCGGTGCAAGATTTTGCCTGGAGTGCTCTCCTGTGGCAAAATGTGGAAGACTCGTGGTTTGGTCAAATCCAGGACCACTGATGGAGTTCTCGCATACTATGAGAGACCATTAGCCAAAACCGCTTTCCCATTGGGTGTGCCGATCTAACTAAAGTTCATTTCCATACCAAGAGCCCATTAGGACTCCCCGGAAGCGCGAGCGCCATCGTGCGGTCAAAACTCATCTGGATACTTTCGCGCACGGGGCAGCGACGGAGGACCCAAACCAAATATCGCCGTTATCATCACAATCGTAGGAGTCGTCGATGCGTATCGTTGCGGCAGCGTTATTGGCAGCAGTATTGTGGGTAGATTGCGGAGCAGTATTTGCAGAGGAGGCGGGAAATCCAGTTATCGACCTAGATAGTGTTAGCAAGTCCGCTGCCATTGAGCTCAAATCTCCCGCGGCAGCGCTCCCCAGTTCCACACAAGGCGATGCAGACGGTGACAGCTTCTTCGACGAACAGTTCGTCTACATCCATCCACCGCAGTATAAGGCCGGTGATCCTCGATTCTATGCCGGGTCTTTTGAGTTTGTACCGTCAAACGACGGTAAGCCGGGCGGAAAGCTCGTACAGCCGGTCTGGGGTGCTATTCCGGTCTCCTCGTCGGCACACGGGTCGAGCGGCGCCGAAAGTGACACGAAGGCTTCCGCACAAATCGCACCGCAGTCATCGGCGGTGACATCGGTTTCGGGTCAACCGGCATCGCAGCCGGCGACGGCTATGCCGGCGGCGCAAGTTTCGGCCACTGGGGCGCCGATGGCAACGGCAACCGCCAGACCGAAACCAACGGCGACGTCCTCCCCGACTGCGACGTCACCGCCGACCGCAACCTCGCCCCCGACTGCAACGCCCGTTCCCACAGCAACGCCCACTCGCACAGCAACCCCGTCCCCAACTCCCACGTCCCCAGCAACCGCAACGCCGGTCACCAAAGCCGAGGCATCCGCCATTACCGTCGCCGAGCCGCTCATCGTGAACATTAGCGGCACCATCCCCGTGGACATTGAGGACCCCAGGTTCTACCGCGGCAGCTACGTCTACGATCCGGAGTCGCGACAGTTGACGCCGGGCATGATCGACGCGCCGCCAGTTGTTGCTAAGAAAACGACCTCCGGGTCGTCTACCGGCTGTGAGGCCGGCGGCTGCGCGCCGGCTGCCGCGGCTCCTGCCAGCGGTTCTTTCCCGCGCAGCGGCCGAGCTATGTACTACAATCCCGGCATTATGGACCAGGTTGTCTCGTTCCGGGTGCAGTCCAATCATGTGTCCACGTGTCGCGAATGCGTAGGCTACGTGGCGCTACTGGACCGCGCAGACCTGAACCGCAAGGTGTGGATCGAGTGGGGTGCTGGCGATGTGGAAGGACCGTTCTTGGTTGTGGACTGCGCCGCAAAACAGCATGTGCAATTGTTGTTGAGTCGCAATTGGGTGGTAGACGTCGACTACGCGACGGCAATGCGCCATGGCATGAATCGGCCGTTGCCCGTCACGGTATGGGATCGCAGGCCCTTCTGAGCCTATACGCGTCCGCTGATTCGTACTTGTCGTCTACATACCGGCGCAGGCATGCCGGCCTGGTTCGGTGTTGCGTCTGCTAATGGCGGCATGGATGCTATTTGGTGCGTAGAATGGTGGAAGGTGGACGGAAATTTGCCCGGTAGGATTGCCATGATGCTGCTTTCTCGGGCATGCGACCAAGTGCGAACCGTTTCGTTATTTGAGTCTGAAGCGCAAAGGCGAACTGGTTCGCATTGGCACACCGTCAAGTCGTGAACAGTGGCTTACTTAGCCCTCGAATATCGGCTGTGAATTTGACGCAGAACCCTGGCTCTGCTATACTCCTCGGTGCGTGCGGGGCTGTAGCTCAGCTGGGAGAGCGCTACAATCGCACTGTAGAGGCCAGGGGTTCGAGTCCCCTCAGCTC
>JBJYXA010000460.1:0-13807 GCA_046259705.1 Caldilineaceae bacterium
TGTGATAATCACAGTGGCTACCCTTGCTGAGCACAGCTAGCGTGCGCATAGACCTGTGCGGAAATGAGTGGGAGCACCTGGATAGCACAGATAACAAAGGTGAACTGTACAGCGTGCCCCCTCAACGCTGTCTAATCCAATCATTTCACGTCCAAAATCGTAAATGGACTACCGCTATAGTATACTAGAAATGGTCGCGGACACCTGGTCCAGGTAGCGCACATTCCACCCGTATTTCCAACAAGTTACGAAGCTACTTGACCCCAGTCGCAACACATATCCTCGTTCGGCTTAAGCTGCAAAGAAACGGTGGCTACAATGGCGACAGAACCCAAACTTTATCAAATCGAGAAGGACGATCTTAACGGCCTGGACAGCGCACCGGTCTTCGTCACCTTTGGCGAGACCATGGTGCGCGAGACTCCGGCCGACATGGAACGCCCTGAGCGTACACGTCAGGTCTACCTATCCATGGCCGGCAGCGAGTTCACGCTGGCCGTGGGCCTTAGCCGGTTAGGCATCTCCACTTCCTATATCACACGCGTTCCGGACAACCCCTACGGCCGCTCATTGCGCAACATTGCGCGAGAAAATGGTGTGGACGCGAAGCACTTCGTGTGGGCGCCCAAGACTGAACTGATCGGCCGGCTTATCTATGAAATCGGTCGAACGCCGCGCAAGAATATCGGCGTCTACCAACGCAAATATTCGGCGGCCTCGAAACTGGATGCGGGTATGGTCGACTGGAAGGATGCTCTCAAAGATGCTCGCCTCTTCCACACGTCGGGTATCTCGTTCGGCCTGTCAGTCCATAGCGAGTACGAACGCAACTATAATCGGGATGCATTCCTGGAAGCGGTGGCCGCGCGACCGGAAGGGTGTTGGACCGGCCTCGACTTTAACTATCGGGGCACCCTGTGGTCCGTGGACCAAGCGCGTGACGTCATGACCCCCTTGGTCGGCGACCATATCGATGTCCTAATCACGACGGTGGAAGATATGGCCCGTCTGTATGACATTCCCTGTGGTCAATACTCGGCCAAACAGGTGGTAGATGGCGACATCGGCCACCTGGAAGATGACGACATTCAGGCCTTCGCCGAACAGGTCATGAAGATCTTCGGCGTCAAGATCGTTGCCATCACCGTCCGCTATCCGGACACCTTTGAGCAGCATCGCTGGGAGTCGGCGGCCATGAACGACGAGGGCCACTTCTTCCGCTCACCCGCAGTCAAACCCATCGTGCTGCTGGATCGTCTGGGCGGTGGAGACACCTGGAACGCGGGTTTCTATTACGGCTTGCTCACGGAAAACTTCAGCGGTGAGAGTCTGGACAAAGGTGTGCTTGTCGGCGATGCTGCTACTCGTCTCAAACAGACCATGATGTTCGACTTACCTGTGATCGACAAGAGTGACGTTCAGGCGCTAATGAAGTCCGATGTTCAGGGTGGCGGCAAGCGCACCTCGCGCTAGCCTGTTTTCCTGCACACCTATGTTCGAGGCGCAGTAGCAGCAAGAACAAATCCCTGGTGAACGAGATCTACAAGAGGCCGAATCTCTTTCACCAGGTGTTCATCTCGCCAATGCCGATTCATATTGATCAACGCGAATCGAAACTTCAATACGGAGAGTCCCATGAAGAAGCATCAGAAGCTCGACATCATTCGCGAGACGGGCGTCATCGCCATTATGCGCGCACAGTCGTCCGAGCAGTTGATTGCTGCGGCCGACGCAATCAAGGCGGGCGGTGTGAAGGTGATCGAAGTGACCATGACCACGCCGGGCGCGCTTGGTGTGATCGAACAGGCCAAACAACGCTATGGCGCAGACGTGCTTTTTGGCGCCGGCAGCGTTCTGGATCCGGAAACAGCGCGGGCGGCTATTCTGTCCGGTGCAGATTTCATTGTGGCGCCCACCCTGAGCCTGCCTATGGTGGCGCTTTGCAATCGCTATGCGGTGCCGGTCGTCCCAGGCATTTATACGCCGACCGAGGCGCTGACGGCCATCGAAGCCGGGGCCGACATGGTCAAGCTCTTCCCGGCCAGCTTCGGCGGGCCCGAGCTAGTCAAAGCTATTCGCGCGCCGCTTCCCCAGCTTGAGATCGTGCCGGTGGGCGGCGTCGACCTCAATACCGCGGCCGACTTCATTCGTGCTGGTTCCGTGGCGTTGGGCGTCGGCAGCAGCCTGGTCAACAATAAGCTGCTGGCCGAGGGTAATTTGGACGAACTCACTCGACGGGCAGAGGCTTTCATTGCCGAGGTAGAGAAGGGTCGAGCGTAGGCTGGGCGGGGACCGGCCCCGAAAACTGTCTTTCCAGATCGGAGAGGGCCGACAGAGGCGATTCGAGTCGAGGTTCGTTCGTTGGCTTATACTGCCTGGGTTAGGCGGTGAAGCGCCAGGCAACTCGGGAGAGGCAGTGCCGGACGCGACGGATGCCTCTCCCGGACCGTGCTGTTTTCGCCGCTAGCCTATCCATGGCGAACATTTTCGACGATCGGATCCTTGCGCCGCGAGCCCGCCGCCGCAAGTTTCCATTGGGCTCGCTAAACGGCGACTTTGACAACAACCTTCTTTACAGGCTGCGGTTGGTCGACGGCCATGTTTGGCATGTGGGCGTCTTCCGGCATGTACACGCCAAACATACCAGCGGAGAGGCGTACGAAGCTGCCTTCGCCCTGAGGAATGTAGCGGTCCTTTTCTTCATTGTATTCGCCCAGAGTAAGGTCAGCTACGTTGGCGTAGCCAATGTTCTCCTCGCCGCTGACAATGTACTGGATGTCAATGAACTTGCGGTGCGCTTCCCAGCGACCTTGCTCCATGGGCTTGCTGGTATATTCCTGAACCAAGGCAAACACCTGGTCGCCGTCGATTTCTACGCGGCCAGGCTCTAGGCTGGCTAGGTCGGTGCTTTGCAGGTACTCGAAACCGGAAGCTAGGCGTTGGGCCAGCCCGCTTTTGTCTGCCGCAGAGAACAGAGTTGGATACAAACCCGAAACGACGTTTTGCAGTCGATCGATGATCATGAATTGCCCCCAGGAATGACGGAATTCGGCTGGTATATTTGTATTTGGTTGGTGAGCCTAAGTATATCCCGTGTCGCTCAATTGACGAAGCTCGACAGCCAATCAATCCGCCATACCGGACTGCCCAGACTGCCGGTAGCGCGTGCGGATTTCATGTAGAGCGCAGGTTCAAATAGGGGTGGCAATTCCCGTTCTGATCGCCGTTGATATATAATTATGGAAGCAACTACTCCATATCCGAACCTTTCCCAAACAGGAGTATATACGATGGTAGATGTTCTGCAACGAATCGGTGAACTGGGCGTTGTGCCGGTCATCGCCATTGAAGACGCTGCGGACGCACCGAAGCTGGGACAGGCGCTGCTCGATGGCGGTCTGCCCTGCGCGGAGATTACGTTTCGAACCGCCGCCGCTGCCGAAGCAATTGCGTTGATGACGGCCGAGTGCCCTGACGTTCTCGTTGGCGCGGGAACGGTGATGTCGGTCGAACAGGCCGAAAAAGCGGCCGCCGCGGGTGTCAAGTTCGTGGTTACGCCCGGGTTCGATGATGATGTGGTCGATTGGTGCATTGCGAATAACATGCCGGTTACGCCTGGCGTGGTCACGCCGACCGAGATCAACATGGCGCTGAAGAAGGGGCTCAATGTGGTCAAGTTCTTTCCGGCGGAAGCAAGCGGCGGCGTGAAGACGCTCAAGGCCGTCTCTGCGCCCTATCAGGGCGTGAAGTTCATCCCAACGGGCGGCATCAGCGCAAGCAATCTGGCCGACTACCTCAAGTTGCCGTCGGTGCACGCCTGTGGCGGAAGCTGGATGGTAAAGAAGGACCTTATCTCGGCCGGTAAGTTTGACGAGATCTCGGCCATGACTGCCGAGGCGGTAGCCCTGGCCAAACAAATCTTGCAAGGAGCGTAACGATGGCCGGTCGAATTGTCACCTTAGGCGAAGTCATGCTCCGTCTTAAGCCGCCGGAAATGGAGCGCTTTTTCCAGTCCTCAATTCTGGAAGCGACGTTCGGCGGTGGAGAGGCCAACGTGGCTACCTCGCTTGCGATCTTCGGCAGGGACGTGGCCTTTGTGACTGCCCTTCCTCAGAACCCCGTCGCCGACGCCTGTATTCGCTTCCTGCGCGGCTATGGTGTGGATACTTCATATATCTCACGCAAGGGCGAACGGATTGGCATCTACTATATGGAAGGTGGGGCCAACCAGAAGGGATCTGCCGTCGTCTACGACCGCTCCCATTCTTCGATCTCCACGGCCACTGTCGATGACTTTGATTGGGACGCCATTTTCGACGGCGCCGAATGGTTCCATATCACGGGCATCACGCCGGCACTCGGCCAGGATGCGGCCGATCTATCGCTCAAGGCCGTGATGACAGCTAAGGAAAAGGGACTCACCGTCTCCTGCGACTACAACTATCGCAGCAAGCTGTGGAAGTACGGCAAAAAGGCGCCTGAAGTAATGACCGAGCTGGTCAAACATGTGGATGTGGGCATAGCCAATGAGGAGGACTGCCAGCGCTCGTTGGGCGTCAGCCTGGAAGAAGGCGATTGGGAGGCTGCCGTCGGATCCGGAGAACTCGACAGTGCTCGCTACGAGGCGCTGGCGAAGAAGATGTTCCAGGTCTTCCCGAACCTGAAGTACCAGGCCATTACTCTGCGCGAAAGTTACAGCGCCAGCCACAACGGTTGGTCGGGCTGCCTGTACAACGGCAGTGAGTTCTTCCTCAGCAAGCACTACGACATCACGCACATCGTCGACCGTGTCGGCGGAGGCGATTCTTTTGCAGCCGGGCTGATCTACGGCCTCACCAGTGGAATGTCCGACGAAGATGCCCTCAACCTTGCTGTAGCGGCCTCGTGCCTGAAGCATTCCATTCCGGGTGATGTGAACCTGACAACCCTGGCAGAAGCAAAGAAGCTGATGGGAGGCGATGCCTCCGGACGCGTACAGCGCTAAACCTTCGCCCTGAGATACCTGGGGTATGAGGCCGTGTGACCGGTAGGTCATCAGGAAAGCGAACCGGCAGCAGGCGTTGCTATCGGAGCGGTCATAGGTAAACCAACCTATGACCGCTTTTCTATATCCGGCGTATACTGCCCCTGGCCCGGTCATTGGCTCGGGGCAGTCTGCCATGCAGCGCGGTACCTTCGAGCCCGAGTGATCAAGTCGTCCATAGACTGAGACGGCTCGGTCACCAAATCGGTATCAAGCGCAATGGCCGCAGCGCCAGCGCGGGCGTATTCGTCAATGTCGTCGAGGCCGATGTCTCGGGAAGGGACAAATAGAAGGCCGCCCATCCGTTCGCAGAGGCCCGTTAGGGAGCCGTGCCCGTGCCACGTGGGTGTCAAGAGCCTAACCATCTTACAATCGGCGCGACAGGCGACGTCGACCTCCGTGGAGGACATGACGCCAGGCATGTGAAGGAGATCGCGCTGCAGCGAATGCTCGAGGGTGGCGATGTCGAAAACTTGCGAAGCGGTATACTGCGCGCCGGCGTCGACGGCCTGGTCGAACTGGTCGGCGTTATCCACACTGCCGGCGCCGATGAGCATGTCGTCGCCGAATCGAGCACGCAACAGCTCGACTGCGTCCAGGGCTCCGCTGCTATTTACGGTGATTTCCATTACTAGCAGTGGCGCCGCCAACAAGGCGTCACCAATCTCGAGAAGCTTGCCGGCTGGAAAGTCACCGGGAACTACGGCGATGAGGCCTTCGTTCAGTATGGCCCGTATTGTGCGGTCGATATTGGTGACTGTAATCCCAATAGTCCTCGTGTCCAGCCGGCGGTAGTTCTTAGCGCTAGAAGCCTGCGAGGGCAAGTTGCGACTTGCCCTCGAGATGTAGCTGCCTCTGTCACGTTAGTCAGCAAACCATGTCGTTCCCGGATATTGATGCGCTCGTGCGACTTCCTCATCGAGTTCTACGCCGATTCCAGGACGGTCGTTCAGTGCGATGTAACCATTCTGGATAATATCCGCCTTGTCCTGAATGATGGTCGTCCAGTAGTCACGGTGCAGCCAGTGAAACTCCAGGACGAGGAAGTTGGGCACCGATGCGCAGACATGTGCGGAAGCCATCGTTCCGAGCGGCGAAGATACGTTGTGCGGCGCAAACGGCATGTAATAGATTTCCGCCATGTTCGCGATCTTGCGGCATTCCGACAGCCCACCGCACTTCGGGATATCGGGCATGATGATGTCGACCGCTTGCTTCTCGATTAGGTCGCGAAATCCGTGGCGCAGGTAGAGGTTCTCACCACTGCAGATAGGCGTCGTCGTGGACCGTTTGACCTCGCGCATGGCGTCTACATTCTCCGCCGGAACGGGTTCCTCTAGCCACATGAGATGGAATTGCTCCAGATCGCGCGCGAGTCGCACTGCGCTCGGCACGTCGAGCCGCGTATGCACGTCGGCAGCCACGTCGACGCCGTCACCGGCCGCGGTGGTCACCATGTCGACCAGCTTCACCATGCGCTCGTGCTCCCACTGCCCGGCGGTGTAATTGAATCGATCTTTGACAAAATCCTCCGTCTCCGATCCATGGTGGCCGTACGCATGGATATCGAGATCGATCTTCAGTGCCGTGAAGCCACTCTCGAGCACGTGGTCCACGACCGCCTGGATCTCCGGGAAGTCCATGCCCGGTTCCACCTGGCAATCGGCGTAGACTCGTATCTTGTCACGAAACTTGCCGCCCAGTAATTCATAGACAGGCACATCTAGCGCTTTGCCTTTCAGGTCCCAGAGCGCGATCTCCAGACCGGTGAGGGCCGTGATGAGCGCGCCGGCATCGCCGCCGTCGAAAACGTGGTTTCGGCGCAGTTCCTCGAATATGGCATCGATGGCGAAAGGGTCTCGCCCTTCGATCTTCGGCGCCAGCGCCTGGAGAATAGCGATCGCCTGCGCGCCGCCGTGTACACATTCGCCAACACCGGTGACACCGGCGTCGGTCTCGACTTTCACCCAGAGGTGCATGCCGTGACCGATGGTGGCTGCCGTCCGTACCGAAGTGATCTTCATCGCGTGTTCCTGTTTTTATGTTGAGTATGTGCCAGCGACGGAATAGGGTGACGAACCGGTCTGCTGTCACCGACGGCGCGGAATTCCGAGCGGCGCTCGTCTCGTGCCGATAACTACATGACCGCACGCCACTTCCCAAGCGTTCACAGTGGACCGACGTTACCAGTCGATAGCCGCGCCGTCGTCGGGATGGTACGACTCCGGATTTCGCCAGTCGTGGTCGATCTTGTTCGCCATTGCCTCTTCGTCAAGTTCGATGCCCAGTCCCGGTGCGGTCGGCAGCTCCAGATAACCGTCCCTGAATGTGAACGGCTGCTTCAGGTATCCCTCACCAAATGTAGTATGTTCCTGTGCCAGGAAGTTGGGAATCGAGGCATCTACGTGAATGCCGGCCGCCAGTGAAATCGGTCCAAGAGGACAATGCGGCGCGATAGCTGCGTAGTATGCCTCGGCCATGCCGGCGATCAGCCGCGCCTCGGTGATGCCGCCGCAGTGCGAAATGTCCGGCTGCAATACTGCGGCTGCGCGCTTTTCCAGGATCTCGCGGAATCCCCACTTGGTGAAAATTCGTTCACCGGTTGCAATCGGTAGATGCGTCTTGCGAGCCAGGTCGGCGAGCACATCCACGTTCTGACACTGGACGGGCTCCTCGATGAACATGGGTTGGTAAGGTTCCAGTGCCTTGATCAGTAGCGCCGCGGTCTGCGGGCTAACCGCACCATGAAAGTCGACGGCAATATCGATCTCCTTGCCGACCGCCTCGCGCAGGCTGGCAAAATGCTCGACGGCGGCGTCGACAAATGCTGGCGTCTCGACGATGCGCGCGGGCCGAGGACCACCCACGCCGGTCTTGAGTGCAATGAAGCCGTTAGCTACCGCCTCTTTGGCGCGATCCACCGCCGTTTTCACAACGTCGCCGTCGACTACCTTGTGCACACCGATGCCTTTATATACCTTGATTCGGTCGCGCAGCGGCCCGCCGAATAGCTTATACACAGGCAGACCTACAGCCTTGCCGGCCAGGTCCCAAAGGGCATGGTCCACGCCTGAAATCGCGCTGGTCAGCACTGGCCCGCCGCGGTAGAAAGCATGTTTGTACATGGCTTGCCAGTGGTGAACAACGCGCGTCGGGTCTTTTCCGATTAGATACGGTTCCAACTCGGCGATGGCCGTTGCGACCGTCAACGCACGGCCTTCCACAATGGGTTCTCCAAGGCCGACGAGTCCTTCATCAGTATGAATCTTGAGGAAAAGCCAGCGCGGCTTGACGAGGAATGTCTCAACTCTTGTGATCTTCATAAATGGATTCCGCTTTCAGTGGTCGGTGCAAAGTGATTTTGGGTGTGTAGCGTGCACTGCGCGAAGGCGTCCTGCTCAGTTTACTTTGCACGACCGAATCTTCAAACATTCACGCCAATCGAAAGCCGCAGCTTACTGTGACCAACACGAACCGTCGAGGGGCACTTCGGTCAGGCTCTGCGCGGTGACACCGCTCTGGTCAAGCGCAATCCGGTAGCGCCGCCACGGCAAATAGAAATATGTATACCCCTTGAGACAGACTTCGTTATCGGTGACTTGACGCAACGGGGCCACGGCCGCGTTTGGCTGCGAATGCCGGATATCTTCGAGCGCCAGGCGTTGGACCCAGAGGCCTGTAATGCGATAGGTGAATTCCGCCGATCGACGCGCGTTAACCGCCAGGCGCAGGTCTTCTCCACCAGGCATGGGCTGAGGAGGATTGAGGATGCGAGGCAGCAGCGCCCAGGGCAGTAATACTAGCACCACAATAAATACGAGTCTTCCCCGCCAAGAACGCGCCCACCATCGCACGCCTATACTGGCCAGGTACCAGAACGTTGCGGCGCCCATCCACAGTAGCCAAAGCATAAGCAGATTGAGCATGAAGTCCAGGGGCGCTATCGTGTCGCTTCCATCTAGCTCCACGCGAGCGAAAGGGAGTGGATAGCCGCGCCAGCCTGGACATAACCCGTCACACCCGGCGCCGTGAGCTGGCACCACGAACAAGTAATAGCTACCGATTGCCAACAATAGTGCTAGTAGAAACGTGCCGATGGCTATTCGGAACCAATGCTGCGTTTGCTGGCTCCACCAGATCATGAGCAGCACTAACAAAATTGTCCCGAATACCGCGAGAATCAGGTGCCGCCAGTCGGAAAACAGCACCAGATCGCTTGTCCACCCCGGCAGAGGAAACGGCGGCATCGCAATCGTCCATATACCTAGCTTACGTGAAGTCCAAAACGACTACGGAGATGCGACCAATTCATCGGGCGCCTGCCAACAGAGAAAACCTCTGGACATGCTCTCCGGCAACACAAACAATGGCTGAGGCGCATCCATGCCGTTCCAGCGAGCCAGCTCAAGCGTACCGTTTCCGTTGCTCGCTATCGTCAACGTGTGCCCGCCTTCTGCGCACACGGCAAAGTCTCGTAGCTGCATTTCGTTCGGGAACAGATAGCTGAAATTCTCGATCTCTCCAGACGGCTGGGATGGGTCCGGCAAGACTACCCGCACGATGCCGAACCGATCGATGCCAAAGGTGTCGCCAGGGGCAAATCGACTACGGGCAAGTATGAGTGTATCGCTTCCCTGCCAGCTCACGTTGGGCGCGAGGAACTCATACTGATTCTCAGTTTGATATACGGTACGTATTGTGCTGGCGCCGCGTCCGGACAAGATCAGGGTGCGTACGGTATTTGCCGGCTGGATGACGCCAGATGTGAGGCTTGGATGTTCCGGATCGTACAAGAAGTAGGCGAGCTTGTCTCCGTCCGGACTTACCTGGAGCGGACCTCGATAACTCCCCGGTGACAAGAGCACCTGCGGTTGTTCCGCAATTCCACCAGTGCCCAAGTCATCGATGCCGATATGCGCGCGAAATACCCCCTGGTAAAGTTGTTGGGCCACCGAGTCAACGGTGTCCACCAATATCGTCACGGTCGAGACTTGACCATCGTCGCCCAGCTCAGGTTGTGCGTCTAGCAACATTGGAATTAGCGGCGCACTGCCGGAAGGGCTGCCGTTGTCGAAAAGCTTACCGTTCGCACGCAGTCGTAGCTTTATTCTGCCCTGATCGGCGTCGTACTGCCACAGTTGCCACTGGTCGATGTCTGCCTTCGGCGTTTCGATCCACCACAGATTACCTAGGCGATCGCTTACTATGCCGTGTATGTCGTGATACGGCTGGGCGAACACCTGCAACCCAAGACCGTCGCCGCGCACCCAAGTAAAGTCGGCTGCGCCGGTTTGCGCATCACCGGTACTGACGACCACCCCGTCACTAGGCTCGCCGCCGGCCCAGGTTGCCTCACCTTCCTCGATCCATAGCTGTCTGAGGGTGCCCAACGTCTCCAGCAAATAGATCCCCGGTTGTTCGCGGCTGCCCATGAGCGCAACGGCGGAACCATTGGCAACACCCTCGGCAATTTCCGATTGGGCGACCAAACGAGACCGTTCAGTCGACGGCGCCGCGGCAATTCGCACACGTTCAGCGGTTATTACCGAACCGTTCTCGTTGGACGGCGCGCCCTGAACATATAACCTTGCTCCCGGCTGTAGCAGGGCAGCAGGCGCAGGGATCCAATCGGCGGGAAATTCACCGAACAGCCCGCTCCAGATTTGGACGTTGGCCGTGGCGGACAGGATTGTCCATTCGCGTTGCTCGCCATCGATTGCGCCGATTGTAGAGAGAGACGGGCTCCCGAGACCGTCAGGGCGAATGGTTAGTGTCAGTTCATCGCCACCGGCAGGTGGAGCGACGATCTCGGCCATGGGGTCGCTGTCTGCGGCCGAAATGACTGGAGTCGGTCGCGGCGTCGGCGACAGCGTCGGAGTCGGCGTAGGCGTCGGGGCAACCGTATTCGTCGGCGTTGGCGTACCAGGCGTTGGCGTGTAGGTGGCCGTTGGTGGCACCACCGGCGTTCCGTCGACTCTGTATTGCGTTAGGAAAGCAGTACCCCCCGCGATATCGAGAAGGTCTGTGGATATCCAGCCTATCTCATTGTTGCGCGGGTCGTCAGGTTCATTCACCCGTAGCAATACCCAGGCGCCGTCCTCGGTGATGCCAAAAAGGTCTGCACTGATGCCGTTGTCCAACTGTACGATGGTTGCCGACTGCGTGTTTGGTTCCGCCCGCAGATTCGCAGGCCATTTGATCACATTGGCCCGCGCGAGCGGCGACTGCTCAGTCGGAATCTCGGGCACAGGATAGAGACGCTCGGTTGGCGTGGGCGTCGGCGTGTCAGTGGCCGTCGGCGTCAGAGTGAACGTCGGCGTTGCGGTACTGGTGCTTGTCGGCGTCGGTGTTACGGTGGGTGTCGGCGTGGATGTCGGCGTTGCGGTCGCCGTCGCCGTCGCAGTATTGGTAGGCGTCGTCGACGGCGTCTCCGTGGGCACAGCAGTGGATGTTGGTGTCGTCGTCGGCGTTTCTGTGCCCGTTGCCGTCGGTTGGGCTGCCGCAGTCGCCTGCGCTTCCGCCCCAGTCGGCGTCGCTGTCGGGATAGGTGTCTCCGTTGGAACTGGTGTAAAGGTCAACGTGGCGAGCGGCGCGGCTGGAGTTACAATAACCGACTCAGAATAGGGTGGCGCAACTTCTAGGGAAGCGAGCACATAGGCACCGTCTGTTCCCTGATCAAACTCCGCCAAATACGTTCGCTCTCGGTTTCCATTATCGAAAAATCTCACCCATTGCGAAACGTTTCCGCCGTTGAGCTCGCGTCCATTCTCATCAAGATAACTTCCGGCCCATACGCCCGGCTGGTAGAGCCCAAGATCGTATGCCTGTTGTAGCAAATCGAATCGCCCCACATAATTGGATGCCTCGCTCAGGTCCGAATCGCGCAGTCCGCTGAGGACTTTGGCAAGCGAAGTCAACGGCGTAGAAACAAGCGCAGCATCTTCAAGGGAATAGCCTGCCCGAACATCGCCTGGTGACTCCTCTTCCTCTTGAACTGTATGAAAGGCCCAAAGTGAGGCGCCCCATTGGTGCGCAAACGGCGCGGACTCCAGAAAGCCGTTTGGTGCATGGATTACGTCTCGCATGTGCCCATCAGGCAGCAACGGGGCCATGATTTGGATATCGGGCAGAACGCGCTCATCCGTGTCCAATATCTGTACCTGGCTGCCAGCTGACGGCACTTCCCACAAGGCTTCTTCCCCGCTATCCCAAAGGCGAACGAAGTCACCTGCCGGCTTGGCCTGGGCGATCACCGCAGCGCGTACTTCTGGCGACAGGTCAGTTCGCTCCACCAGAAGTGCATGCAGCTTGCCAAAACGATCGGAGCGCATGGCGCCGAAGCTGACGCCGGCTAATAGCCGCGAATAGTCTCGGCCCTGGGCCGTAGTCGACAACACGGGCAAGAGGTCCTGGCTGCGTATACGGTTGCGGTCATTGGGTTCACGCCAGAAAAGCATGGGCAGCGCTTCGTCGACCGGGGTCCTCGGAATGACCAACGCCGCCCAGTCGGTGGCGTCCAACTGGAAATATGTCGCCGGTACGTAAAGCAGTCCCTGTTCCCGAGCAATTCCCCGCAGCAGCGATTCGGCGCGCTCTCCACTGAAATCACCTGCGGAAATGGCATTGAGCCCCTCCTCCGCCTGTATACGGAACCGATCTCCCCATTCCTCCGGCGATGCCGGTGTGGTCGTAGCCGTAGGCGTAAGGGTTGGGGTACGCGATGGGGTGGGGGTATAGGTAGACGTAGGCGTTAATGTATCGGTCGGCGTTTGCGTTTCAGTCGAGGTGGCATGAACTGTGGGGGTAGCGGACAATTGCGCCACGAGTTCTGCTTGTACCGTGAGAAATTCCGTGCGCACGCCAAGCTGCCCGCGGGAAAGCCCGGCGTTGTACGTAACTACCAATGCCACCACGCTGACCAATAGGACGACAACAAGTGTCTGAAGGAGTTGCTTATTCTGCAGCATCAGTTCTGAACGGTGAAGGTGACCTGGCAAGGAGGTGGGTAATTACCAGTCTTGTCGACGACAATCAGCCGTAGAGACCATTGGCCGTTTCCCAGCGCGCGGGTGTCGAAACTGGCCAGCACGTTGTTGACGATCGGCGCATCTCCGCCAGCAATATATACCCATCCACCACTAGGTGATGCGCCCGGCGCGTATTCCACCTTGTAATAGTCAAACGCTTCGTGCGTTGCCGTACCGATTACATTCAGTATTCCGCTTACTTGCTCGCCGCTTCCCGGCCGTATGAAGACCGATCGGTCGTCCGGGCATACCGGTGCAACTACAACCGGCACGGTGGGCTCTGGCGTCGCCGGCTCAATTGTCGGTGCGTCATCCGGCTCCTGGGTGCCTTCTTCTGCATCCGGCGTGGTAGCGATCGTGGGAGCTGGTGTGCGCGTGGGCGTAGCGGTAACTGGAAGCGGCGTATTGGTCGGTGTGGGCATGAATGGCAGAGGCGGCGTCGGCGCGAGCGCTTGATTTACGAGTGGCTGCACTGCCGTAGCCAACGTCGTGCTGATAAAGTAGGTTAGCCCCATGGCGATGAGCAGCGTGATTGCAATGGCGAAAATATTATACGTGTCCTTGACAGCCTTATCTCGCTCAAGCGAGAAGATGGCCTGCCGCCGTTCGGACCGCACCAACCAGATTCGATAGATCTGATAGAGCGCCACCAATCCACACGCTGCATAAATCCAAGCAGCGTAATTTGCGACGTACTGGATGATGATGCCCATAGCAACCGATAGTCTACCCTAGCGCAATACAAAATTCAATAACA
>JBJYXA010000461.1:0-3497 GCA_046259705.1 Caldilineaceae bacterium
GGGACCGCTTCGTCAGCGGATAAACGCTGTACTTCCAGTCCCTGCTCCGTCAGCGTCGAGCACAAGGCGTCGATGACTTCCACGACTTCATCGGCTTCGGAAATGACCGCCCACTCGCCCTTAACTTTACTATCAGAGGCAACCTTTAACGGCTGCCAACTGATCTCATACAAATCCCGCGATACTTCCGCGCGACGACTCAAATGCGAACGGTTTACTCGACGTAGCGTAAGGCCTTTGAGCTGTCCTATCCATCCGCCGTATGCGTCCCACAAACTCACGGTAAGTTGCATGCCGTCCGCCGACCCGCTGGCACGCGTTACCCGCGCCAATACACTGGATACACCAGGTTGCTTCAAACGCCACGACTCGATAACCGCGGGCAGCATCACGTCGCTACCCTCGGCAAACATTGCTGCAACATGCAACACCGAGTCCAATAGCGCCGGATGCATTCCGTAATACGATGCGTCTTGCTCAAACTCCGGCGCTACTCTGGCGCGCACCAATACACTGTCTTCTGCCTGACGCACCGCTGACTCGATGCACTGAAAAGCCGCGCCATAGTATAAGCCAACCGTGTCAAGCTGCTGGTATATGCTCGCGTCCCAGCATGTCTCGCCGTCGCTCGGCCACTGGGGCGCTATCTCGGCGTCACTCGACTCACCGGACGCACCTACCGCCGTCGCGTGTAAGGTCCAGCCTAGTGTTTCGTCTTGCGTTTCCGCTCGACTATACACGGTCAAATCATAATCACCCGCGACAGAACTCGATACTTCTACCTGGACCTGTAAACCACCGTGCTCCGGCAATACCATCGGCGTCAGAAGCTCCAGATCCCGTAGCTCCAGTGACTGGTCTGAACCTGCTTTCAATAACGCCGCTCGGCATAACTCCAATATCGTCGTACCCGATACCACCACTTCGCCGAACACCGCGTGGTCCTTGAACCACTTGGTCGTACCGCGCGATAGCGTGTTCACAAATACGTAGCGCTCGCCACTCGCCGACTCGACTCCCGAGCCCAACAATGGATGCTCGCCCGAGATTAGACCTTTCACGCCCGTCGTTTGTACCGCGTCTATCCAATAGCGCTGCCGTTGAAAAGCATAACTCGGATAATCCAATATTAATGAACCCTGTCCGTCTAGTACCCGTTGCCACGTTACCGGATACCCCTGCACATGTAGCTCACTCAACGAACGGTATAATTGCTCTAGATCGCCTCGCTCTCGCTGCAAACTTCCCACTACCACCGTTTGGTGCGCTTCACTCGCGCTCAACAAACTCATCGACAATATAGGATGCGCACTCTGCTCGATAAATACACCGTAACCATCCGATAATATCTGCGATAATGCTCGGTCAAATCTCACCGGTTGGCGCAGATTCCTGCACCAATATCGAGCATCAAGCTGCTCCCCGCTCAAGCGCTCGCACAATACCGTCGAGTATATCGGCACCTGACCCACTCGCGGACTCAAGCCCGACAGCTCCTGCTCCAATGCCGGCAGCAGAGCATCCATCTGCTCGCTATGCGCCGCATAGTCCACATTGATCTTGCGGCAGAATAAATCCCGTGGCTCTAGCTCCTTTAGTAACGCATCGATCGCTTGCGCTTCGCCAGACACAACCGTGCTTCCGGCCGTGTTCACCGCCGCTATCGATAGCGCCGTGCCATAGCCCTTCAAATACTCTTCCACTTCCGTATGCGGGCGCTCGATCAAAAGCATCCCGCCCTGACCACTGCAGCTCAATACCGCCTGGCTGCGCTTCGCTACCACCTTGCAGCCGTCCGATAGCGATAACGCCCCGCTCACCACCGCTGCCGCTACCTCCCCTTGGCTGTGTCCCACAACCGCTTCCGGCTCCACTCCCAGATGTCGCCATACGGCCGATAAGCCGACGCTCATCGCAAACAACGCCGGTTGTACCGCGTCCACTCGCTCCAATGACGGCACGCCCGGCTCAATCTCGCCTCGTAATAACGATAATAATGACCAGCCCGTCAACGGATATAATGCCTCGTCGCATTCCCGAATCGTGCGCGCAAATACCTCGCTCTGCTCCAACAGACTTCGGCCCATGCCTTGCCACTGACTGCCCTGGCCCGGAAATACAAATACAACCTTGCCACCTGCTTGGCGCTGACCCTGCAACAGTGACGCGTGTCCCTGACCCTCGCTCAGACTCCGCAAGCCGTCCAATGCGTCTTCTATATTGTTCACGAGCAATGCCGCGCGGTGCTCAAACTGCGTTCGGTGAAATGCCGCCGTGTGGACCATATCCCGAAGCGATGTCGTTTCTCGCTCTGAAAGCCATTGATGCAGCCTTTCGGCTTGCGCGCGCAACGCGGCTTGATCCCGACCCGATATCAACAGCGGGAGGTGATGCGATACCTCTTCAGACACGACCTCCGCTGAAACGCTATCAGCCTGCGCCGGCGCTTCCTCGAGAATCACGTGCACGTTGGTGCCGCTTATACCAAATGCACTGATACCCGCTCGACGTACACGCTCGGCGCGAGGCCACGGTCGTTTCTCGGTCAAAACAGCTATAGAACTTTTGTCCCAATCGATATGCCGCGTCGGTTTGCTGACATGAAGCGTCTTGGGCAGCGTCTCGTTCTGAAGCGACAGCACCATCTTTATAACGCTGGCCACCCCGGCCGCTGCCTGGGTATGCGCGATATTGGATTTGATCGAGCCAATCCAAAGCGGATCGGCTGTCTCACGGTCAGAAAAAACTTCGGCTAAGGCTCCGACTTCGATGGGATCACCCAGGGTCGTACCTGTGCCGTGGCCCTCAACATAATCGATATCCGATGAAGAAAGGTTTGCGGTCTCCAGTGCTTGACGGATAACGCGCACTTGCGACGGGCCATTAGGCGCGGTCAAACCCTGACTCTTACCATCCTGATTGACTGCGATTGCGCGAATGATTCCTAAAACTCTGTCCCCGTCGCGCTGCGCGTCGCTCAAGCGCTTGAGCACGACAATACCACAGCCCTCTCCCCATCCGGCGCCATCTGCATCGTCGGAAAAAGCCTTGCAGCGCCCGGATGGAGAATTTAAACGGATACGACTAAATTCGATAAAACCTGCTGGTGTGACTATCAACGTAACCCCACCGGCAAGAGCCATGTCGCACTCGCCGGCGCGCAACGCCTGACTGGCCAAATGCATCGCAACCAGTGACGATGAGCAGGCTGTGTCAATCGTTATTGCGGGTCCCTGAAGCCCCAACGTATAGGCGACACGGCCGGACACGACACTGCCAAACACGCCGGTAGCAAAGTATCCATCCAATTGGTCCGGAGTCGTACCATGACGGTAGCCGCTCTCATACATGCCGATGTAGACACCGGTTACACTCTCATTCAGGGTGCCGGGAACCACGCCGGCGCGTTCCAGCGCCTCCCATGCTGTCTCGAGTACCATACGCTGCTGCGGATCCATTGACTGCGCTTCTCGCGGCGATATCTCGAAAAAAGGCGC
>JBJYXA010000462.1:0-7308 GCA_046259705.1 Caldilineaceae bacterium
GGAGGAACGCCCATTGCCAATGCTGCGCCAGATCATTTTTGTTTCGTTCATCTTGATTGACATAGGCACGAGCCTATGTTACCCTTCAGGTACGCTGGATGGGCGCGGGTTATGGTGAAGCGCGCTCCTTTTCAGCCCAATATACACAAGCGTCGATGACGAAGACCACGACATTCGTCTCCTGGAAATCAGAGAGCTGCTGGTTGGTGCGAAGCAGTCCAGGATCGAAGGTCAGCAGCTTTCGAGACCTCGGCAGGAAATGGCCGGGCGGCACACGCCGTTATCGTGAATGAGGCGGGCACGTAAAGTCTGTGCTCGTAAATTCAGGTGGTACCACGGATTACCCTTCGTCCTGTAGTGAATCAGGAGAAGGGTTTCTTTTTTATGCTAGTTTCGCACCAGCCGATAGATGGGAGCCTGAAATGTTGGATATACGATGGATGCGAGAGAATCGAGAAGTGCTCGCCGATGCCATGGCAAAGCTCAACGATACCGAGGCGCCGTGGCAAGAGGCGCTCGCACTCGACGAGCGGCGCCGTGCGTTGTTGACGAAAGTCGAGGCACTCCGCGCTGAACGCAACGCGGGTTCGAAAGAGATCGGGCTCCTATTTCGCGACAAGAAACTAGAGGAGGCCAATACGCTCAAGGCGCGAATGGCCGCTATCGGCGACGAAATCGACGCCATCGATGCCGAACTGCGCGAGGTAGAGGCCGCATTCGAGGGGGCAATGCTGCGCATCCCCAATCCTCCGGAAGACGATGTGCCCGTCGCGCCCGACGAGTCAGGCAACGTGGTGCGGGCGCAGTCCGGGCAGATGCCCGTATTCGACTTCACGCCCCTACCGCATTGGGACCTCGGCGCGAACCTCGACATCATTGACATTGAGGCGGGTGCGCGCTTATCCGGGAGCCGTTTCTACGTCCTAAAAGGCGCGGGTGCGCAGTTGCAGAGGGCGCTCGTCAATTACTTTATCGACTTCCACGTCCAGGAGCACGGGTATAAGGAGATATACCCGCCGTTCATGGTCCGCGAAGAGTGCATGATCGGCACGGGCAACCTGCCCAAATTTGGTGACGTGCTGTACCGCGATGCTGAGGAAGATTACTGGTTCATTCCAACCGCGGAAGTGCCCGTTACAAACCTGCACCGCGAAGAGATCATCGAAGCGGGCCGCCTACCGTACTACTACGTCGCTCATACGCCCTGCTTCCGGCGCGAGAAGGTATCCGCAGGTAAGGATGTGCGCGGTATCAAACGTGTCCACCAATTCGAAAAGGTCGAGATGGTGAAGATCGTCGAGCCCGAAAAAGGGCGCGAGGAGCACGAGGCGCTGACGAGAGACGCTGAGGAGCTTGCAGAACGTCTAGGTCTTCCTTGGCGGCGCGTCGAGATTGCCACCGGTGACCTGTCCTTTGTTGCCTGCAAGAAATACGATATCGAGGTATGGGCGGCCGGCTGTGCGGAGTGGCTAGAAGTTAGCTCTTGCTCCTGGTTCCGAGATTTCCAGGCGCGCCGCATGGGCACGCGTTATCGAACGGAGGACGGCAAAATTGAGTACGTACACACGATCAACGGCTCAGGTCTCGCCCTGCCGCGAATCATCATCGCAATTCTGGAAAACAATCAGCAAGCCGACGGCACTGTGCGTGTTCCGGAAGTGTTGCGGCCCTATATGAATGGGCGTGAGTCGATCGCTTAGCCGATCGCAATGACCTTCGCGAGAATGGTTGATCGATTCGGACGCCTCTGAACTGCATGCGCAGAGGTCAAGCCTTCAAACAAACGCCGCGCCTCGATCGAGACGCGGCGTACACCTTTCCATTCGGATGCTTACGACGAACTCAACTCATGCTCCGCTCGCATCAGCGCCCGTTCCAGAATCCCAAGGCCCTCGTCCACTTCATCCCTGCTGATAACCAGCGGTGGAATCAAGCGTAAAGTGCTCACGCCACACCCGATCACCAGTAGACCATCCTCGAACGCATACTGCTTCACGCGGTCGCGCACCGCTACGGCCGGTTCTCGTGAAGTGTGGTCTTGAACGAATTCCACTCCGATCATCAAGCCCTTTCCTCGCACTTCACCAATCAGGGGGTGCCTTGCGGCCATCTCGCTCAGCGCGTCAAGCATGTATTCGCCCTGTACACGCGCGTTTTCAATTCCCTCTTGTTCGAGTACTTCAATAGTGGCTAGCGAAGCCGCGCATGATATGGGGTTTCCGCCATAGGTGTTGCCGTGAGCGCCAGGTCCCCATGTCATCACACTCTCACGTGCAATGATGCCGCCCAGCGGAAGCCCGCTCGCTATCCCTTTGGCTGTGCATACAATGTCTGGTTCGACACCCCAGTGCTGGATAGCCCACCACCTGCCGGTCCGGCCCATTCCACTCTGTACCTCGTCGGCTATCAGCAGTATGCCGTGCCGATCACAGACCTCTCTCAGTCGTACAAAGAAGCTGGGCGGTGGAACGACATATCCACCCTCTCCCTGGATCGGCTCGACGAGAATGCCGGCAACATCCTGCGGCGAAACGAGATTTCGAAACACTACCTGCTCCAAATAGCGCACCACCGTGTCGCCCAAGTCCTGGTCGCCGGGCTGCGGAGCCAGAAGCGGTCGATAGGGGTTTGGGTATGGGATATGGAGTACATCGGGGATTGTCGTGAATCCCGCCCGCTGAACGGTCTTGCTGGCAGTAAAGCCTAACGAGCCCATCGTCCTGCCGTGAAATGCGCCGATAAAGCCGATAAATTTGCTCCGGCCCGTGTGCTGCCGCGCCAGCTTAACCGCCGCTTCGACAGCTTCCGTACCCGAGTTGCACAGAAACACGCGCGCTGCTTCCTCGAACGGCGCAAGTTCCACCAACCTCTCGGCCAGCAGCATCCACCGCTCGTGATAGAAGTCCGCCGACACATGGATGAAATCGTCCACTGCTTCGTGAATGGCGGCAGTCACTAAGGGGTGCCCGTGCCCCGTAGCGTTTACGCCGATACCGGCAACAAAGTCCAGGTATCGATTGCCATCCACATCGAAGACCTCACAGCCGCGCCCGTGCGACATAACAAACGGGTGCTCGCGCGCAAGACACGTTGAGTTAACGCGTAAATCGCGCGCTATGATGTCCTGTGCAATCGGTCCCGGCGCTGATACCCTCTTGAGCTCGTGTTGGTTCACTACGATCGCTCCAATTCATCTGAAGTGCTCTTCCACGTGACAAGGAGAGGACTTCGCACGGATATTTGGGTGCAATGAGCAGGTTGACTACTCTGGGCGATAGCCCAGATCGGCGGAAATTTGCCGGGCCGCACCTGTTAATTCTGGGACAATTGCCTTAACTCGATGTGAGGAGAAACGTGTGTTGGGGCCGCCTACACTAAGCGCAGCGATCGCGTCATTTTCGTAGTTGAATACGGGGGCCGCAATGGCCACGAAGTTGTCCTCCAATTCGCCGCTAGTAACCGCGTATCCTCTTTGTCGTATTTCGGCAAGCTGCTTCATGAGAACGCTGACATTGGTTACAGTTTGGTCTGTTATCGCTTCCAGTGGCGACGAGAGCGCTGCTCCTAAGCTGTCCGCGTGCGCGAAGGCGAGGAGAACTTTGCCCGTGGATGTAGCATGTGCGGGAAGACGGGTACCAACGTCCTGGGACATGCCGACGACATGCTGGCCGCTCGTTTCGTCCACTACGATTACGCGGCCACCCGCCAGCACCTCTAGCGTCGCCGCTTCGCCGGTGTTCTGGGCCAAATCCTGTAGAATAGGCCGTGCCACTGAACGCAAATTGTTGGAGCGCAACGCGCAGCCGCCAAGGGCAATCATTTCCGGACCCAGCCGGTAGCTTCGCGTGTCACTGCGACGCGTGAGCAAACCCTCCCGTTCCAATGTCGCAAGCAAACGGTAGGTCGTGCTGATGTTTAGGCCGATGGCTTCAGCCAATTCATTTGGCTGCCATTCCGGCTGGGCGTCGCTGAATGACTTCAGCACTGCGAGGGCCCTGCTGACGGACTGTGCTCCCGGATATGCAGTGATTGTTGCGCTCATGCATTCATTATATGGATGAACGTCCATATTGTGAAATACACCAGATCAGAGGATGCCCTAACCTGCGAATGCAGTAGGAGCAGTGTGTTGACACCATTTGAACACTCTGGCAGACTTTGACGGAATGCCATGCACGAATATCGAAGACTCATGGTATCGATGCCAAATGCGCGGCATGCGACTCTTCATACCGAATCCCATGTGCTCGGGCGCCCATGATTGGGTACAGCGCGCACACCAAAGCGAAAGCAGTAATATGAGATGACGAATCCGATCTCACTGGCGGTTCGTATGTTCCTCCGCACGATTGTCTTGTGGATTGTTGATGCGGCGTCGCTCGGCCTGGCCGCCTGGCTTATGCCGGGGATGACCGTCATTGCCGTTGACGCAACGCCCCGTTGGATCGTAATGGTGGCCGCCGCCCTAGTATTGGCCGTGGTCAACATGCTTGTCCGGCCGGTTGTCCTCCTGATTGCGCGCCCGCTGGGTTGGATCGCCATGTTTGTGGTGGGCTATCTCGTCAATGCCTTAGCCCTGTGGCTAACCGCGTGGATCCTGCCTGGGTTCTCTGTATCATTCGTGGCCGGCTTAATTGGCGGCATTGTCATAGCGTTTTTCAACACCGTCATCATCGCAGTACTAGATCTCAATGATGTCGGGTCGTTCTATCAGAATCGTATTGAGCGGATTGCCAAGCGCGAGTCTTTCACGAGTACTGCCGAACCGGGCAAAGGTCTCATGATGGTGGAGATTGACGGCCTAAGCTACTGGCATCTATCTAAAGCCATCGAGGACGGGCTCATGCCAACGTTGTCAGCCATGATAAAGGAGGATGGCTACAAGCTTTCTCATGTCGATTGCGGTCTACCGTCCATGACATCCGCCTGCCAAGCAGGCATCATGTTCGGAGACAATTACGACATCCCTGCCTACCGATGGTACGACAAGAGCCAACAGAAGCTTTATGTCTCTTCGGATGACGCCGCTGAACTGAATCGACGCTACTCGCATGGTCAGGGTTTGATGCGCGGCGGCTCCAGCATCGACAATATGTTCGATGGCGATGCTGAGAAGTCAATGTTTACTATTTCGAACATGAAGCTAGGTAGTCCGGAAGAGAAGAAGTTGCGCGCCAGTGACGTGAATCTGCTGATGCTCGACCCCTATTTTCTCACGCGTTCGTTGGCTCTCTTTATTTGGTCCATAGGCAGAGAGATCTGGGAGGCCTGGCGACAGAAGCGACACGACGTGCAGCCTCGTCTCAACCGGATGGCGCACTTTTATCCCGTCGTTCGTGCAGCCACCTGTACTTTACTTCGTGACCTATCGGCCAACATCGCCACCATAGACATGATGCGAGGAGCTTCTTCTATCTACATGCTCTATCTTGGCTATGATGAGGTAGCACACCATTCCGGCCCGTGGACCGATGACGCCTTTGGTGAGCTTCACCGCCTCGACAAGACATTCGCCCAGTTGCGCACAGTGATCCAAGATAGAACGCCGCGTCCCTATGACTTGATCATCCTCTCGGACCACGGCCAGTCATTCGGTGCCACATTTAAGCAGCGGTATGGGGTCTCGATAAAGGAATTCATCGAACAGTTGATGCCGGAAGGAACGACCGTCGCTCAGTCGATTGGTGGCGACACAGGTGCGGTTGGTCTGAGTGGTTTGGCCGGTGAACTTCAGAACGTTTCAGATTCAGAAGCCGGAACAGCCTTTGATAAGGCCATGGCCAAGCAAGGGCAAAAGTGGGCCGATGAGGTTGCGCAACATTCCGACCTCGTCGGCGAGGTTGCGGCAGCTTCTGTCACCGCTTATGGAAGTGGAAACGCAGCTCAGGTCTACTTTGATCTCTATCCGCGCAAGATTTTGCTGAGTGAACTGAACGCGGCCTTTCCTGGCTTGGTGGATCGCCTCATCGAGCACGAAGGAATCGGTCTGGTATGCGGCTATGAAGACGACAACACGGTGCTGGCCATCGGCAAGAATGGAACTCGCAATCTCCACACCGGTCAGGTGATCGGAGAGGATCCGTTACTGCCCTATGCGCCTACATCGGGCTACGGCTCGGCATCTATCGAGAAACGCGTTTGGCAGATGAAGCGAGTAATGGAATATCCCAGCGCCGGGGACCTGTGGCTGATCAGTACCGTCTATCCGGATGGCACGGTGGCCGCGCTGGAGGAGCTTGTCGGTAGCCATGGCGGCGCCGGCGGCGAACAAACAGATGCCTTTATTTTCCACCCACCGGACTTGGAGGTGCCCGAGACGCGCTGCTCCACAGACGTCTTCCAGATTCTCGACAAGCATCGGGGTGCGCCGGTTGTCGAAAAGCCGTCCACTGGCGAGGAAAACGAGGAGGTTTCAGATTGGGCGCCCGGCACATGGATAAGCGGCATCGGTCGTGTTGGCGAATGGACGTCGAACGCTGTGAACTGTCTTTTGATGGACCGCTCCGCATATCGGCGCGTGGCGGACAACCCCTACATGACGGGACCGTCCATCCTCTTTGTCATATTGGCTGCTGTGCTGGGTAGTTACTTGCGCACGGGGGCGCTGGGTCTCGTCAGTATCATGTCCGCAATCCTTGTATTCCTGGTGTCCGTGGGCGTAATGGCGATTTCCGGTTCTTTCCTGTCGAAGACCGATAGGGTCGACACGACGCTTAGCGTCAGTAACTTCGCCAAGACCTTTCGAGCAGTGAGCTTTGCTCAAGTGACCTATGTCTTGGTTCCCCTGGCATTAATCCCAGTGGCTGGGCCGCTTATTCGTCTCCTGCTCCAGTTCCTGTTGTTCGTGAACACATGGTTGGGAGCCGCCGAAGCAAACAAAATTCGCGGTTGGCGCACGGTGTTGCTGCCTGTAGTCGGATATTTGGTCTGGGCCATAGGTTTCAGCACCGTAGGTATGCTTCTGGCCGGAACGGAATTTGCCGTGCAGGGAATCCTGGCGAATCTCGGGATTATCTCTCCATAGCCGTACTCCTAGGCAAGGAGCGCACTCGGCCATACAAGCTGAATTGTCCCTGACTACTGGCGTGGATGGAGGCCAATTGCCGCCCGATTGACCGAGCCAAATCACCTGCCAGATTTGACAGCGGCGGCCCCCAACTGTATACTCCTGGGGCTAATGAGGCGTCTGCATTGGCGCTTTGTCTCGCTTGGCGGACTCGGTGTGGCAGACAGTTTCGGGGCATGACTCCTAAGCTGTGGAGGGATGGCCGAGTGGACGAAGGCGGTTGTCTTGAAAACAACTGTGGC
>JBJYXA010000463.1:0-2454 GCA_046259705.1 Caldilineaceae bacterium
TGGCCGACACCTGCCGGAGGCGGGCTGAGCGGCTACAGGCTGCTCTACGCTGGGTTGCGGACGCTCCGCCTGTTGACACTCGGACGCCGGCCTGAGCTAGCGCGGGCATAACTCTGAAGCTGTGCGCCAAAAACTACGCGCAACGTAGTTGCGTCCAAATGAGCGCTTTGTTAGGCGACTTTTCCAGGTCCCCTACGCCTGCCTCCTTATCTAATGCATCTTCTAGCACGCTCGCTCTCGATTTCCTCCACTTCTCCGTCGTCTATGTCAATCTCTGCACAAGAGCCTGTCTTGAGGACGCTGTTGTCCTCGTCAAGACCGGTACGCTCGGTCACTTCGACGGAGCGCTCGCCGACAATCCATGTCCCGACCTTGCCCTTTTTGGGCAGTTGTCAATATTCCCGTACAAGTCGTCGTCCGGTGCTGCGGGTTGAACAACACTCAAAGCAATTAGCGTAACAAGAATCCGCTTGAACAGACCGAGGTCACCGTGGGGGCGATGCGAGTGCAGTGCGTCGGGACGCGGACCTTGGTCGCATAAGGTCTTCTAAGTCCTAAGCGGCTACAGACCAAAGGGGCGCCGATTGTGTAAACGCTCTCTCAGAAGAGAGCCAATGAATAGAAATATGGTGGACATGCCTAGAGGGCATGAGTAGCATCGCGGAAAAGTTTTCGTAACTCGCCCGCCCCGGGCACCCTCACACCGTAAGCCCAGCGGTTCTCTATCAGGCTCCAGCCACAACGTTTAATGGGTCCGGAGGCTTCTGCGACGCGCTCCCCGCTGCGTTGCTCATGAGCGAAGACGTTGAGCCATTCATCGTTATCCCCCAGTGATACGAGGACATCCGGCGCCGTTTTCAGCCGCACGACCCAGGCTTTGAGCGGGACCCCTTCGCCATTATCAATAACGGCATTTGACCACTGCTCTGTTCCATGGATAAGATTCCGCTGGCGAAGTGCAGTCACGAGATGACGACATAGACGACGAGGATCATTTTCCGAGAAGTTTTCCCTCTTATTCCAGCCTTCGCATGAGCACTTCGTATGCGCGAGGTCCAGCCGATACTTGTCAGACTCCATGCCTCCCGGCCCACCTGGCGCCGTAAGGATTGCCGCCGGAAACTCTGCGGTGTTGAAGCATAGATCGGCGGGCTCAAAAGCTGGGCTGGTCGGAGAAAATTTGCTCTGGCTGTGACGCCTCTGGTGCGGCAAGTCAGTGTTGGTATTGAACTGAACACTTGCACTGACACCTACAAAAAGACCGATGGCGGCGAGAATGAGGGCGGTAGTGATGCCCGCATTCAACCAAAGGGCGATGCCTCCCAAAAGCAGGGCGAGAGTTACAGAAAGACATCCTCCTGCGTTGCTCTTACCTGAAGGCGTTCGTCCGCGGGTCCTGTTTGAAGATGCCCTTGTACCACCTGTGTGCAAAAGTTGATCAGCGCTGACGCTCGTGTGGTTATAGATCCGATTATCTACGGCTTTTTTCGGGTTAGTAACGAAGCCGCCACCCTTCGGCATTTTCAGGCCTAATTTGTGCCGGGCTGCTCGCTTAACTGATGTTCGAGCCGCTATGCGCCGCTTGGGAGAGGGTTTGCGTATTCCAAATTTCATGATCCTGAAACCAGTCGTAGCGCTAGTCAACTAGTGAGAAGCAAGGAGATAGTCAAACACACGAAAAACGTAGGACAAAGACCTCGTGCCTGCAGTCGCGATAATTGTTTTTGGCTGGGGCCGCGAGATTGCGCCGACCCCGGTCCAGTGCTAGCGCCGATAGCCCGCAGCGCCTTATTAGTTCTGGGCTGGTTACCGGTTCCTGCCCCGTAGAGGACAATGAGGGGTGACCGATGGCGCACGGCTGCTGCTCAAATGCTGGCGATCAACGCCGAAGCTGTCAATGACCGCAGTCGCCCAGTTCCAACACCGGTGGCGCTGTGGGCTGTCGTGGCTCGCTTGTGGCTCGCAACGCGGATCGGCTTCTGTGATCCCACGGGCGGGAGTGCCTGCCGCTGGCGACTCCAGCGATCCGCGCCCGCCGAGCGCGGGCTTTTTTGCGCCAGGGACGCACAGGGCGCCGCCTGAGCCTGTGACAGCACCGACCCGCTATGGCTGCTATGGCCTGGACGCGGAGCGCCTGAGCGGCCGCTGAGGGCGGCTGCTTCTGCCACTTGCTGGACTGGTCTCGGCTGATGCCGATGTCGGCAAGCGAAGGTGCGATGTCGCGCTGCACTACATCGCTGATCTGGTGTTGGTTTCCGCTTGGTGGGTTTCCACGCGTTGCCCGCTCGCCGCTTTCTGCCTGCTCCTTCAGTAGTTCGCCGGCACGACGCTCGGCGACCGCGCCACCGTCGAGGCCCTGGAGGTCGGCGAGCCCCTACTCGATTGGTCGCACCTGGGGAAAATGGTAGCCCTGGAGTAGCCCCGAAGCAGAGCCGGGCTGGTCGGTTCCTTCCG
>JBJYXA010000464.1:0-3409 GCA_046259705.1 Caldilineaceae bacterium
GGGGTCCGCTATGCGCGTTGACCTGCCCTTGGAGTGACTCGGCTGGGTGGCAGGTATCGCCGCAGAGCGGCCTGGCTCACTGGACTCGATGACGCCAGTTTCCTGCACCCCCGGGCCCGGTACTCTTGCGGGACGGGACCAGCCCTTATAAGGTCCTTTCTGGCCCGACACGATATGTGCTTGATTTATCGAACCCTGACTCGGCAAGGCTTGGCGCCGGAGCGTGACTACGGGTGGACCAGGCTTCCACGCAAGTTGCCAAGCCCCTGCTTCGCAATCCTAAGCGACTGCACCTGAAAAGGTGCTGGGGACGGAACCAAAGGATAGGAGTTAAGATTGCGCCGGCGGAACCGCTCCTCCGAGGGGCCGCGGCGACGGCGCGCTCGACAGGAAGCGCTTGACACCCCAACGAGAGGCCCGCATTTGGCGGGGCATCAATGATTCCGCAGCAAGTACAACCTCCCCGTGCAGAAGAGTCCTAGAGACCAGACGATCCCGGAGATGATTATGCGCAAACACTCAATAATGACAACGACCATCGTGCCCATCATAGTACTCATGCCTTCGGTGGCTTTAACCCAGTTAAGCCAGCCATTAGAGCCATTAGTGATAGACGCTATATCGAACTCATGCACTTTTCTTGGTACCGATGGTACATACGTCTCCGTAGAACCGCCGGGCAAGCTTAAAATATATCGGATGGGAGCGACACCGCCGAAAGCTACGTGCCGAGTAGAGCCAGATCCGGAAGACCCCTATTTTCACGTCCTCACGATTGATCGGAACCCGCCCGTATTTGTCGAGGGAATTGCTTATACCATCGACTCATGCACCATCATAGACGGTTCCGGTACCCAGTTTTCGGCAGATTACAGACAGAAGACTGACCAACATGGTACGACGCTAACCTGTACAGGGGTCGAACCGCCACCACCAATGTAATTATCACGCCAGCGTCACACTGATCGGAACTAATGCGCTGAAGTGGATTATGCCATATTGGCTGGAGGATGCGGAAAGAGGGTAATCTTGGTTGGGACGGCGCATCAGTCTAACGTGACCGAATGCGTTGGGTGGTAACCGTCGGTCCCCCGGCGGGTGGGTGGCTTAACTCAATTTCAGTGGACCGTTCCTGCAAACAGGCTTCGGAGCTGGGTTCGCGCCTAGGGTGATCACTGGACCAAACGAACCTTGGAGTTCGCTCTGCGGTTTGCGCCGGTACTCGACCGTGCCATGTTGACCGGCAGCGCCGCCGCACCCGCAATCAGCGGAGGATCCTAACGGGAAGCCCGACTATCCGCTTTACGCCCAACGTCTTCAGGTCAGGGCATTTCCAGCCAGCAAGTGGGGGTGCGCCCCACTTTGGCGGGCTCAACCGGGGACATTTTAGCGGCCATGTACGCGCATTTTGGCCCCATTGTGGGACTGGGCGCGTGGCTTGGGCGTCAACCGGATAGGCAGGAAAGGAAGATAAGGAAGTATCTGGAAGCGCACCCGCAGCTCCAGGTCTGGCGAGAACCGGATACCTTCGGTAGCCGACCGCGATTTCCCGAATGGGGCGTACCCGCCCTATTCGTAGCGACCTCCAGCGTCCGCAACGCGCGTGAAGTGATCGCTGGCATGACCAGCTTTGGGAGTCCGCAAGGCGCGTGTTCCTTCCGCTGCTAACCCAAACAGCGGGGGGCGCCTTCGCGCGCTCAGAAGCCCCCTGTCGTCTCCCTCTTAGACTGTACGAATTGCCGACAGCACGCCGAGGCGCCGACGACAGAGCTGACGGGGCGCGCCTTGCAGCCGCTCGCTTCCTGGGTCGAGGGAGGGGCGTGGCACTGTCTGGCGACGACCCGCAGCTGCCCAGGCTGGCCTCCTGACTGAGCGCTTAAGACGCTCTGCCGCGTCCCTCGCGGTTACCCCTCTGAGCGGCAGTAATGTCCAAGTGGCTCTTGGCGAACCACAATCGCCGCCAGCACGCTGCAGCGCTTCTGATTCCCCACCTCGATTCGGGCGCCCAGGCGCAGAAGCGTACCTACTGCGCATACGCACCAAACGAATAATAGTCGCGACACGCTATCAGGCTGTTCGCCCTGTACTACTAGCAGGATCACCAGCTACTCGATCGCGAGCTGGCCGCCGGTGATGACGTAATTTTCCGCACGGGTACAGTAGTTCGCGTACGCAACGATAAAGACTATGCCTCCCGGGACGAAGGAGTAGACGATGTCTCCATCGCGAAGAACTCCCTCTTCCAGGGTGGCGGTTATCGGCTCGACCCAGGCACAACCCAGATCGTCAATCGGAGTGAACGTGCCGGTGACGCCGGTCAGGTGCAGCGCACCCGCATTGTTTGCGAGAGCCACGGAGTAGTCGACCAGATAGTTACTGGAGTCGTCCAGGCCAACGACCTGAGCGTCCAGCTTTCCCTTGTACACACGCGCCTCCTTGCCCTCGTTTACCAAGACCAGGTTGATCTCGCCGTATAGAGCAGTCTCCGAAGTTAGGTGCCCGTCGCCATAGCCGTAGGTAGCGAAAGTCAGGCCCCCGTTGCCATAGTCGTAGGCAGAAAAATCGACTGCCGCGACAGCGGCCGAGAACGCGAAAATGAAGAGCGAAAGAAGCAGCTTATACACGCTGTGCCTCCTTTTTGCTGGGAAGAGAGAAGGTTTGTTGTTGGCGATTAGGGACATCCCTGAGCCAGATGCCGAGAAAGAGGAATCCACCGGGTTGAGTGGATTCGCGTCGGCCTGCCGCGCACACGCAACGCTCTGGTTGTCGCTCTCACCGGTATCGTTTGGAACACAACGCATATCAGAGCCGGCCTAGAACTTCGCAAGCTGAGCTTTTATCAGAATCGTGTCGCTACAGTTTCCGAGAAGAGTTGGAGAAAGTGCCGTGATAGTGTTCTCGCTTCGAGCAGGTCTTAGGACCTCTTGTCGGTGCGTTTCGTCCGTTCGGCCGACGGCTTCGAATGTTGGCGCGGTAGTTGCCTAGCAAGATCGCCAGCTTAGCTGAGGCTTGCTCTTAGCTCCGAGAAATCGGGTTGTCGGGAATATTCCGTGACATTGCACGCAGAATTTGAGTTCGTAGCTTCTGACCCTACCGGCGCGTCATTTCGCAATACTCAAGGGGGTGCATTCGTGAGCACTGCAGTCGCCATGGCCGTCGTCTTTCTCCTCGCCGCCTCAGCGGGAAGTAACGCAGTCGCGCACAGGGGGTTCGATCTGGCAGACGTCAGAGGGCGATACCTGTTCTCTTTTGACGGGAGATCGTGGGTGCCGGACCTGTTCCCCTACCTGTTGCGGCCTCGGGCTACCTTGTGGCGGACGGCAACGGGAGCATCTACGAGGCCAGGCGTACCATTTCGAGTCCGTTCGGGGTGGTGACCGAAGCATTCACATGCACGCTTACGCTGATG
>JBJYXA010000465.1:0-9694 GCA_046259705.1 Caldilineaceae bacterium
GCAACAGGTAGTAGGTCAAGCGGCTGGCCGTCTTTGGCCCGATACCCGGAAGCTGCGAAAAGGCGTCGATTACGCGTGTCACCGGTTCGGCGAGTGACGACATTCTGGCTTACCCTTCCGACTGTACGGCTAGATGCCTAGGCCGGGCGGCAGGTTAAGCCCCCCGGTAAGGCCCCCCATGCGCTCTTCCTGCAGTTTCTCGACCTGGTCAAGCGCGTCGTTAACCGCCGCCACGATGACGTCCTGCAACATCTCTACGTCATCCGGGTCCACGACCTCGGGATCGATCTCCAGCGTTTTGACTTTGCGATGACCGGTAATGACAATCTTCACGATTCCGCCGCCGGCAGTGATCGTCAATTCTTCGTTTTCCAGTTCGGCTTGAGTCTTCTCCATGTCCGCCTGCAGCTTCTGCATCTGGTTCAGGAGGTTACCCATACCGCCTCCCATTGCGCCGCCCATTCCTGGCGGCATCATGGATCCCCGGTTCTTCTTTCCTTTGGCCATATTTTGCTCCTATACTTCCTTTACAACACTGTATGTGCACTTGTCTGTGCGTAGTGCACAGACTACTCCACGATTTCCGCGCCCAACTCATCGACAGCGTACTCCACAAGCGGATCCGGTCCTTTGACTTCCGTGCGCTCGGTCGATCCAATCACATTGCGAAGTTCGGCTTTCTCTCCCAGTTGGCACTCTAGGTTCACCGGCCTTCCCAGCATCTCCGACAGCGCTGCTGCAACCGCCCTAAGGGTGTCCGGCTTCTGCACCATCTTGCGCGTGAAATCGTTGTTGCCGAATGCGAAGGCAACAGTGTTGTCCGACACGGCCACATCACGTACCGTGCGCAGCGCAGCTTGAACCTCGTGGCCGCAGCGGCTACGCATGGTCGTCAGAAAATCGTTCCATTGATGCCGTAACGTCGCGCCCGCAGACTCATCCAGAGGCGCCGGGTCCACCTGTCCCGCATTGTCCTCGGCGAGGGGTCTCGGCGGGGACGTTTCTACGGGCACTGCGGGCTTCACTGTGGGTGCGGGCGTTGCCGCCGCCGCTGGTTGAGACTCGTGGCTGACCTGTGGCGCGATTGATGCAGGCTCGCCACGCACAGCCTCAATCAGCGCCAATTCCAAAGGCAACTGAGGCTGATAGCCGCCCTTCAACTGTGCAACCGCCTCGTCGAAACGCTTCACAGCGTAGAGCGTATCCGCCAGTTCCATTTTGCCGGCCTGCCGGCGCATACCCTCCACGGACTCCGACGGCCAATCAGACAATAAGTCGGCATCGCCGGTCATCTGCAATAGGAGCACGGCGCGCAGGTGTTCAATCACTTGTGCGCCAAACTCCGTTAGGCTGGATCCGTCCAGAGTGAGTTGTTGGATAAGCTTGAGTCCGGCGGTTACTTCTTTGTCTCCCATGGCGTCCACAAAGGCTGCGACCTTCTGTGCACTGACCGCACCCAGCACCTGCTGCACCTGGTCCAGCGTGACTGTTTGGGAACCATAGCTGATCATCTGGTCAAGCAAACTGATGGCGTCACGCATACAACCTTGGGCGCTTTGCGCCACGGCTGTTAGCGCCTCATCTTCGTACGAGTAGCCCTCTGTATCCATAATGTGGCGCAGATGTGCAACGATTTTCGGCGTGGGAATGCGGCGAAAATCGAATCGTTGACAGCGACTTAATACGGTCGCCGGAATCTTGTGGGGCTCTGTAGTCGCCAATATGAAGCGTGCATGGGGCGGAGGTTCTTCAAGGGTCTTGAGCAACGCATTGAATGCGTTGACGCTCAACATGTGGACCTCGTCGATGATGTAGATCTTGTATTGCCCTTCACCAGGGCGGAAACCGACTTTTTCACGCAATTCGCGGATGTCGTCGACGCTGTTGTTGCTGGCCGCGTCGATCTCGATCAGATCCATCATGCGACCTTCGTTGATAGCAACGCAAGTCGGGCAGACATTGCAGGGTCGACCTTCTTCAGGCCCTGTACAGTTGAGCGCCTTTGCCAATATCCGCGCCGTGCTCGTCTTGCCCGTGCCACGCGGGCCGGAAAACAGGTAGGCATGGGCGACGCGATCTTCACGCAACGCGTTCCGCATGGTTTGCGTCACATGCTCTTGGCCCACGACCTCTTCAAAGGTCTGGCTTCGCCACTTTTGGTATAACGCTTGGGGCATTGGGCGATTCCCACGTCAAATGCGTCGGGCACACCTGCGGCAGGCCGCCCTGAATGGTGGTCGTAGTGTAGCACTATTGGTCGGACGCCGCAAGCCATCGGCCCGTTTTTCCGACCATATGTGCTATAATTCAGGTCATGTCAGATAGCCTGTCAAACACGTTCCAGCAGCGGCGCCAACTGGCCATCGCCGTCACCGAACTTAGCCAAACCGAGGACGGCAGGAGCCTTGCTTTAGCTGCCCGCGCCATCTATGACGCCTATGCAGACGACTTGATCCAAGCGGAACTCTTGCGCCAACTCGAAACGCCAGACAGCCAGCTACGCGGCGGTCTGGGCGAGCTGGCAGCGCTCCTTCCGCGCGAACGCATCGGCACTGCCTTGCGCGTCGTTGCTGCGGACCGTACACAGTCGGCGCAGCGACGTCTCACGGCGGCCATGCTTGCATCGCAATACCTACATCAGTCCATTCCGGCTGCGCTGCTTAGCGATTTGAGCGACGGAAACGAAGTAGCGTTTCAGAGTCTGCTCGATGCCGTGGAAGAAGGAAAGCACAACCGCCATGTGCTGCTGGAGTACGTGCTGCAGATGCGACAGGCGGGCGACCACGTACCGCCCATGGTTCTGGATTTACTCAGCCGGTTACCGGAGACGGACCGCATTGAGCTGCTGCGGCTGGTGGCACTTGACGACCGGGAAGGTGTAGCCCTCAATGCGCTGGGCCGGCTCGAAACCCTCACCTCTTCAACAGCCAGCGAGGCTGCGCTACGGGCACTTCACACACTGCAGTTCATGCTGCGGCCTGACCTAGCGAGCTTCGCGCAAGACGCGCTGCGAAGGCAGCGTTTCCTTGGCAATGTGTATCGGCCTCCGCAACCGGCGGGATGGCGGGCGCTACTGAGCATCTGCGACTTAATGGGTAACCAGGCGCTCTGGTTTGTGTATAAGCCGGCCGCATCCCAGCAGGTGGATGCGCCTGCCGAAGAAGGTGTGATTCTTGCCCTAACGTTGAATAATCATACGGGTGAGATTGACGCGCTGGTTGACGAAGAGATCCTTGACCAAGCGCTTCCACCGCAGCAGTCTATGGGCCAGACGTTACCGGTGGAGACGACGTCGGGCCGGCCGGTACTGTTCCAGGAGGTGCCCTTCGACGTGGCGCGGTGGCGAGTCCTGGAGTTGCTGCCAGCCAATTGGGAGACTGCGGGAGAGCTGGCGCCGGAGTTCAGACTCTATGGTGACCGAATCTGGGAATTTGCATATCCGGAAACGCCGGCCAACCTAAGTCGTTTCTTCACGCCTCAGTCCGACGCGACATCCGAGGACTCCGGAGAAAAGGCGCCGCCGGTTCCCTCAGCGACCGATATCCTGGGGCATCCTGCGATGGCGCAGTGGCTGCGGTACAACCAGTCGACCATCGTTTCGTACCCGGAAGAGGTCCTGCAAGTACCTTTGAAGCAACGGGCTGCGCTGATTCACGCGATGCTCGTCCAGATAGAACAGCACATGGATGCCGAATTCGTCACGTCTTCTGTTGCGGCAGCGTTGCGCGCGCAGGCGGCTTGGTTCGAGTTGGCCGGTGAGGCTCAGGCGGCTAACGTCGCACTGCGATTGGCCGAGCTAACGCCGCAGACGCCCCTATCACGCAATCCACTGCTGGCAGCACTGCTCGAGATGAACTTGAGCGAGGCCACGAACAACCTCAGCGAAACTGATGATGGTGAGTCCGCGGTACATGACAAAGGCGACCCTGCCTAACAGGAGTCGCCCTTTTGCAATAACAGATTCACGCTCGGACTAACGCGGCTAGAAAATCCCGAACTCCTCTTTTGCGGCTTCTGACAGCATGTCAGGATTCCAGAATGGGGTCCACGTCAAGTGGATATTTACCTCCGCCAAGTCCGGAAAAGCAGCATGTACTTCGCGCTGCGTTGTGCCGATGATCTCGGGTCCTGCCGGGCATCCGGGGCTCGTCAAAGTCATCGTGATCTCAGCAGTGTTGTCCTCGCTGATCTCGATATTGTAGATCAATCCCAGATCCACGATATTCATCATCAATTCAGGGTCACGCACTTTGGCGCGGATGGCTTCTCGAACTTCTTCTTCTGTTGGCACAGCCATGGGTGTTTGCTCCTAATCCAGACTTGGTTCCTACGCAACCGGAATCGCTCAGACAGGCGACTCAACCAAGATGTCATTACCCTCAACACGTACTTCATACGTGTTCGTCGGCGAGAAAGCGGGCATTCGCGTGGCTCGTCCGGTGCGGATATCAAAGCGCGCGCCGTGACGAGGACACTCCACCTCGCAACCGTCGATAATCTCGCCTTCTACTAAGGGGCCACCGTCGTGCGTGCACACATCTTCGATGGCATAGTATTCGCCGTCGAGATTGAACAAAGCGATGCGCACATCCTCGATCTGCACCAGCTTGCTTCCGCCGACCGCAATTTCATCAGTATCGGCAACTTTCAAGAAATCGGTCATTCGTTCGATCTTTTCTATTCTTGTGTTTCATTTGTTAGCTATGAACTGGACGTCATTCCAGACGCTATTCGGGCCATTCTTCGAGGCCCCATACACCGGCCTTCAGCGCCTTCAGCGGCAGCAAGGCGCATTTCAGGCGCACTGGGCCGATATCGATGCCAAGCATATCCAGAATGTACTCTTTGTCCCACGTCTTGAGATCTTCCACCTTCTTGCCCACGATCTCCTCCATCATCATGCTTGCCGTAGCTTGGCTGATGGCGCAACCGCTCCCGCTGAACGCGGCGTCGACTACAACACCGTCTTCGACCTTCAGTTCGATGGTGATTTCGTCGCCGCAAAAAGGATTGGTGTCGTGATAGTGGATATCGGAGTCTTCCAGGTGCCCCTTGCGCCGTGGGTGGCGATAGTGGTCCAGGATTGCTTCTCTATAAAGAGCGTCCATACAATACGTCCAATTTCTGAATTACAGCGAAGCGTAAACATCTCCTCTTGAGGAGGGAGAATACGTTGTCTCGGAAAGTGTCGACACGGCCTCGTCGGCGCCACAATAGGAATAGGGTTGCGAAAAACGCCGGAATGCGAGTTCGACCTTTGTTACCAGGCAAACAATTCCAAGGCTTTGTCAAGCCCTTTCACCAACTGGTCAATCTCATTCGTCGTGTTGTAAAAGTACATGCTCGCTCGTGCGCTGCCGGTGACGCCGAAGCGATCGTGGATTGGCTGAGCGCAGTGATGACCGGCCCGAACTGCCACGCCGTCCTTGTCCAAGACAGCAGAAAGATCGTGCGGATGGATGTCGGCAAACGTGAACGAAATCAGACTGCTGCGCCTTTCAGGCGCGGGCCCGAGAATCCTCAGTCCTTCCACGCGACTCAACTGCTCCCAAGCATAAGTGACCAGTTCGCGGTCGTGTACGACCACGGTCTCCATGCCTAACTCCGACAGATAGTCGACAGCAGCACCCAGGCCGATAACCTCGGCTATGGCGGGCGTGCCCGCTTCGAACTTGTAGGGCACCGTGTTCCATTTGCTGCCCGACATCTTGACTTCGCGGATCATCTCACCACCGCCCATCCACGGTGGCATCTCCTCGAGCAACTCGCGCTTGCCGTACAAAACCCCAACACCGGTAGGGCCACACATCTTGTGCCCGCTGAAGGCAAGGAAGTCGACATCCAGTGCCTGAACGTCTACGGGCATATGGGGGACGCTTTGCGCGCCGTCCAATAGCACCTTTGCCCCTACCGAATGCGCTAGGTCGGTCAATTTAGCCGCCGGGTTGATCGTTCCCAGCACGTTGCTCACGTGCACAAACGAGACCAACTTCGTGTGCTCGTTGATCAGCTCGTCTATTTCGCTCAGGTCCAACTCGCCTTCCAGCGTGATCGGTATGTAGCGTAATGTGAACCCGACCTGATCCCTCAGGATCTGCCACGGCACGATGTTGCTATGATGCTCCATCTCGGTAATCAGAACCTCATCGCCAGGGCCCAGGTTGGCCCGACCCCATGAATTGGCGACTAGATTAATGGATTCCGTCGTACCGCTGGTGAAGACGATTTGTTTGTCCGAGGGTGAGTTGATAAAGCGTCCGACGCGCAGCCGTGACGCCTCATAGGCCGCCGTCGCCTCTTCACTCAACGTATGGACGCCGCGATGTACGTTGGAATTGAATCGACGATAGTAATCGTCCATGGCGGCTATCACGACCGCCGGTTTTTGGCTGGTCGCCGCATTGTCCAAGTACGCCAACGGATGACCGTCCACTTCCCTCGCGAGAATTGGAAAATCAGAACGGATTTGCTCCAAGGATCTTGTTGTCGAGGGATTTGTAGCCGTAGCTAAAGTCATTTCGTCTACCAGTTCGCCTGCTATCTTTGCTCTATGCCGTAGCGCACATTGTCGCGCACCTTATCATGCATCTTGTAATAATCCGGTCGATTCATGTAACTCCTGAACCGCGCCGGCAGACACCCGGACCATCATACCGCAGAAGAGCAATGGCCACCAAGACTTCCGGCTACACCTTCACGAGGCGTTGCCTCGTGAAGGTGTACTGCGCTGTGAATTCCACATTCTGCCCAATCCCAATCAATACCTCGGCAAGCACACTCCACGGGCATACGGTGGTTAGCCACCGATCTTCCGCTCGATTACCCGCTCCAGCTTTGTGACGACGCTGTCAACCGGCACCCGGTCCAGCACCGCCTGGAAAAAGCCCTGAACGATCATGCGTTCGGCCTGCGGTCTTGTCAGGCCACGCGCCATCAGGTAGAACACATACTCGTCCTCCACCTGGGCTGCGGTCGCAGCGTGCGTGCAACGCACGTCGTCGGCCTCAATCTCCAAACCCGGAATGCTGTCGGCCCGCGCTGTGCTATCCAAGATGAGGTTGCCGTTGCGCTGGTACGCGTCAGTCTTCTGTGCACCAGGCAATACTTGAATAATGCCCATATAGACGCTGCGTGCGCGATCCTTCAGGGCGCCGTTGAACAGCAGGTCGCTGAAGCAGTTTGGCACGCGGTGAACCTGTAACGTCTGGTGATCGATATGCTGGCGGCCCGTGGGGAAGTAGATACCAAGCAACTCTCCATGCACGCCTTCACCCACCATGTCTAGGTCTAAGAAAGCCTTCGTCAGCTTGCTCCCCCAACTGACTTGAATCCATCGCACGTCAGCGTCACGATGCAGTACTGCGCGCCCGGTTAGGAAATTGTGCGTAGTGTGCTCGAAGTCCTGCAAGTTCATGTAGCGGACAACGGCATTAGCACCTACCTGCAATTCGACTACACTGCTTTGCAGGCCATCCTCGCCACCCAGCAGATCGTCTACAACAGTGACCTGCGCACCGGCTTCAGCCACGACCAGCGTGTGGTGATAGCCGCCGACCCCATTTGAGGCTTGATTCAGTATCACCTGCAGGGGGAGCTCCACCGCCACGTTCTCCGGTACATATATGAACGCACCAGAGTCCCATAATGCTGCGTGCAACGCTGTGAATTTGTTCTGGTCCGGCTTCACGATCTCGGTCATGAAATAGCGCTGGACGAGCTCGGCGTGTTCGTTGACCGCGGAACGCAGATCCGTAAAGATTACGCCCTTGCCTGAGAGGTCAACGCTCTCGTCGCCATAGGCTACATCGCCGTCCTGAAAGACGATACTGCCTGCGCTCTCCATTTCATCCAGTTCATTTTGAATGACTCCGCCGATGACAGCGTCTTCTGCGCTGCCTACAGCGTATGCGGCGTAGTCTTCCAGGCTGAAGCCGTCCAAGCGCGTACGTCTCCAGGCCTCATCGGTCGGCTTTGGCCAGGGCATTTCTTCGAAGAGTCGCCAGGCGGCCAGGCGCCGATCCAACATCCAGGCAGGTTCACCTCGCGCGGCGGAAAGTGCGCGAACCGACGCCTCATTGAAGCCCGCTGCGGCTTCCATTGCTGCTTTCGAATCTGTATCTCTTTCAAGAACACTCACGTTCTCATGTCCTCCGTGTCGTCACGTTAGTCTGCCGCTAATTCCGACAGGTCGCCAGAACAAGTGTGCTGGCGCGCTCGTCTCGAGCGTTGCCGAGCGGGCTAGACGAATATCTAGCCGATGGAGCCTTCCATCTGTAGCTGGATCAGGCGGTTCATCTCAACTGCATATTCCATGGGCAGTTCCTTCACGAGCGGCTCAATGAAGCCGCCGACGATCATGGCTGCTGCCTCATCTTCGCTGATTCCCCGGCTCATGAGATAGAAGAGCTGCTCTTCGCCAATCTTGCTTACGGACGCCTCATGGCCGACGCTGACGTCGTCTTCCTCGATCTCGATGTAGGGATAGGTATCGGAGCGACTCTTCTCGTCCAGCAGAAGCGCGTCGCACACGACGTTGCTCTTGCTGTGGTGTGCGCCCTTAGCCACACGCAGCAGACCGCGATAGCTGGCGCGTCCGCCGTCCTTGCTGATCGACTTTGATACGATCTTTGAACTCGTATACGGCGCGCCGTGGACTACCTTGCCACCCGCATCTTGATGCTGCCCGGCGCCGGCAAAAGCCATGGAAAGAATTTCTCCGTGCGCCTTGGGTCCCATCATGTAGACCGACGGATACTTCATCGTGACCTTGCTTCCAAGGTTGCCGTCTACCCACTCCATGGTAGCGCCTTCATCCACAATGCTGCGTTGGGTCACGAGGTTGTAGATGTCGGTGCTCCAGTTCTGGATCGTCGTGTAGCGACAGCGAGCGCCCTTCTTCACGGCTATCTCGATAACACCGCTGTGCAAGCTGGTGGTGCTGTAGATAGGCGCCGTGCAACCTTCCACGTAATGTACGCTAGCGCCTTCGTCGACGATGATCAACGTCCGTTCAAACTGACCGATGTTCTCCGCGTTGATACGGAAATACGCCTGCAACGGAATGTCGACGTGGACTCCCTTGGGAACGTAGACAAAGCTTCCGCCGCTCCACACTGCGCTGTTCAACGCCGCATATTTGTTGTCGGCTACCGGAATGATCGTCGAGAAGTACTGGCGGAACAGGTCCTCGTGATCGCGCAGACCTGTCTCAATGTCATCGAAGATCACGCCCATGCGCTCCCACTCCTGGCGCAGGCTGTGATAAACCATCTCTGAATCGTATTGCGCACCGACTCCTGCCAGGAACTTGCGCTCAGCCTCCGGAATGCCTAGCCGCTCGAAAGTGTTCTTGATACTGTCCGGCACATCGTCCCAAGACTTTTTCTGCTCATCCATGGGACGCAGGTAGTAGTAGATATTATCGTAATCAATGGCGCTTAGGTCCGGGCCCCACGTCGGGACCGGTTTGGACCAGAATATGTCTAGCGCCTCATGCCTGAATGCACGCATCCAGTCCGGCTCACGCTTGTGATCGGAGATCTGGTCGATCAGCGCATGGCTGAGGCCCCGCTCCGGCTTGAAGACGGGTTCTATCGCGTCGACAAAATGGTATTTATATTCGTCCTTGACGCCAGTCAATTGTTCTCTATCGGCTTGCGTTGCCATGAACTTCTCCTAGATGCTAACCGGTGAA
>JBJYXA010000466.1:0-9369 GCA_046259705.1 Caldilineaceae bacterium
TCTTTCACTCCATGAAGCTAGCGGTTGAACCGGCTGGCGCTGCCGCCACGGCCGCGCTACAGGGACCACTTCGTGAACGACTGGACGGCAAACGGGTTGGCATTACTGTTTGTGGTACGAACATCGACATCGCGTCATTCTCTGCTGCTGTGACGGCTGCAGACGGCATAGTCGGACACCAGTAGTCGGCACATACTTCGTCTCCATCCGTTCGCTTCTGCCGCACAAATAAGAAAGCCTTCCCGCCGGGAAGGCTTTCATGATACCTGTAGAGCCGTTGATCGGATTCGAACCGATGACCTGCGCATTACGAGGGCGCCGCTCTGCCGACTGAGCTACAACGGCACTAACCCGCCCTGGAGTATAGCAACTTCGGGCGAAAAAGCAATTTCCGCTACTTCTGGACGCGCGTGACATAGCTGCCATCGCGCGTATCGACACGAACCGTGTCACCCTCATTGACAAACATGGGTACCTGGATCCGCAGGCCCGTTTCGAGTTCAACCTGTTTGGTCGGTGCGTTGGCCGTGTCACCAGCGATGGCGGCCTCAGCCCAGACCACCTCCAGGTCGACCGTCGTGGGCAGATTCACACTGATCGGTTCGCCCTCGTATGTCTCCAACACGACTACCTGGTTATCAACCATGAACTCCACCACGCCCTCGAGTGCTTCCGGGCTTAGCACGATCTGCTCGAAGGTTTCCGTGTCCATGAAATAATAGAGGGTGCCGTCTGTGTATAGGTATTCTACTTCGTTACTGTCCAACCGCACATCGTCGACGCGAGTACCATTATTGTACGTGCGCTCGACGGTGGCGCCGGTACGGATATTGCGCACCTTGAGACGGATGGTTGCACCGCCACGCGCCATCTTGATGTGCTGGTGGTCGAGCACCCGCCACAGATTGCCATCTTCCTCGTAGATATTTCCTTTGCGTAATGCCTGGACTTCTGCCATCGTGTTTCGCTCGCTTATATGAATTCTGCGGAGCGCCTGCGCGCGTCCGAATTGTCGTTACGCGATAAGCGCAACTCCCTCGTGCAGGTGCACGACGTAACCTCGCCATTATATTCGTGGGCGCCGGTCCTGTCAAAGAAAAACGACGCCACCCGGCGTCGTTTCATGTCGCAATAGGTGAGCTTGGGCATGCGCGAATCAGCCGGCTGCCTCGTATTCTCATCCTGCGCCGAACTGGCTCAACGCAATGCGCAGTCGATCCTCCACGTTGTCCACGTCCGCGGGGATCTGCTGCACCGCGCGCTGTGCCTCGACGACGCTGTAACCCAAAGAGGTCAATGCCTCGATGACTTCCGTGTCCACATCCGCAGAGATGGCCAAGGAGGCCAGATCGCCTGGCGGCTGAACCTTGTCGCGTAGCTCGAGCACAATCTTTTGGGCGGTGCGTTTGCCGATGCCGGGTACTCGTGCGATGACTGCCGGCTCGTCGTTGGCCAGGGCGACTCGAATCGCGTCGGGCGTAAGCGTGCTCAGCGTCGCCAGCGCAACCTTCGGCCCCACGCCGCTGACGCCGAGCAGTAGCTCGAAGATGGCTAGCTCGTCCTCGCTCACAAAGCCGTACAGGTTGAGCGCGTCTTCGCGTACCTGCAGGTACGTGTGAAATGTGACGGCGGCGTTGTTGTGCGTCTGCGCAGCGGTTGGTTCAGGCACAAAGACCTTCACGCCCAATCCGCCGGCAGCCCCGCCAATATCTACTACCACATGATCCGCGCCGCGCAATATCGCCGTACCGCGCACCGTGCGAATCACGAGGCGCCTCCACCAAGCCAAGCAGACTCCAGATCGTTACTTCTACTCACGGCTGGCCCCTTCCACGAGGCGGTGATATTGCTCCGTCTGCAAGTGACACAGCGCAATAGCCACGCCGTCGGCGGCGTCATCCGGTCGCGGGTATTCCGGCAAGTCGAGAAGACGCTGAACCATCTCCTGCATCTGGCGCTTGTCTGCATTGCCGTAGCCGGCAATTGACTGCTTCACTTCGGCAGGCGTATATTCGGCAACCACCAGGCCCTGCAACGCGGCAGCCAAAAGCGCCGCGCCGCGTGCCTGGCCTACGGAAATCGCATTGGTAACATTCTTCCCGAAGAAGAGCTTCTCGACGGCCATGGAGTCCGGCGAGAACTCGCGGATCAACGCCTGAAGATCCTCGAACAGCTCGCGCAGACGCAGATGCATAGGGACACCGGCTTCCGTGCGGATTACGCCGTAGGCAAGCAACGCAAAATCCCCTGCGCCACTCTGCGCGACCACGCCATAGCCGGTCGTCGCCGTGCCGGGATCGATGCCAAGCGCGATGCTCTCCGCCGTTTGAGACATTACGCGAACTGCGCTACGACCTCATCCGTCATTTCGAGGTTGTGGTACACGTTGCTCACGTCGTCCAGTTCCTCCAGGGCCTCGATGAGGTTCAGCACACTCGTTGCCTCATCGGGACTAAGCGCGATCAGGTTATCCGGCTGCTGAATCAGGTCGGATTCGTCGGGCGTGAAACCTGCATCTCCCAGCGCCTGCAGAACCTGACCGAAGTTGGACCGTTCGGTGTAGACTTCCACCGCGTCGTCGCTGGTGATAACGTCCGATGCATCAGCCTCGATGGCGGCCATCGCGATATCGTCGGCGTCCAGGTCGCGCGGCGTCTCATCATCTTCGAACAGATTGAAGAGAATATAGCCGGTCTCTGTGAACTGCCAAGCGACAGAGTTCGGTTCGCCGAGGTTGCCGTTGCTGCGGGTGAAAGCTCGTCGCACGTCCGCAATAGTGCGATTGCGATTGTCGGTCAAACACTGCACCAAAATCGCGATGCCGTGCGGCCCATAGCCTTCGTACATCACCTCTTCGATCTCGGCGGCGTCTTTGTCGAGACCTGCGCCGCGCCGGACCGCCTTCTCGATATTCTCCTTGGGCATGTTCTCCGCGCGGGCGCGATCAATTGCCAGCCGCAGCGTGAAGTTCATGTCTGGATCCGCTCCGCCACGCGCGGCAATTTGTATTTCGCGGGCAAGTTTGGTGAATATCTTCCCGCGCGCCGCGTCGTTGGCGCCCTTCTTTCGTTTAATAGTGGACCATTTAGAATGTCCGGACATGGGCCTTTCCTTCTCTCTAAGAACACGACCCAATGGCGTGTTCACTTCCTCAAGAGATTTCCTCAATACAAGCTTTTCAATTACGCCTGGCATCAGATCGTTCGCAGCTAAGGCGTATTGTGCTGGCCAACCCTTGACCAAAAGCTCCAGGCATCACCCGAAGCTCCGGGCTTAGTCGACCATATATCTTTCCTGTTGCGGCGAAACGGCGCTGGCATCTTGTGCAGCCGATGGCCCTCCGTTCTGCGTCGCTCGCTGAGCCCCCTCTAGTTCCTCGGGCGCTTGGCGAGCAAAGTGACGTTCCTTCGCCGCCTGGATGAGACCTAGAAATAGTGGATGCGGTTTGTTCGGCCGGCTCTTGAACTCAGGATGGAATTGGCTGCCGATCATATACGGGTGATCGACAAGCTCGCAGATCTCCACAAGCCGTCCGTCTGGCGACATGCCGCTAAAGGCCATGCCGTTTTCCTGCATGACCGATCGAAAACTGTTGTTGAACTCGAAGCGGTGACGATGCCTTTCGTTCACGACGTTCCCGTAGTCGAGGTTGCGGTACATACGCTCGGCGAGCGATCCCGGAGCGAGTTCACATGGGTACGTGCCCAGGCGCATGGTGCCGCCCATATCTGCGATGTCGCGTTGATCCGGCATCAGGTCGATGATGGGATACTTGGTGCTAATGTCGAACTCCGTGCTATTGGGCTCGTCGCTGTCGAACACATTGCGCGCAAGCTCGATGCACATGACCTGCAGACCCAGGCAGAGGCCTAAATAGGGGACTTTGTGTTCCCTGGCATAGCGCGCGGCGACGATCTTGCCCTCAATGCCGCGATAACCGAACCCGCCGGGTACGACCACGCCGTCGATTCTATCGAGCGCCTCCATGTGGCGGCCCTTTTCAAGATCCTCAGAGCTGATCCATTCGATATCCACGTGCCAGCCCGCGGCCAGACCGGCGTGCATCAGCGATTCCTTCACGCTGAGATAAGCGTCCTCCAGCTCCACATACTTGCCCACGATGCCGATGCGCAACGTTGGGCGGTCACTGCGGATCGTCTCCGTGAAGTGACGCCAATTGGCAAGACCCTCCTCCGGATCGCGCGTGACCGTGAGCTCAAGCCTTTCCACAATCCAATCGCCGATACCAGACTCTTCCAGACTCAGCGGCACCTCATAGATCGTGTCCGCAGTGACTAAAGGAATTACAGCCTCCCGATCCACGTCACAGAAGAGCGCCGTCTTGGCGATCACGTCCTCGTCCACAGGATAGTCGCTGCGTAAGGCGATGACGTCGGGCTGAATGCCGATACTGCGCAGTTCACGCACGCTATGCTGCGTGGGTTTCGTTTTCAGTTCTTTGCTGGCAGCCAGAAAAGGCAGCCACGTTACATGTACAAACAGTGTGTTGTTGCTGCCTACATCCTTGCGCATCTGGCGGATGGCTTCCAGAAACGGCAGCCCCTCGATGTCGCCGACGGTACCGCCGATTTCCGCCAGGATCACGTCGGCGCCCGTTGAGCGCGCTACCTGTCCGATACGCCGCTTGATCTCGTTGGTAACGTGCGGAATCACCTGGATGGTGCCGCCGAGGTAATCACCGCGTCGCTCTTGATCTAATACAAACTTGTAGATCTGACCACTGGTCACATTGCTGAGCTGGCTTGTGTTTTCGTCCACAAAGCGTTCGTAATGGCCCAGATCCAGATCGGTCTCAGCGCCGTCCTCTGTGACAAAAACTTCACCGTGCTGATAGGGGGACATAGTACCGGGGTCGACGTTCAGATATGGGTCCAACTTCATCGTCGAGACCTTGATGCCTCGAGCCTTCAAAATTCGGCCAATCGAAGCCACCGTGACGCCTTTGCCGAGGCCGGACATGACGCCACCGGTTACAAATATGTACTTGCCCATGCAATCGCCTCCGTCGATTCCACCTATGCCAACAACTCGGGTACAGTATATCATGCAGATCGGCATTGGCCAGGATGAGATCCTACTTTCAAGGCACCCGAATTCCCTATGGAACCGGTGGAACCAATGAGCCCGAACATGACACTTGAACCGCCGCAGCGTCCGACTTGGATCGAGGTGGATCGCAGTGCGCTGTGGAACAATCTACGTGAGATTCGGCGACGAATCGGCGATGGCTGCAGACTCTGCGGTGTGGTCAAAGCCAACGCCTACGGCCATGGCGCAGTACCCGTGGGCCAGGAACTTGTCGCGTCCGGAGTGGACTACCTAGCCGTCGCTACTTTGGGGGAAGCTTTCGAACTGCGTGATGCCGGCATAGGATGTCCGATACTGGTGCTTGGCTACACGCCGCCGCGCCATTTTGAAGCCGCCGTAGACCGAGACGTGATCCTCGCAATCTACGACCGAGACGCCGTATCCGCGCTGGAGCAATGCGCAGCCGCCCAGGGCAAGCCGGCTCATGTGCATGTCAAAGTCAATACGGGCATGAATCGGCTAGGCTTACGGCCTGAGGATGTGCCCGCTTTCCTGCGCGACCTGCAGGACCGGTCCAATATTGTTACCGAGGGGCTTTTTACGCACTTCGCAACGTCGGATACGGATTTAGAATTTGCCTCTGTGCAGTTCCAGCGCTTCCGCCGACTGCTGGATGAGGTCACGCGGGCAGGGCTGCGTCCTCCCATTTGCCACGCGGCCAACTCGGCCGCCACGCTGTCCATGCCGGAGACGCACCTGGATATGGTGCGTTGTGGCATTGCCCTCTATGGTCTCGACCCCGATGAGGAGAAGACGCCACTTCCGCCGTCTTTCCAACCCGTCATGGGCTGGAAGGCGGAAATTGTGCACGTGACCCACCTGGCCTCGGGAGAAGGTGTCAGCTATGGCTTGGAATTTGTTGCCAAGCGTCCCACTGTGGTTGCCGTCATTCCTGTAGGCTATGCGGATGGTTTTCCTCGCCGACCGCTTACTTGGGGCAGCGTGCTGCTCCACGGGCAATGGGCCCCCATCGCCGGCCGCGTGTGCATGGACCAGACCGTTCTCGACGTGACTGACATTGTCGAGTCCGGCCAAAACGTCCAGCAGGGTGATGAAGCCGTACTTATCGGACGGCAAGGCGATCAATACCTCTCTGCGGAGGAAGTTGCGCGCCGCGTCGGCACCATCAATTACGACGTGGTCAGTCGCATCTTGGCGCGCGTGCCGCGGGTCATGGTCGACGACGACTCATGAGTCCAGCCCAAAATGCGCCGGCCCGGAAATCGGCGGAATACGCCCAGGCAGTCTTCGAAGCGCTCACCGATGAGTACGGCGTCCAGCAACGCACGTTCGACGCCGACCCGCTGGAGATGCTCATCGGCACAATACTTTCCGCCAACACAAACGATGTGAACAGCGGGCGCGCCTTCCGGGAGTTGAAGGAACGGTACGGCGGGAACTGGGACGCGGTGCGCCACGCGCCGCTGGAAGATATCAAAGACGCGATACGCGTCGCCGGTATGTACAACCAAAAGGCGCCCAATATCGTCAATACCTTGGCGCTTATCTACGACGATCGGGGCGCGTACAGTCTCGACTTTCTGGAAGAGATGGACGTGACCGAAGCCATGGCTTACCTGACCGCGTTGCCCGGCGTCGGCCATAAAACTGCCAGTATTGTCTTGCTCTTTCGCTATGGGAAGGCCACATTCCCCGTAGATACGCACGTTCAGCGCATTTCGCAACGCCTGGGCATCGTTTCGGCGAGGGCCAGTGCTGAACGGGTCAAGCACGCTTGGGAATCACTGCTTCCCGACGAGACGTTTTTTACGATGCATGTCAATCTGATCCAGCATGGGCGCACGATTTGCCACGCGCGTAAACCCAAATGTGATAGTTGCGTGCTTTTCGAACTCTGTGACTACGCCCAGCAGCGTGGTGACTGGGAATAGGTGTGACGGCGGGCCATCGATGCGACCGCGCCATGTGCAGCCGGGGCGCGCACGCGAAAAGACTCGCACCATATGGCGCGAGTCTTGAAGATCTATTCTTGCATCCCGCCCAAATCGGCGAGGTGCATCTTGCGGGTGAGGCCCCGCACCACCGCATGCCTATGCTGCGGCTGAGACCTTATCCAACGCTTTGTATAGGCGGCTCTTGCGGCGGCTGACGTTGTTCTGATGCAGAACGCCCTTTTTCGCTGCGCGATCCAGGGCGCGCTCGGCAACGATCACCAACTCCCGCGCGTTTTCGTCGCCATGTTCGATGGCCGCGCGAGCGTTCTTCACCGCTGTGCGGGCACGGCCGCGCACCACGCGATTACGCGCTTCACGTATGGCCCTTTGCCGGTTCCGCTTCTCCGCCGATTTGATGTTCGCCATGCGTTTGATGCTCCCAGGCTATCTATTTGTTCGGCAGCCATAAGTGGTTGCCGGTACACACAATGATTGCGGCACAGTCAAACGGATACCATCTGCCTGTGCAATTGCCACAGCCATTTACTATACCGCATCCTGTTTTCTGTGTCGAATTTACGCCAGGCTGTTCGCAGGAGAGACATGACTTGCGCCTGTGCAAACCGACCTACGGCATCTGGTTCGAATAGACATCGGCCATGCGCGCCTCTTCACTCTGCACGACGTCCTGCATGGCCTGGTCCACGTACGGATAGGCCAGCCACACGCTGGCCACGCCGAACATGGCGCCGGTGATGCTACGCAGAAGCCAACTGCTTTCGCGCCACCCGAGCATCTGCGTCACCCCGTCGACAGCCATCGGAATGAGGAACAGGATGTAAACTTTGATGCTGGGCGCCTTGATGCGATCACGGAATAGTGCGAAAAGCAGTCCGGAGACAAACACGCTGCCATAGATAGCGATGTCCCGCTGGCAGAGAGCCGTCTTGTAGCCCGCGACCGCGTTGCCGATGAAACGTCGCTGGCCCAGGATGTTCATGCCAGGCTGCATGCCCGCGGCTTCCAGCTCATGCACGTGCGGAACAGGGTTTGAACTGAACAGGAAATAGCTGTGGTCGGGCAGCTGGTGGCACAAGAACGAGTACACGCCGTAGATACCGCGCGCCGGCACAGTCCAGCCGACCTGCATCAGGATGGGCGCCAGAATGGGCAGAAACACATACAGGCCCCAGGCGACGTTGAACAATGCCAGCCAGTGGCGGGCAATGCCCAGTACGAGCGCGCTGATGAAGCGTGCGAAGCGAGTCTCCAGGTCGGAGGGAGCCGCCGGCGCAGCATTTGTGGGTTCGCTCATGCTTGGCTACCTGTCGCGGACAGAGCTGCCTGGAGGGCCCGACGGACTGATTGTAACTCGTGTGGTGGCGTCATAGGCTCGTGGCCGGGAACGTCCAGCACCGGAATCAGGTACCGGTACCGTTCGAAGTCAGCTGGCTCGGTCTCGATATTCCGCTCTACAATCGCGAAGTCTAGCCCCGCCTGCATGGCCTGCAAAAGGTCCCGCAGATCATCGCAAAGGTGACAACCCGGCTTCGTGTAGAGTGTCACTTGTAGCTTCTCTGCAGCGGTTTCTTGTGACGCCATAGATCACTTAGTTCCCGCGACCGCCGTACCGCCTAAATAACCGATGTACGCGGGCACGAGCGGCAGTACACAGGGGCTCAGGAAGCTGATCAAGCCGGCTACGAGCGCCAGCGGAATCGCGGCGATCAAGCTTGCATTGATGATATTCCCGCCCACTGTCGCGGATCCGACGATCGTTTCCTCGAGTTGGAACACCCACTCATTCAGGAAGATGAAACGCGTGGTCAGCGTTCCGAGCTTGTCCGTCCACAAAAGGTATGCTACGTACAGCAGGAAGAAACCGCTCACGATACTGACGATATTGGCGTGACGATTCAGCTTGCGTAGCGCCTTGGTAGTGGTGCTGAAAGCGGCGCCGGTGATGAGGAATGGGATGCCCAGACCCAGGCTGTAGATTGCCAGCAATATCGCGCCTTGCAACGCGGTGGCGCTGTCGTTGGCCAAAAATAGAATACTGGCCAGAATCGGACCGATGCAGGGCACCCAGCCCGCGGCAAAGCTGACGCCAAGCAGGGCGCTGCTAAATAGGCCCCAACGGCGGTTTACCTTGTGCATCTCCGAAACTCGCCGCTCCGTATAGAGAAGCGTATCAAAGAAAACGAAGACGCTGACCAAAGCGGCGGCGGCCGGGTTCTCGTCGAGGTCGACACGAGCCTTGATACTCGCCGTCAACCAGCGGAATACGCCTAACGTGGCCAGCCCAAAGATGATCAACATGATCGCGCCGAAGCGCTGCAGCAACGGCAGGTATAAGTTCAGGCTG
>JBJYXA010000467.1:0-3684 GCA_046259705.1 Caldilineaceae bacterium
GGATTGTCTGCGCCAGGCATCGCGAGGCAGGCCGGCCTTTTGACACGTGCCTTCGAGGAACTGTTGCCGATCCCATCCAAAACGTACCGGAACTTCCGGCAGCAGGAGACCGGCCATACCCCCATTCACGACCATTAGGCCATGGCGACCAACAACGACGTCCTCGGCACGGATGGGCTCCAACGGGGTCAATGCGTTGATGTCGATGCGCAGTTTTGGCAGCTCATCGAGCGTCACCGGATAAAAACGAGGATCATCCACCGCTGATGCGATGGACATGGCGACCACGGCGTCCACCAACGGCCGCCTAGCAGTACTTTCTCCGCGGCAGCCGCGTAGTTCACCGTTATCGCGCCGCCATAGCGTGACGAACACGGCTCGCTGTTGGTTCAACGACGGCGTGTCAACCCGGAAATGAGGCCATCTGCCCGAGTCGAGAAAGGTCTCCAGAGTACGCCGCGCTATCTGCAACAACAGAGTCTTCTCTTCGTCAGAGAGGGTAACTTTGACCGGCGCGGATTCGCTAGCGAAGCTGGCCACCTTGCTTGGCCCGGTAGCCGCGGGCGAAGAAGCTTGCCCGTCGGCGCAGCCATTTTCCTTGCGGTTCATATTATTTCCTCTCCGTACTAAGGGAGTATTTGTGGCCGGAGTGGTCAATATGATCATGACGCTGAATCGACAAAAGAGCAAGCGCTCGATAGGCCTTCACTCCAACCAACCATGCGGCCGATTTGGATGTGCTATTATTGAGTTAGCAGTACCGAACGGCGTCAGAGACCTATGGATTATGAGGCATGGCGGCACAACCATCGTTGGCTGAACAGGCAAGACCGTTCATCAAATGGGCGGGCGGCAAGTCGCAACTACTGCCGCAAATTCGTGAATGCTATCCGGAGGCCTTGCGCCAGGGTAGGTTGCGCAGATACGCGGAGCCTTTCCTCGGCGGTGCTGCTGTCTTCCTGGATGTTGCCCAGGCCTTCGACATCGAATCTGCATATTTAAGTGACATCAATCCAGAACTTGTACTGGTGTACCGGGTGGTGCAGGAGGCACCTGCAGATCTAGTCGAGCTGTTGGAAGGACATACACACAGATACAGTGCCCTAGATGATGAGTTGAGAGAACGATATTTCTACGAAACGCGCGAAACGTACAATGCCCAACTGGCGACCTTGGACTTCACGGAATTCTCATACGATTGGGTCATACGGGCTGCGAATATGATATTCCTCAACAAGACATGCTACAACGGTCTCTATCGAGTCAACTCAAAGGGAAGCTTCAACGTCCCATTTGGACGATACCGCCGTCCGAACATCAGTGATCCGGACAACATCATGAGAATTTCTCGGCTCCTCGGCAAGGCGATAATTGTCCATGAACCGTTCACGGCATGTGAGTCGTTCGCGTCCAGCGCATCGTTTGTATACTTCGATCCGCCATACAGACCCCTGAATCAGACGTCCAATTTCACTTCCTATTCCAAAGATGGTTTCAGTGATCGCGACCAGACCCGCCTTGCCGAGTTCTTTGCCCATCTAGATCGCGAATATGACTCGAAGCTCATGCTGAGCAACTCCGACCCCAAGAATTCGGATCCCGATGACGAGTTTTTTGACGAGCTCTACGCACCGTTTGTGGTCCGTCGCGTTCTCGCCAACCGCATGATCAATTCCAAAGGCGCGAAGCGTGGAAAGATCACGGAACTGCTGATAACAAATTACTAGGCGACTCCACGCTGAACGAGGATCATGGCATGTCGAAGAACGACGTAGCATGGGAGAAGTTCTTTCGACGTACTACTGCTCTTGCAGATATTCGAGCCAAAGGCTACTGCTACGTCAGCGCGGATGACCTGAAACACTTTGGGGAACGCGAACCTCGACTCATGGCCAAGCTGGACACGATCGGCGTGTGTCCAAAGGTGTTTCGCGATTACAGGATGACGATATTTCCGGTCAGAAATGGCCAGTACATACTCTTCTCCGACCCGGAACAAAGAACCTATTTCAAGTTTGGTCCCAATGGATACGCATTACGACCGGAAGTGCATCGGTCTTCAGTCGACTTGTCTAGCTATGATTCATACCCCGGCAGCCAGGATCTGAACGAATCGCAAGCTATCGACTTTGCCCACCTGACCGGGCTGCTACATCGGTTCACCAATGAAGAAGCTCTCCATCTCACCATCCGGGGCAGAGGCTATTCAGGCCGTTTCGGTTTCAGGCTTCCTTTCGGCTGGCATCACGTTGACGTCGAGAGTGTTCAAATCGAAGTTGACTCGGGGTACGAGAATCCGTCTGCGATATATCTCATCGAAGCAAAGCTGGGAAGACGCGACGATTTCAATATCCGTCAACTGTACTATCCCTTCTTGGAGTGGAGCCGAAGATCAAGCAAGCGCATCGTCCCGTTGTTTCTGACGTACACAAATGGCATCTATACCCTAACTGAATTCGAATTCGCGAGCCGCTTTGGAGAACTAATTACTGTTCGTAGCGGCAGCTACCTGATCGATGAGACACCTGCACTGCAAGTAAATGTGTTGCAGGTACTGGCGTCCACGCCCCAAGAGACCGAGCACTACGCACCATATCCTCAGGCGAATGATCTTGATAAGGTAATCGATCTGGTTGGTGCTGTTGATAGGGGCGCGAACGACAAGAGCCTGATCGCAGACTACTTCGAATTCGACGAGCGTCAGGGCGACTATTACGCTAATGCAGCCCGCTATCTCGGCTTCCTTGATCGGTCGGGGCATATGTTTACGACGACAGGCTACGGCCGGGCGCTCTTAGACACTCAGTCACGTCAAAAGCGGACACGCCTCTTGCTCGAACAGATATGCAAGCGGCCGTCACTTCGACAAATACTATACCTGTTGGCAAGTCGGGAATACGATCTGGCAGCCATTGCGAACGATGAGATCGCCGACATAATCCGCCAGCACACGGGACTTAGTGGTGCGACCGTGGAACGTCGCGCATCCACTGTACGGAGTTGGCTAGCCTGGCTGCTGCACAATACAAGTGTACTATCATGAACACGAGCAATAGTAGGTGAATATCCCGTAGTCTCTCAGCGTCCGTTATCAAGCAGCGTGGTTGTTTACGTCCGTAGCGTTGCGCATTTTTCGGTCAGTAAGTTACAGCTTTGACCTTAGTGACACGCGTTTTCGCCGGTTGCCATAGCAGGAGCGTCCGGCATTCGCCCCTTCGACAGGAATCTATCCCCTTTGTTCTGTCAGTGGCTGTTTCAACCTTCCATATTGATGTAGAATTAGAGGAGGTAATCTAGCACATGATCAAGTTCGTACGTCAACAGATACTCCATGGCCATCGACACCAACGGTTGGAAGGGATGATAGGCACGTGAAACGAACGGGAGCAATTCTCGCCGCAATGGCTGCGGCAGTTGGCGGATACATTGGCATAGTTCGCCCATGGCATCTACGCTGGGGCGCTACCGATGCGGAGGTCGGTATGTCCTTGCCTGGCGATGATCTGCGGCCCACGCCGTGGGGTTCGCCGCCTGGTGGCGCAAAGGATGAGGAAGACTGCCGTCCGTTACACGCCACGCGCGCTATCACGATCAACGCGCCGGCTTCAGCCATCTGGCCATGGCTTGTGCAGATCGGCCAGGGTCGCGGCGGTTTCTATAGCTACGCATGGCTGGAGAGTCTAG
>JBJYXA010000468.1:0-5541 GCA_046259705.1 Caldilineaceae bacterium
CATGCGCTGTATGCGGTCGCTTCAGAGGAAACTGAGCCTGGCTTGGGCTGGGCCTATGCAGGTTTCTTAAGCCAAGTGGTCGACAATCCTGCAATGGGCGGCGATGAGCTGGTGCAGGCGATCGTCGATACCTATATCGACGACGACATGAGGCTCGAGGATCCGACCTACGTCGGTAACCTGACGCGTGCCCAGGCTGCGGCTGCCATCAATCCCGATGCGACGTTAACCGCCATCGACTTGACAGAGATCGCGCCCCTTGACGCTGCACTCGATGACTTTGTCGATGCAATCAAGATGATGGACCAGAATGTGGTGGCTCAGGCTCGAACCTACGCCCAAGCCTACGAGTCGATCTTTGGCGACGAACTGCCTTCACCCTTCATCGACTTAGGTCACTTTGTGCAGTTGATACAAAGCAGTACGGACGACCCTGCAGTTCAGGAGGCTGCCGATAACCTGGAATCTGCACGCCAGGCCGCGATCATAGCCGAAAAACACGGCGCGGAACGGCCCGGTTCGACCGGCATCGCCATCTATTTTCCCGTGCGCGAGCTCTACAGCATCCTGGACAACTTTGGATATACGGACATCGCAACCCGCTTCGTGGATACCACCCAGTGGGATGAGTTTTTGGCGTTCCATTCGGGTGAGGGCGGCGCTGGGCAGATCATGCGACCGGGATCGCCGCTATTGGCCGCGCTCCAGCAACTGCTACCGGATCTGGACGCAGAGTACCTCCAAGTGCTGGCTGATGAGATCACTTCGATGATCGACCAGGGTCTGTCCGCGCAAGAGATTACACAGTCCTTGATGGAAAGTTTCGACTTGCCGGAGGACGTCGGCCTCGCGTTGGCAGACGCCGGTCTCCTGGAAGCAGTACCGGTGATGCCGCCGGAATTTCCGGCGGAGCCCGTGAACAACGTCGAGCGAAAGCCGCTGCAGGTGGCGCCGATCCGACTCTCATCCAAAGTAGTCTATCCCGATGAACCAGTGAGCGTCGATACCGACATCACGGGGGAGCGCGTGGGTTTCGTCTACAGCTTCATCGGACGTTACTTGCCAGAAGATGACGTGCTTATCATCGAAGACCAGGACTTCCTGTTTGCCGAGCAGGACACTACGGTGGGCGGCGTCACCTACCCGCAGTGGCCCGAGGGCACGTTCACGGTGGGCTACGATTGGCAACCAATCGTCTACGCCATCAGCGACGGTACAACCTCGATCCGAACGCTCTTCGTACCGGAGACCTACGGCAACAGCCCGACGTACACCGTGGATGGCATCTACACCTTTGCGGATGGCAGCGCGGATCGCTACGCTCGCCTGTTCTTCCGTGACGGCGAACTGTTCCAGGTATTTGGCTTTGGGGACCCCAGCGCCAACGGTCTCGGTGCTCCTCGCGAGATTACGTCGCAGCCGGGCGACGAATTCACTGTGTTCGAGCAGGGATACTATTTGGCCGACGACGCCGAGGACGAGAACTATAGTGCTCCCATCGGGACCCTCACCTTTGGCGACGAACGCTTCTACATCGAAGAGACGCCTGCGCCCAGCGGCAACTATATGGTGGGCGTGATTGCGGAAGACCTCGACGGAAACCTGGTCGAATCCTATGAAGATCTCTTCGTCGTCGGCGAGGATGACGTGACGGAGGAGGGTTTCGTACCGCTGGTCGCAGAAGACCTTGGCTTTGCGTTTCTGTATCCGGATACCTGGTTGCCGAATGATGGCGGCGGGAGCACAGACCGGCTGATACTAGATAACGCCGATGGCACGGCGCAGATCAACATATCCGCTTTGGAATACGGCGATGCATCCGACGGTTCCGAGGCTAACCTTAGCGCATTGGACGATATTCTGGCCGAATTCACCGGCAGCGCGGATTTCGACAATGTTGCCGTGGCAGGCGACCCAGTGGACTATTTCATGGGGCTGTATGACGCGCAATTGATCGATTTCGCCTTCGATGCAAGCGGCGTCACCTACGCAGGTGAAATCGTCGCATCCACGCCGGCCCCTGGTCTGACCTATGCCGTGGACTTTGTGGCGCCCGAAGACGAGTTTGATTCGCTGGTCCCCGACCTGGACGCGCTGCTGTACAGTTTCAGCGTGTTGGTCCCCGGCATTGACGGCATGCAAGCAGGCGCGCCCCAACCCGAGTATGCCGATATAGCCTTCGTCGATGACTACGCAGACCCGACAAGCGGTCTGTACGACGATGAGACCGCGTCGGACTGGGGGATGGGCTACTACGATCCCGATAGGGAGCAATACGTATACGAGTTGAACCCGGCCTCCGGTGCAATCTATGACTATTATGGCGACGCCGCACTGCCAGACGTGTTCATGCTCGAAGTAACCGCCCAGACTGCGGGATCGATAGACACCGCCTATGGCCTCATCTTCCAGGTGGAGGACGACAGCCATTTCTATTCATTCCGTGTCAGCGGAGACGGCTACTTCCTGGTCGAAAAGGCAGATGGAGACAATCTTGAGACGCTGGTTGAGTGGACGGTGGCCGAACCACTCGACCTCTCGGAGGAGGCGGCGAATACACTGGCGGTGGTGGGCGCGGATGGCGTCTATGACCTATACATCAACGGCATCCAGGTGAGCGAGATAACAGACGACAGCTACCAGAACGGTAGCGCCGGGTATATGGTAGAGAACTTCGACGAAGAAGCTCCCGCGGCGTTTGGTTTCGACGATTTCACAGTCGGCGAGCCGGCCGGTTAACCCAATCGACGTGTACGCGATCCAGGCAGGGCATGAGCCAGCAGCATTGTCCGCTGGCTTATGCCTGCCGCACCCGTTACACAATGCTTACGTCGCGACTCGTCCGCCCGACTCGTAGGATTCAATGGCGGCGTAGGCCAGTTCGAGCGCCCGCCGCCCCGCGATGGCCGGCACAGGAGGCGGGTCGCCGCGCCGAAAGGCATCCAAGAGCACGTCCATGTGCCGGTCAAAGGTGCGGTGGAATTCGCGTTCCCTGTCGTTGAAGTACCCGGCCTCCCATACCTCGGCGGTTTCGCTGCCCGTGGCCTGATAGGCATACTTGCGCACCGTGTCATGCACGAGGACCCGGCCCAGCGTGCCGTTGATCTCGAGCCGGTGCGTGTCTGTGTAAGCATAGGAAGAATCATAGGAGCCGAGCAGGCTTCCCACCGCGCCGTCGGCGAAGTGCAGCGCGAGCACCAGCGTCCGATAGCCGCCCCCCGTCTTGTCAGTCATTTCGGCCATGATCGAATCGATGGGTCCGCACAGGTACTCGAGTTGGTCGAAGGCGTGGCATTGCGTCTCGATGAGGTTGGCATGAGGGTGGTCGCTGGAGCCTTCACCGCCGAACCGCCAGGCCGCAAAGACCAGATCACCCAACCGTCCTTCCCGGATTGCCTGGTGCGTCATCTGCACGGGCCTGGCGTAGCGGTGATTGAAATTGATAGCAAAGAATAGCCCACGGCGCTCAGCTTCCTGCAGTAGAATGTCCGCTTCGCCGAGTTCGAAGCTGAGGGGCTTTTCCACCAGCAGAGGGACGCCCGCTTGGATGACCTGTAGCGTGGCGTCGAAGTGGCCCTGGTTGGGCAGGCTGAGCGTAACCAAGTCGGGGCGCTCGGTATCCAGCATCTCCCGGATGTCCAAGTAGGCGTGTACACCGAACTGATCGGCCCGCGCCTGGGTCTTCTGCGCCGTGCGCCCTACGACGGCGCAGAAGTCGACGTCGGGTCGTTCGGCTAATACACGCGCGTGCTGTCTTCCCCATCCGCCTGCTCCGATGACGGCAACCTTTATGCGGCTTTGAGCGCTCATTGTTCGATAATCACCTTTCCTGTCTGGCCCTGAAAGAACAGCTCAAATGCGGTCTGAATGTCTTCGACGCCGAACCGGTGGGTGATGATAGGGCGCAGCTCCTCGAGATGGCGACGCAGAAGCACGAGGTTCTCGGCCAGCTCGTTGTAGCGGAAATACTCACTGCCCATGACGGCGCGTTCCGTGGCGATGAGGTCGGGCGAGACCTCGAGCGTAAGGCCCTGTCCGTGGCCGATACAGACCAGCACACCGCGCTTGGCGAGAACCGCCATGCATGCCTGTCGCGCCTCGCCCTTGCCGCTGGTGTCAATGGCCAGATCGGCCTCCGCCAGTCCGTGGTGTTGGAGACCCTCCGGCAGCGTGCGCCGACCGATGTCCACTGGCAGGCCGCCGAGCTTCTCGGCCAGGTCCAGCCGCCATTCTGACAGGTCGAAGATCACGACCGGGAAATCGGGGCCGAAACGAATCTTGGCCATAACCAGCATTCCCAGCCCGATGGGTCCGGCGCCGGCCACGACCATGGATTGCGGGTCGGGATGGACCAGCTTGGCCCGGCCGATGGCATGGCCATTTGTACCCATGATATCCAGCAGGAGCGTCGCTTCGGCGGGCGGAATCTCGGGGTCAACGGGAAAAAAAATCGACTCCGGCACCAGTTCGTAGACGCCATAGCCACCGTCGCGGTTGAAACCCATGTCGCCACTTTTGTGGAGGCACTGATTGGTGAATCCCTGACGGCAGCTCCGACACTCGCCGCAGTAGTCCATCAGATACACGACACCTGGCGTGCCGATGGAGGTGTGCGTGTCGTCGCCGGCGGCTATCACGACACCGGCGGCCTCATGGCCTGGGGTCACCGATGTGCCCCGGTAGAACTGGCCGCGTTCGGAGCCGCACAGGGCATTCGCCGTGACCTTGAGCAGAAGCTGGCCTGCACCAGGAGCGGGGATCTCCTTCTCAATGAAAGCGATTCGACCTTCTCCCAGGAAGCTGGGTACCGTCATCACAGCGGGGACGCTAGGGTCCGGCATGTCGATCTCCCCTCGATATGCGTTTGTGGAATGAATTCTAGAGAGGGCACACGTAGGCATCGACTGCCTGCAACTTGCAGGCAGTTCACGCTGTTGCCAATGCCACGCTACTCGATCAATCAGCCGCCTTGCGTGGGTACATCTACAGGCCCAAGCCCACGTCGATGTCCGACTGATACGCGCTATACTTGCCGGCCAACACGTCGTCCACGGCCAGCACGGCGCCGCCTGCGTGGCCGGACTCCAACAGCGCATAGGATACCGCCACTGAACGCGCGCCTTGCGCTAGGTCCACTTCTACGGGCGCTTCGCCGAGGATGCCCCGCGCAAAATCCGCATATTCCACGGCTATCAACTTGCGGTCAGTCAACTCGAACGGAAAGTCGTAATGCCACAATCGATCGCCGCCGAAGAGCACCGCCGTTGCGCGATCCAGTTCATAACCGGCCGGCGCCAGGTCGAGCACCGCCGCGCCTTCGATAACCTGCGTGCGGTCCAGCGTCAACCGCAATGGTTCACCACTACGGTCGTTGGGCATATCCATGCTTCCCTCGTTGCCGTGTATCTGACGATCCCAGATTGCGCGCCCGTGGCCGGCGTGATTCTCGATCAGCTGGATCACTGCGCCGCTCTTGCACGTCAAGGTGGCGAACACGGCATCCTCGGCTGTAGCCTGGAATTCGGCCGGCATGGCCTTCTG
>JBJYXA010000468.1:5641-7412 GCA_046259705.1 Caldilineaceae bacterium
GATGTGTGGTGGATCATGAATTGAGGGTCGCCGATCTTGCCTGCGTCCAACAGCGCTTTGGCCAGCCGGTTCACCGGGTCGCGACGGTAGTTCTCGGCGACGCTAACCACGCGGTCACTGGTTTCTGCGGCGGACAGGATAGCATTGCACGCATGCACCGTCAGTCCCACCGGCTTCTCGATCATGGCGTGCCAACCGTGGGCCAGCGCCGCGATACCCAGCGTATGATGATAGCGCGGCGTAGCCGTGATGTCTACGGCAGCCACGCCCAGCTTTTCCAGCTCTACGATGTCGCTTACGACAGCAGGACGGCGGCCAAAGAACCCTTCAGCTTTGTCGGCGAGCGACTCAGCGGCGGCCGTTATCGGGTCACAGACGGCTACTAGGTCGAAGCTCGACAATCCATTCTGATGTAGTTCGGCCAGCCCAAACAAGTGCCGGTGGCCCATGCCGCCACAGCCGACGATCGCCAGGGGTATGCGTTCCATGGTTTTGATTCTCCGTGCGGACGGTCGATCCGGCTATGCCAGGTTTGTGAAATCCAGTTCGCCAACAGCCAGCGCGGTGTTGGTCCGGTTGGGGTACGAAACCCATGTCATGGCAACGTTGAGTTCACGGATAATGTTGGCTGCCTCAATGGTAACTCCGTCCTCGAATTCCAAATTTTCAGTCGAATGCGCGTCCTCGAGGAGAACCAGATCGTAGCCTCGGTCTAGCGCTCCGTATGCCGTGGCGCGTATGCACCAGTTCGTGGCGGCGCCCGCGAGCACAATGCGGGTGGCGCCGAGTTCGGAAAGTGCATCATCCAGAGCAGTCTGCTCGAACGAGGAGTTGAACTGCTTGTCGATACGAATCTCACCGTCTGCAGGGATCAGCCCGGCGGCCAGCTCCCACTCGGGACTGTCCTTGATCAATTCGTCGTCTGAGTGTTGTACCCAGATCACCGGTACACCTTGGTCCCTAGCCTTGTCCACAGCCAGGGCGATATTACCGACGACCCTGCCTGCATCCCAGGCATCCTGCATCACGCCAACCTGTGTGTCCACCACGATCAAGACTGATTTATCACCCTTACGGACAAATGCCATATCTTGTATCTCTCTTCCGCCCCTAGCGGGCAACCACGCGACGAATGCGTCGCCAGATCTTTTGCGTTTGCGAATGCGCCAAATCGTGACTCTCGGGGGTCCGCCAAACTGTCGTCACGGTACACTATACGTCACATTCTCTGAAGCCACACACTGGCCGTACTCGGACTCCGCCGGCCGCGCATGGACGCCTCCAGAGTCTACACAGCAGGCGCGGTAGCAGTATAATGATCGATATGAACTCAAGCCGGTCTGCAAGAACGGCAGTGATGGCCCGTTTTTCCAATAGCCGCTTCAAACGACCAAGGGAACACTATGTCAGACGAGATTCGACGTGATCAACTGTTGAGCTCTACGGCGTACTGGACCGCAGCGGTGCGCGGTCTCGAGAATGCACGCGTTGATCACCTATTTTCGGATCCGTGGGCGGACATGCTTGCAGGTACAGTAGGCAAGGAATGGATTGCACAGCGGACAGAAGACAGCGTCGTTGCCATCGTACTGCGGACGCGATTCTACGATGACTTTCTGCAGCGAATCGCCGCGCGTGATACGGTGCAGCAAATCGTGCTCATGGCCGCCGGCCTGGACACGCGCGCGTACCGGCTTCCTTGGCCGGAGAAAATGCGAATCTTCGAAGTAGATCAACCGCAGGTCATGGAATACAAAGACCGGATATTGCT
>JBJYXA010000469.1:0-1163 GCA_046259705.1 Caldilineaceae bacterium
CCAGCGAACTCACCTTGTCGACTGAATTCCCAGCGGTCGTTAATTGCGATGCCGCGGAGCTCATGCTTTTTGGCAACGAAGATGGCCAAGCGATTGGCCTGATCGCCGACAAAAAGACCTTTTGCACCAGCTCAGACCTACAATGCTTAGTTATTGCCAGCGAATCCCTCGCTGCGCTTAAGCACGAAGGCTTCGTCATCCTCATTACCGATGAAGGACGACTCGGGGCCAGCCGAAAAGGCTCGGGTGCCTCCATTAACCAGGCTTGGCTCAAATGCCAGACCGCCATCGTTTTGGAATCGATCGACGAATAGCCTGAAGGCATGCCCATCAACACCCAATCAATCGAAGAGGGTCTTGCGCTATGAAACGCTACATCGCCATCGCACTGCTGCTGGGGCTGTCCGGGTGCATTGTCCCCGATGACTCGCAGCAGGGAAAGCACAGCGTCGTCTCTGGGGGCGCGAACAGCGCCACCAGCCAACAGGCACGGCCACAAGTGGTCCCAGCCATGGGGCGCCCGACCACGGAGCGCCCGGCAGCGCGCAAAGCACCGGAGATCGACGCCTTTGTTGGGGAACCGGCACAACCGGTCGAGCGCCCGAAATCGCTCAAAGCACCGGAGATCGATGCCGGTGTTGGGGCACGGGCATTCGTCCTGCTGGCCGGGATGCTGCTGATCGTTGGCGACAGTCTGCGGCGGTGGTCCTGATGGTCACGTCCTCTTCCTCGTGAACGAACACCGACATGCTGCCGTTGAAGTAGGTCACGCGCCCATACTGCGTGCTGAGTGCCAGCACTGGGGTGATGGGCGTGACGCTCCGGGGGAAAAACCGAAGCTGGATTTGTTGCATCGGCTCTGAATCAGTTGGCAGAAACAACACGCACGCGCAGCGCACCGGCGCGCACCGACGCCGGCATCTTCCCAAAGTCCGCGCCCTTGCCAAAACGCGACTCGGCCCTATCACCGCACTCTGCTTTTTCTTATTGATTTAGCGCGTTTTTCCGGGAAACGCTGAAGAAAAGACCCAGGGGTGAGATCAGGTCGTCTGAGCCTGGCGCTGCGGCAACACGGGCGGGGGCCGAAACGGGCAGTTCGGAGGTGGTCATGGTATCCCTTTTCGAGCGTTGCTCAGCGTTCACTCGCGTTACGACCTGTGAGG
>JBJYXA010000469.1:1263-4770 GCA_046259705.1 Caldilineaceae bacterium
CGTAAATTTGAACCGCAGTCACTGCAAACATAATCGACGCGATGGCACCCGTAGCCCTCACAAAGATCGGCATGGCTGAGAACGCGCTGACCAATGCCAGGGCGGCGGCCCAAAGCCCCACACCCGCTGCAAACAAAGGCTCTTCATTCGGCGAAGGTGTAAATAGCTCTAACTCGATGCGGCGGTTGACGGCGGGCCCCAACTTCCGTTCGTCAACCAAACTGATCTTCGGCTCGGATTCTCCCCTACCCACGTAGCTGAGAGACTTGTCCGCTATCCCATTAGCTTCCAGAAATTGCGCAACGTTTTCTGCGCGTTTTGCGGAGAGCCGGGCGTTGACGTCGGCACGTCCGCGGTGGTCCGTATGCCCAATTACGCGAATTTTTAACGGAAGAGACTTCTTCAGGTCCTCGGCAATCACCTCTAGAAACGCCTGCGCGTCCGCATCGAGCGTCACACTGCCGTCCGAGAACTGAACATAATCACCAAGATTAGCAATGAGATGATCAGTGTCCGTCCGCTCGACAGCGACCCCCAATGCAAGCAACTCGGTTTCTAACCGAGCCATTGCCGAATCAGTTGGCGCCTGTTGACTGGAAGCGTTGGGCGAGGATTTATCAAGCGACGCCTCGTCCAGTCGCGATTCGAATTCAACACCTGTGCCCCCGTCCTCGCGGGGGTCAATTACGTCCTGATTGACCGTTTCCATGTTAGCGTCTGACGGGTTTTGTACAGGAGCAGTTTGCGATACAAGACCTGTTGAAGGGTCCAAACTGGCAGCCGATGTTCCAAATACTTCCTTTGATGCCGCCGAATCGCCTGAGGCCGAGTTGGACGTATCATCAGTGGCTGGTCTCGGCGCAGAAGTTTCTTCCGTGGAAGATGGAAAAGCGCTGCTCCGCATCTCAGCTGTTGGCGGCGCGGACGAACCCCCTCCCGGCTCATTTGTAGGTAATTGGGGTGCTGGATGCAACTCGGGTGTACCATCTGGCGCTGGGCTAACATCCGGCGCCTGCTGTTGCGCCGCGTGATCAGTAATCGTAGGGCGAGCGCCGGTCGGCACCCCTGACGCAGCCCGATCAGCCATTTCAGGCTGACCCGGCAAAGGTCCCGAAGCGCCGTCCGCTGAACCTTTGCTTTCCGCGTCCCGCGGTTTCTGGACACTTTGGTCGAGCGGGAGCGTCATGTCAGGCCAAGTCGCGCGATCGACAAACTCACGCAGCGATGCCCAAGTGTCGCCTCCACCTTTTAAGACAAGTCCGGCGGCGAGTAGAACCAAGAGCGCTACACCGGCAGCTAGAACGAACCATCGAATTACCGGCGTTCGCTTGGTTCGCGCATCTAGGTGAACAGACGCACCTGCTGGTGTCTGGACGAATTCCTGTGCCGGCTCGGACGCCGGACGTCGCATAGCCTCATGCCGTCCCATCCGAGTGGGAGCATCAGCAACCCCTGCGATCCTAGCCGACGACGAATCTCTGCTAGGCGTTCCAGCGCCAACAGAGGTCGCACCCAGCCATGTTTGCAAGCCGTCTGCGCCCTGGCCTCTGACACGGGCGCTAATCCAAGGCCCGATATCTTCTGAAGTCCCCGTTTTCGATTCAGTATGCGTTTCCGATGACGTTCCGGATTTCGGCACTCGGTCGATGGCGTCCGAGTCCGATCCCGCCGGCTGAGACGTCACCAAGGGAGGTTGGCGCACGCTCTCGTCGCGATCTGCAGCGGGACTCGCTACATCGATCTGTGTTGAGTACCGGCGAGCACTTGCAACGATAGACCCCGGCCCCTCCTCGTAATCCTGATTCGCGTGATCTTGTGTTTCGATCGGCCTAGGATGGGACCGTGATCGACTGTATTCCGCTGGGCGTTCAAGAGGAACTAACAGGTGTGCACCCTGCGCCTCTACAAACTCATCAACAATCTCCGGCGTGACCGTCCGGCTTTCCGCCGCATACGCATAGACGAGAGCGGTATCACAGATCAGATTGATCAGTCTCGGCACGCCTTTGCTGTATTCAAATACCGCTTTACAGGCTTCAGCGGTGAAAATCCCCGCCTCGCCGCCGGCAACGGCAATGCGATGACGGATGTAGCGCTCCGTGTCTGTTTCCCCGAGCTGTCCCAGATGGTAAGAGGCAGCAACCCTTTGTACGAACTGCTGCAACTTCGGCTGCCGTAGCAAATCCCGCAGCTGGGGTTGACCAAGGAGCATCAACTGCAACACCAAATTCTTGTCCGAATTGATGTTGGACAGCAGGCGCAGGTGCTCCAGATTCTCGCTGCCAAGATTCTGCGCCTCGTCGACGATCAGCAGCGTCCGCTTGCCCTTGGCGTACTGATCGATGACAAAGTCCTCGAAGACCTGATGCGGATCGACGCTCTGCCCGCGGTCCGCCCTGAGGTCGAAGCACGAGCACACCCACTCCATCAAATTTCCAAGCGACTGATGTGTGTGGGAAATCAGTCCAATCGTGAAGCTTTCGTCCAGCCGATCCAGCAAACACCGCATCAAGGTCGTCTTGCCGACCCCGATCTCGCCCGTCAGCACGATAAAACCGGCCTGATTCAACAAACCGTACTCTAGAATGGTCAGAGCTTCCTGATGCTTCGGACTCAGGTAGATAAAGCCCGGGTCCGGCAACAAAGAAAAGGGCTTCTCTCGCAGCTTAAAAAACGACTCGTACATCTTCCCTCGACTCAGCTACCGGTCGACTTTGGAAACCGTCGTCACGCGGCCAAGAAGCTCGTACGCCTTTCATGGAGCAGCACGCGGGAAAATCGATCCGAACGGCAAGTTTGTTACCAATTTGGCGCAACGGATGAACAGCATCCTTGTTCAGCTGGGTTGTTGTGCGCATCAATCGACTGTTCTGGTCGGCGGTAACGCGGATCGCACCGCGAAGCGGCGCGCCCACGCGCTGACTGCGAACCTCGCGCATCGCTCGCTTTAGTACCCTGTTGGAATAGCCCAGCTCTCTCACATCCCTCCATCCCCAATTAGTCTCGCATAAACCGATAAGGCGATCGAGTGGGCAAACTCGGTCAATATCCGATCAGCGTGCGCCACGTCCTCGCCAGGCGGAACCTCTGCTGTCAGTCCAACCAAAGCGCCATCGGTTCGATCGCGCAGTAGGAAATCCACCAGCGGATTCCACTGCACAAGATATGAATTGGTTATGAAGCACCCCCGTTGCTGATACCAATAATAAACCAGTAGGCGTTCATCCCCACCTGGATCAGTGATCGATTCACGCGATGTGGTCCGGTGCCCTTACCTGGGTCAGGTACTTCGACCTGACACAAATGCTGGATCTGCCAACCGCCCCGGGGTGACAGGTCTTAGGTGGATGTACTGACGCTCCCGTCCGCTGCGACTGGGCGTAGGCGATGTTGTGCTGGTTCAGCTGGCATCTGACATTTACCCTGTCGGTCGTAGTGCTCGAAGACCCAGTCGAGTAGGCCGATGAAGACCGCTGCGACCCCATCGGGTGAGCAGCGTATCACGGG
>JBJYXA010000470.1:0-21680 GCA_046259705.1 Caldilineaceae bacterium
CGTAAATGTAGGTGTCGGTGTAGGCACCGGCGTACTTGTTGGCGTAACCGTACTGGTAGGCGTATTCGTGGGCGTGGCAGTGCTGGTCGACGTCGCCGTTTGAGTAGGTGTAGCCGTTTGGGTTGGCGTCGCCGTGGACGTGGGCGTCTCCGTCGGTAACGGCATGACTACCACGTACGAGGCCAGGCGCGCCAGGGCCTCCGGCTCCGGCTCCCCTACCGTGCGACAGGCGACCAACTGTATGCCGGGAGACACAAAGGCTACCTGCATGGACCAGTTGCCCTCGTCATCCACCAGAGCACTACCGACAACCTGGTCGCCGGCAAGAACCTCTATCTCGGCCCCGGGACGGCCCGTGCCGACGATCTCAACGGATTCTCCTACTTCTATTTGCGTGCGTGACACCACACAGCTCGGACGATATGGCGTAGGCGTGGCCGTATTCGTTGGCGTGGCCGTATTCGTCGCTGTAGACGTATTCGTCGGGGTATGGGTAGGCGTCGCGGTAGGCGACGGTGTAGGTGTCGATGACGGCGTCAGAGTAGCAGTCGGTGTCTCCGTGAACGTGGGCGTGTACGACGGCGTCGAGGTAGCAGTAGATGTGGATGTCGCCGTGCTAGTCGAGGTTTCGGTCGCTGTGGGAACTGGCGTTTCAGTCGCCAGCGGTGTGGGCGTCGGCAGCAACGTCTCCGTCGCAACCTCGGTCGCGCTTTCGGTCGCCATTTGGGTTGCGGTCACCGTGCCGACCGGCTGCGGGGTGTTCGTCTCTGCAGGTGCGTGTGCGGGCACGTCGGTTGCGCTCGGAGCCACGCTCGGAAGTAGACCTTCGCCTGGCAACCGCACTGTTCCGGGCGGCGCCGGCCAGTTTGGGCGCGGCGTGACAAGCAACTCGCGGCCGGCGGCCGTTGCAACGGACATTTCCGTTGCGGGCGCTGCCGATGCTTCCGTTGCCGTGGGGACAAGACTCACGTTCCCTAGCGTAGGTAACGATACCGGCGCCTCTAAGGCAGCTCCTACGGGACCAGGCAGCAGCCGTTCCACGACGGCCGCTGCCTGTGCGGTCATGGCCGCATCGGCAGTCAATGGAGTAGGAGTCTCAGTGGCCGCAGCTATCGTCTCAACAATCTGTAGGGCAATTGCCTCTGTTGCCGTCGCGACGTCCGTTGCCGTGGGCGCGATCTTCACTCGGCCAACCGTCGGCAAAGGCACTGCCGTCTCCATGAGGGTATCTTCACCGCCGGGCAGCAGACGCTCAACCAATGCCGCGGCCTGCGCCGTCATGGCAGCATCAGGTGTCGACTCCACGGCGGCCGGTAGTACAGGGGTCTCCGTACTTGGCACGATTGTTTCGGTGGGCAGCAGCCCGGACGGCTCTGTGGCCGTTGCTACGTCCGTTGACGTGGGTGCCAGGCTTACGCCGCCAACGGTCGGCAAAGGCAATGCTGTCTCCACAACTGCTCGGCCACTCCGTGGCAGCAACCGTTCAAGAGCAGCGGCAGCCTGTGCCGTCATGGCCGCTTGCGGCGTCGCCTGTTCTGAACCTTGCGGTTCTGAAGTCTCCGCGATGCTTGCACCCACAGCCGTCTGCGTGGCCGCCAGAGCAACCGCCTCCGCGGCCACTGCTGTTGCGACGTCAGTGGCCGTGGGCGCTACAATCACGTTCTCCAGCGTCGGCAACGCAATTGTCGGCGTCGTGACGCTGGCAGCGCCCGTTGGCAGCAGCCTATCCAGCACAGCCTCCGCCTGTGGCTTGGTGGCCTGGCTCGCGATTTCAGTAGCCGCCGTCACAGTGCCCAGGGGTACCGTTGTCCTCGTTGCCGCAGCTGAAGAGGCGTTGGTGGCCGTGGGAGCAAGCGCAATGCCGCCAACGGTCGACAAGGGAATAGGCGTATCTATGATGGTTGACGCGTGACCGGGCAGCAAGCGCTCCAGCGCCGCTTCCGCCTGCGCCGTCATGGCAGCATCCGCCATCGTCGGTTGCGCGGTCGGTTGTACTTCAGCTTCCGTTGCGGACGGCTCCACAGGGGGCTGTACTAGCGTCTCCCTGCCCTCTTGAGCGTTAGGAACGTCTGTGGAGGTAGGAATCAACTTAATCGCAGGTTCAACCGGTGTCGATGTAAGTGTGAGGACAAGCGCGGCCCGCGTCTCAATGCTAGTAGGTTCAGTTGGGAGGCCTGTCGATGGGCCTGTAGGTTCACTAGCCTCTCCATTCGCTTGTTCGCGAGTTGGTGTCCCCTGCACCGGCGGCGTAGGCGATGGCAATACCGAAACAAACGGTGTGTCCGTCGCGTTGGCGGCTATACCGGACTCCCCTGCCTGGGGCGTCGCCTGTGCCGGACCCGATGAAGCGACGGTATTGACGCCGTCGGATCTGCCGCTAGATGTAGCGGTTGCCTCTTCCGGCGCCAGTAGCGCAACAGATGTCGCTGCCAAATATGTCTCAGGGGGTGACAGGCGGACGCTACGACTGACGACGAGAACGATCAGCGCTGCCAGCAGCACGAGCAATACGGCATATTTCGCGATGTCATAGCGCCATATCGCTCGCGGCGTACGCCTATGAGACATCCCGGTAATTCCTTTAGTTGATCGCTATGCGAATGGATGACGAAATTGTGCTAGCTGCCCCGACGAATGGGACGTACGCTGTTTGGCGATACTATCCGCGGGACCTACTCATCCTGCCGATCAGCAGGCTCACCTCGAGTCTTCGAACCAGTTCGCGCAAAGAGTGCGGACCAGTCTACTGCCCACTCGATGGCCAAGCCCACGGCTAGACCGACTAGGATACCTACGCCAAAGAAGTACATGCCATGCTCGCTGTCGCCCGTTCTCCCGTCCTGCGTAACGACACAGAGAACCTCTGCGCTATTATAGCAGATGCTTTGCACACGTGCTTAGTTGCGATTTGGCTGAAGCGCGGATCTGGTTTGCGTATAGTGCTGAGAACGCTACGCAGCCGGTGCGGCCTGCAATTCCACATGGCGCGGATCGCGGACACCGATGACAAGCCACACCAGTGCGCACCCGCCCACGACAATACAGGCGATGAACAACAATTGGAAGCCGATGCTCGCGAGATAACCGCCAATCAGTGGAGCGAATGCGCTAGCAATGCCCGCAGCCGTATTCGATATCCCCACATAGGTGGGGCGCTGCGCGGGCGCTGAGAATTCCAGCGCGATGAGCAGCCCGGAGACGAAATGTACGCCGCCGGACATCCCAATTAGTGCAAATACGACGTAGTAGCTCGCGGGGACCCCGCCCACCAATGCAAGCGTGAAGCCAGATACCTGAGCCGCGCCACCCACAATAAGGGGAACCTTGTGGCCGTATCGGTCGGCCAGCATTCCGGCGAGCAGACTGCCGAATGTCTGCCCCAATAGCATCGCTGCCGTAAAGTAGCCGACGATGCCATCCGCTACGGACCACCTCTCGATGGCCACAACCGTTAGAAAACCCGTTGCCATGGCGCCAGCCACGATTCCGATGCGATAAATCAGGAAACGGCGGAAGTTCGCATCCACCTGTAGAATCTTGCGCGCCCTCTGCCAGACGGGCCTGCGATTGTCTTCACTGACCTGCGCCGGTTGCTCAGGCTCCCGAACAAGTGCCAGGAAGAACCAGCTAGCCGTGATTGCCACAGCGGCTACGCCGAACGTGATCACAAAGCTCCACGGATAGTCATACTGAGTCAGTACCCTGCTGCTGACCAGCGCGCCAACGGTGCCCATTCCAGTCCCTATGAACGACGTTAGCCCCAACATGCGCCCACGTCGATTCACTGAGAAGCAGCGTGCTATCAGATCCTGCCATGCTGGACCGAGTAACCCGGCACCGACGCCGTGCCACAAATAGGTGATCATGAACATCACCAATGCGAACACGGGCGCGGTAACCGCAAGAAGCGCCGATATCGGCCAGAACCAGACCGGCAGCCTCTCAAGGAAGAAGCCCAGGTTGACGACGATGGTTTTCTTGCGGTCTACCCGCTCCGTCGGCCCCGCCGCGAAAAGTTGGGGCAGGTACCAACTGGACTGTGCGATCATCGCGACGAGTCCGATCACGATCGGATTGAGCGTTATCTTGCTCACGAACAAAGGGACAATCGTGGCTGACGAGGCAAACGCAAGCCCAAACCAGAACGCGGCGCCATCCAGAACACTCATGGCGAAATTCCACGAGTAATTCCGTTCGGCCTCCGCAATTACCTCCTCATCGCTCCGGTGCGGGACAGGCTTGTCAAGTAGGAGAAGTCGCGACGTGAATCTCTGGGCCGCATTCATTGCGCTAACAATCGGTGCCGTGACATGACTGGTAACTATATTCCGGTTACTTAATCAAAGCGCTGCGAGTGGGCAGACCAATGGTCTGCGGAAGCTAGTCAGAAATTCACCTCACTGTATGCGTGCACGTGAAAGCGGTCAAATATGCAGAGCCAAGGATTGCTGCTACTGCGGGCGTTGATGTGCCGGGGCCATGGCAAGCGTTGGGACTTTGCCCTTCCCCCGCCTACGTTGCATAATCGAGCGCAATTGCGGTACTCGTTCGCACACAATGAAGACCTAACTACTGGACGCCTGAATACTGGATGATGTCGCAGCCCACTCAACCGACCAGCGGCGGTTCACGCGGAGATCGTCCGCCGCCATACCGTGACATAATCGATCTCACGCCCACCGACGAAGCGATGCTCCGGAAATTGCCCATGCCCGGAGACTCGGAAGAATCGCGCCCCAAGAGGCTCCTGACCGAGTCCCGCGTCCTCATCGTCGGTTTTGCATTGATCATCGGCGTTGGCACGCTGCTACTTAAGCTGCCTTGGGCATCCGGGACGGGCGTGCCCATCTCGTGGAGCGATGCAGTTTTTACAGCCACCAGCGCAACAACGGTTACCGGGCTTACCGTGCGACCCGCGGCGATCGACTTCTCGTTTTTCGGTCAGGTTGTCATCTTACTGCTCCTGCAAGTGGGCGGTGTAGGCTTCATCGCATTCAGTGTTCTTTTGTACCGCCTGATCGGCCGCCGCATCACGCTGCAGACGCGCTTCATCGTTCAGCAGAGTGTGGGTTCGGGACAATTAAGTGGAGCACTCAACCTTGCACTGTATGTCTTGGGCGTCACGCTCCTGTTTGAAGGCATCGGCGCTCTGTTGTTGTGGCTGCGCTGGCGTGAGACCATTCCTGGCGGACGCGGAGTGTGGTATGCCATTTTTCACTCCGTCAGCAGCTATTGCAACGCGGGCTTCGACCTTTTTTCCGGGACGGACTACCCGGCACTTTTCGGCTATGGACGGGACTGGTATTCTCTTTCGGTAATGGGCATCCTTATCATAGTTGGCGGCTTTGGCATCACCATTCTCTACGACCTATGGACTTTCCCAAGGGATCGGAAACTCGACCTCAACACGCGTTTCACGCTATGGCTAGGTCTGGCGCTTGCCATCTCAGGGACGGTATTTCTCCTCGTCGACGCCAGCTTCAGCCGAACGCTCTTCAGCGCAGTCCCTTGGCATGAACGTATGGCGGTCGGGCTCTTCACAGTGGTCTCAGCCAGGACGGCTGGGATAACGCTCTTCCCATTGGACCAACTGGCTGAAGCCTCTCAGATGGTGCTTGTCCTATGGATGTTCATTGGTGGTGCGCCAGCGAGCATGGCTGGCGGCATTACGACCAGCGCGTTCGCCGTAGTCCTATTCTCCGTTGTCGCTACCACCCGCGGCCACGGCGAAACGGTGGCATTCAATCGCACCTTGCCGCTGGAGACCATCGGCAAGGCAGTTGCCATTACGACCGTCAGCGTGTTGCTCGTGGTTCTAGTCACGCTGATACTCGTAGTCCACGAAAGCGGGCCCATATTTACGACCGGTTTCGAGGTGGTTAGTGCGTTCTCCAACACAGGCTACAGTCTCGGCGAGACATCGTCGCTTGACAATTTCGGTCGCTATCTGATTGCGCTCACAATGTTCTGGGGGCGATTGGGTCCGTTAACGATCGTCGTCGCATTGGCCCAGCGAGAGCACCCGTCCCTAGTGCGGTTCCCTGAGGAGCCCGTAATGCTTGGCTAGTCCCTGCAGCCTGTTTGATTGAGGACCAGTATGAGACGACAGTACGCAGGGGATGCGGGCAACAGCAACTCATATCAACCACCTGTGCCGGCAAGCATAGATGTCCACGATAAAAAGGAATAGCACTGACACCATGAAAGACAGAAAGCTACCCGTCATTTTGAGCCTACCACACGGGGGTTTCGGTATACCGGCTGAACTGGAAGGTAGGCTTGCGATAACCGAATGCGACATTTATAACGAGTGCGACCTATGGATTGGCAACCTCTTTGACTTCGGAGAACTGTCTGCCGGCGACGCGCCGTCCCCGGATGTACTTGCCCGGGTCACCACAACCGTTGCCCGATCGTTGATCGATGTCAACCGCGAACCGAACGACCTTGACAATCCTGATGGGCCAGTGAAGGCGCATACGAGTTACGGGCACTCGACGTGCGTCGAGCCGCTGTCGCTCGCGGAAAAGAAGGCACTCGTGGACCAGTATTGGCGTCCGTACCATGGCGCACTAGAAGCAGCGTGGATCGAGTATGGTTCAGAGGCCAAACTATTCCTCGATTGTCACAATATGGCCCAGACGGGACCGACCGCCTACGGGGATTCAGGCGCGCAGCGGCCGCTCATCTGTCTGGCAAATCTTGGCGCAGCGGGCGGGTCGGCGCTGCCGGGTCATGCGACCAGTTGCTCGCCTGACTACATCCAGCGGGCCGCAGCCGCCGCGGAAGAAGTATTCGCGGGCTTGACCCTCTTGGAGCCGCTGCCCGGCCCCCCACCGCCAACCATTGCGATCAACGTTCCATACAACGGGGGCTATATCTTGCGGCGCTACACCGAGCTGCGTGCACAGTACGCCCTTCCGCCCGGCCTGATGATAGAGTTCAATCGAGGACTCTATGTTGGCAATCAAAATGCAACCTCGGCCGTCGCCCCGCCTAATGTGGAACAGATCGAGCCGCTGCGCGCACGCATACTGGAGTGGCTGCTTAGGATAGTCGACCTGGCGAGAGCTGAATGACGCCGCCGAAATCTGAGTACATCCAGACGCCAAACCTTCGCCATCAAATGCTGATGCAAGGTGATGATGACGGCCTGCCTATGGTCTTGTTGCATGGCAGCTTTGGGTCCAGCCGGTGGTGGCTGCCTTTCCTTGCAATACTGCCGCCGGAAGTCCACATCGTCGCGCCAGATTTGCGCGGTTGTGGACGGTCGGACAAACCGGACAGCGGGTATGGAATAGCTGATCAGGCCGACGATATCTGGCAACTGGTCACCGCCCTAGGGTGGAGAGATTTTGACTTGGTGGGACATTCCACAGGAGGCGCGATCGCGGCAGAATTTGCTTTCCAGCACGGCGAGGTGTTGCACTCTCTAGTCCTGGTCGATAGCGTCCCACTTGAAGGCGTCTATTCGCCGGTGGAAACTCTACGTTTGCTGGACCAGATGCGGGAGGATCGGGCTCTGTTGGCGCAGGCGCTCGCGCAGCTCATGCCGTCCTATTTTCCCGTGGAAGAGGGTTCGGCAAAGCAGTCATTTTTCGAATCACTGGTAGACGACGCCGCGGCCATGGCTCCCGCCGCATTTACCGGCGTGGCAGAAGCCGTAAGCGCGTGGAATCGCTTCGATGACGGCGGGCGATTGACACTACCAACGCAGTTGATTTGGGGCGAAATCGACCATATCGTCGAGCGTGAGGCCATGACGCGTACGCTGATCGCCATCCCCGGCGCATACAATCTTGAGGTAATCCAGCGCGTCGGCCATAGCCCGATGATCGAGGCGCCGCTTGCCCTTGCCGAACTCGTGATCGACTTCGTTACTGAAGAATTTGAGGATTTCGACGACATACGCGCGTCGGCAGACGACGACAACACAGGTCAGGGGGAGGACCGCTCCTAAATCACCGCCTCCGGGATCTGCCCCTTCATCACGATCATCTGGTCGCGCTCCGGTCCAACCGACACATAGTCTACGGGGACTCCGGCCAATTCACTGATTCGCGCCACATATCGCTGCGCTGCGATCGGAAGATCTTCCCAAGAACGGCACGCGGTGGTGGGCGTTTGCCACCCGGCCCATTCCTCAAAAATCGGTTCCACTTCGAAGAGGACAGGCGTGTCCGGCATGCTGTCCTCGATGATTTCCCCGGTAGGCAATCTGTAGCCGGTGCAGATGCGGATCTCGTCGAAGCCATCCAGCACATCCAGCTTCGTGACCGCCAAACCCGTCATGCCATTGAGCCATGACGCGTAACGTATTGCGACGCCGTCAAACCAGCCACAGCGTCGCGGCCGTCCCGTGGTGGCTCCAAACTCTTCTCCTGCCGCGCGCAGTCTGTCGCCTGTAGCGTCCAGCAGTTCGACGGGGAACGGACCGTCGCCTACGGCCGTGCTGTATGCTTTGACAACGCCGATGACGCGACTGATGGCCTGAGGTGGTAGACCTGCGCCGGCACTAGCATAGGATGCGGTAGGATTGCTGCTCGTCACATAGGGATAAATGCCCCAATCTAAGTCTCGCATGATGCCTAGCTGGCCCTCGAGCAAGATGCGCCGGTCGTCGGTAACAGCCTTACGCACGACGGGCACCGTGTCGATAATTATTGGGTGCAAACGTTCCCGGTATCGGTTGCATAGCGAAAGCAACTCCGCGCCGTCCACGGCAGCGCCACCGAGCAATTCTAACTTCCGATTGACGGAGGCCAGCGCCTGATCGAGTCGGCTTTCAAGCCACGCCGGCTGCAACAGGTCGCCAATGCGGAGCCCTGAACGCGCCGCCTTATCCGCGTACGCAGGTCCGATGCCGCGCTTTGTGGTACCAATCGTATCTGACCCGCGCGCTGCCTCCTCTAGTCCATCCAGCTCTCGGTGATAAGGCAGCAACATCTGTGCACGCGCGCTCACACGCAGGTTCTCGAGAGTGGCTCCGGCTTCGAGCACCGAGTCCATTTCTGCGATGAGCGCCTCAGGATTGACTACGCATCCTGACCCGATGATATTGAGCGTCTCGGGATTGAAAATGCCGCTGGGAATGAGGTGCAGCGCGTGCTTGCCGTACTCGTTGACTACGGTATGGCCCGCGTTATCACCGCCCTGAAAGCGCAATACGAGATCTGCCTCCTGCGCAAGATAGTCGATGATCCTCCCTTTGCCCTCATCACCCCACTGCGCTCCGACTACAGCACTGACAGGCACGGCGCTCTCCTTGCATTCGACGTTCCGACTGGCCATCGAGGGCAGCGGAACCTCATTCTGGTGTACGTTTACGAAAGCGTTGCGAAATTCGGGCAACTACCGTCGAACTCCGCCATACGAAGCTTATCCATGACGAAAAACACGGCTAGTGGTCGGGCCGCAACTGGTAGTTGGGCGCTTCCTTGGTAATGACCACGCTGTGCGGGTGGCTCTCGGTGTAGCTGGCCGCGCTAATGCGTACGAACTTGGCCTTCGCCCATAAGTCCCTGATCGAAGAGGCGCCGACGTACCCCATGCCGCTGCGAAGTCCCCCCATCAGTTGGTAGACGAACTCCTTCAGGTGCCCCTTGTATGGCACTTGCCCTTCGATTCCTTCGGGTACAGTTTTGCCGCCAATATCCGGGCTGGCGGATGCTCCATTGGTCGACAGGGTAGCTTGTGCGCTCTGATACCTGTCGCCTGCGCGCCCCTTCATGGCGCCCAGGCTGCCCATACCGCGATACTCTTTGAAAGAGCGACCTTCTCGGATAACCACGTCGCCCGGCGCCTCATCCAGCCCGGCCAGAAGGCTGCCGAGCATCACCGCAGAGGCACCAGCCGCAATTGCCTTGGTGATGTCACCGCTATAGCGTATGCCTCCATCCGCGACAATCGGCACGCCGAGACGCCTTCCCTCTTCCGCACATTCGGCAATAGCCGTCAGCTGCGGCATGCCGGCGCCGCTAACGATACGCGTGGTGCAGATGGAGCCTGCCCCCACGCCTACCTTCACAACGTCTGCCCCGGCAGCGACCAAATCGGCGACGCCTTGCTTCGTGACCACATTGCCGGCGAGGATTGGCAGCTCCGGATAAGCGGCGCGCAGATCGCTTACCGCTTGCAAGACTCCTCTGCTGTGTCCATGCGCCGTGTCCAGCGCTACAGCGTCCACGCCTGCCTCGATAAGAACGGCAGCGCGCTCGAGCCCGCTCTCGCCGACACCCACGGCGCCGGCTACCAGCAGTCGACCGCGTTCGTCCTTGGCCGCCGACGGAAAGTCCTGGCGCTTCAAGATGTCCTTGTACGTGATCAACCCCTTCAGGTATCCGTCCTTGTCCACCAGAGGCAGCTTCTCGATGCGGTGGCGGTGGAGGATTTCCTGCGCTTCTGCCAGCGTAGTGCCTAGTTCGGCAGTGATCAAGCCTGCGCGGGTCATGTACTCCGCGATGGGCCGCTGGTAATCCGTGGCGAATCGTACATCGCGATTGGTCAGGATACCGACGAGCAGACCGTCGGCATCGGTGATGGGAACGCCACTGATATGGTACCGGCTCATCACGCCCTCAGCGTCGGCAAGGGAAGCGTCTGCCGGCAACGTGATAGGGTCGACAATCATTCCACTCTCACTGCGCTTGACCTTGTCTACCTCTTCGGCCTGTTCTTCCGGCGTCAGGTTGCGGTGAATAACGCCTAAGCCCCCCTGACGAGCCAGCGCAATGGCCAACTCGCTCTCAGACACGGTGTCCATAGCTGCGCTCAGAACCGGGATGTTCAAGCGCAGCTTCGGATGCAATTCCACACTTATGTCAACATCAGATGGAAGGACATCAGCGTAGCCCGGTGAGAGGAGAACATCGTCGAATGTTAGGGCTTCGACTGCAAACCGCTGCAATACCTGGCCTGTCTCACCGTCATCATAGAGTGAATCGGCCGTGAAATCGCTTTCCTGCACACTTAGGCTCATATCGCTCCTCTTTGTGATCGCGTTTGATATCGGGGATCCCGGCCTTCGTCTATCGGGGAATGATCACAAAATGTCTCCGGGAGGAATACGGATGGGTACGCCGCGCGCAAGCAGGTATTCTTTAACTTGCATAATACTTAACTGCTGAAAGTGAAACAAGCTAGCCGCCAGCGCAGCGGCTGCGCCGCCATCGGTGAGCGCCTCGGCAAAATGTTCAGGTTTCCCGGCACCGCCGCTTGCGATGACCGGAATGCTCACTGCGTCGCTGATGGATCGGGTCAGTTCGATATCATAGCCGACCTGCGTTCCATCACCATCCATGGACGTCAACAATATCTCACCGGCGCCGCGTGCCTCTACCTCTTTGGCCCATTCCACGGCGTCGATGTTCATGTTGACGCGTCCTCCGCTGACATATACTTCCCATCCGTCATCTGCGCCATGCGCGGTGCCGGCATCGCCTTCCTTGCGCCGCTTTGCGTCGATGGCCACGACGATGCATTGACTACCGAAGCGGCGAGCGGCATCGGTTATCAGACCCGGATTGTGTACCGCAGCGCTGTTGATGCTCACCTTGTCTGCGCCTGCCATCAGGATGCCGCGCATGTCGTCCACGGAGCGAATGCCGCCGCCTACGGTGAACGGAATGAACACCGTGTCCGCCACCTGACGCACCATGCCAGTTACGATATCGCGGTCCTCGTGGGTTGCTGTGATGTCCAAGAATACCAGTTCGTCAGCGCCCTCGCGATCATATACTTGGGCCTGTGCGACGGGATCCCCTGCGTCCACTAGATCGACGAAATTTACGCCTTTGACAACCCTCCCGTTCATCACGTCAAGACACGGGATAATCCGTTTGGCCAGCATGCGCGCTCACCTAATCTAGTTCGGCCACTCTGGTTGTGGCTCGCCTCATTTCATCCCACGGAATTGTGCGCCGTTGGAAATCAGCCGAGTCGGCGTTGTTCTCAGAGGTCACGTTCCAAATACTCCCGCGCTGCGTCCAGAGCCGGCAACTGCTCAGGACCAGTTTCCGTGAGCAACTCCCATGCCTCGCGGTAAGGAAACCAGCGTGCCTCGCAATGGACGTCACTGCCCAGACGGATCTCTTTGCCCTCGGTTTCAGCTAAAAAATAGACGATCGTGCGTTCTACGGCATAGTCACGAATCACTCGCGTGTAGTTGAGTTCCACGCGAAAATCGTCGTGCATCGTGGTAGCGGCTAGGCCAGTCTCGTGTTCAAACCGATGCAGCGCACATTGTTCGTTCGCTTCCGAATACGAGGTGCCTCCTCGAGGAAACTGCCATTGCTCGCAGAACATATTGTAGAGCAGTAGATACTCAATCCCATCGGCGCTGCGCCGATACGGCACGATGCCGGCGCTCGTGCTTAGCAGCGGGCCGTTACCGACGGCAATGGCCGCATTCAGCTCCAACTCACCTGTATAAAGCGCTTGGCCAACGATGACGCCTTCGATATTGTAATACTCGTGTGCTTTCAAACGCTCGATGTCGGCAATCCCGGAAACGCCACCGCTGGCGATTACCTTGAGGCCCGTTACATCCGCTAAGCGCGTCGTCATAGGTAGATTCACACCTGAGAGCATCCCGTCGCGAGCAATGTCAGTAAACACGACTCGGCGTACACCCAGAGCATGTACCTGATGTCCGATCTCGGTAACATCCACCGTACTGGTTTTCTTCCAACCGTGGGTGGCAACTTTGCCGTCGCGTGCATCGATCCCAATAACGATGCGTTCCGCGCCCCAACGTGCGACAGCGTCGGCAACAAGCTGGGGCTGTTCTACCGCCGCCGTTCCCAGCACAACTCGACTTGCGCCAAGGCCAAGCGCAAGGTGGATATCGTCCAGTGTACGCAACCCCCCACCAAATTGAATTGGGATTTCCACGGCGCGCCGTATCTCTCGCAGGCGCCGGAGGTTTAGGGGGAGACGAGACTTCAGTTCCTCGTCCGCAGTGACTGGAGCGTCGTCACCAGGGTGATGCACAAGAATGGACTTAGGTCTGTGTAGAACGGCGATATGCGACTGGTTGGCGCCCAGTGCGCCGTCGAGGTTTACGACATGCAACCATTCGGCGCCTTGCTCTGCCCAATGCGCTGCCATTGCACCCGGATCGTCGCCAAACACAGTCTCGGCGGACGGGTCACCCTGGCGCAGCCTGACACATCTACCTTCTCGGAGATCGATTGCAGGGAAAATAATCATGAAGCGTGTGAGGGGTCTACTCTGTCATTGAGTCTCGCGCAAATTGTCATTGGGCTACGGCTGGACGACCGTACAATCTCCCAGCGAATGTACTTCACTACATCGCATCGATAGTTCCGATCAATAACGTATCACAGCTCGAATGCTAGTAACGTAACGACGCTCTCAGGCTGATGTAAGGATCTGCATTTTCATTCGCGAAAGGAATTCGGACGGGTTTGCGATAGTGGTATCAAACGGCCCACCTCGTTACCAGTGGGCCGCCGCGTTTTCCAACTCTGAGGTCATCTTCATGAAGTTGGCAAGGATGCGCAAGCCAACGGTATGGCTCTTTTCTGGATGGGGTTGGATTCCCCATGCATTTCGGTAGCGTACGATGCTGGCATATTCGATACCATAATCGGTGGTTGCGACAACAGAATCCCGCTCAACCGGATCACAGAAATAGCTGTGAGCGAAATAGGCATAGGAGCCGCTAGGCACTCCGGAGACCAGGGGATCCTCACCTACCATGTTGAGTTGATTCCAACCGATCTGCGGGACGCGCAAGGCCCGCTCCATCGCACTTTCACCATCTATCATTCCTGCTGGGAAACGGCGCACAGAGCCTGGAATGATATGCAGGCCCTCGTGCTGACCCATCTCCTCGCTTTCGTCGAAGAGCAACTGCATGCCAACACAGATTCCGAGCAAAGGCGTACCAGCCTCCACTGCCTCCAGCAATGACGACTCCAGCCCCTGAGCCCGCAGGTTGTCGACACTATCGCCAAAGGCGCCCTGTCCGGGCAGAACGACCGCACGCCAAGAAGTGAGATCGGTGGGTCGATCGACGATATCGACGGGTATTCCGAGAGGACCGGCCACGGCCTCAAATGCCTTGTATACACTGCGCAGATTGCCCACGCCATAATCAATGATTGCGATCAATCGTTGGCTTCCTTCACGATGGCGAAGTTGCGAACAAACGGCGGCGGCCAGCGTTTGGCGGCAGCGGATGCGGTAAGCTTGCGGATTCTTTGTTCGCCTTGAGCGACTTCCTGAGGCGTGAGTAGCCCCTGAGCCACCGCGGCTTCGAAATCGGCTTCTCCGGTTACCGCCACTCGCCGGTTCTTGTCCATTCTTAGGCCCAACCAGAGGTGTGAGGCAGAAGCTCCATCACCCGTACGCACAAGCGGTTGGGTGACTGGGGAATAGTAAGCAAATGGCTCTGCGCCGCTGTCAAATGCCTTATCTACGATCTGATCTGAAGCAAAGAGCCAGAAGCGCACAAGGTCAAGCAACCCTTCCCGGCAGCACTCCGGCGCTGGCAGCAGTGAGTTGTACAGCGAAAGACCGCCGTCGCAGAACGTGATTCGCTCGACAAGCGTCTCCCCCAGCCACTCACTGCGATAGGCGGCGACCCCCTCGCGCCCTTCCCAGCTGCCGCTGATCCATTCGTCGCCAGCCATGGTGACCTTAGTACTTCCGCACGATGGTCCTGTAGGCGGTCGGCTCCCGGTATTGAATTAGCTGACGCTCTTCACGCACGTCGCGTACCTGATCGAGGTCAATAGTGGCGACTGCATATCCTTCGATGGGTTCATCCACCACGGTGAAGATCTCACCAAGAGGCCCGGATAGCATTGTCTCGCCTACGAAACGCCGCGTCGGCTCTTCTCCAACGCGGTTGGCGGCCGCCATAAAAACGGCATTTTCGCACGCCCGACTTACTACGTGGGCTTGCCAAGACGCCTGGAATTGCTCATCCCAATTTGCGCCGACGGCGATCAATTCCGCCCCATCCAATGTAAGACTGCGCGCTGCTTCCGGAAATGCGAGGTCGGTACCCAAGAGAATCCCGAATCGGCCCCATTCGGCCTCGACGGTTGCGAATCGGAAACCATTGCGATATACCTGGCGCTCTTCTCCAAGCAGATGAACTTTGTGGTACTCCGCCGCTACGTCGCCTTCGGGGCTGAGGCAAACGAGCCCGTTGTAGAGAATGCTCTCCACTTTCTCTTTGATTACCATACCGAACACAATGTGCACACCAAAGTCGCTTGCCCGCTTGGCGAGGTAGTTGGTCGCATGGCCCGGCACACGCTCGGCCACGTCAGTTGCGCGAAGGCCAAGTTCGTTGCCTGAATGGCTTAACTCAGGAAAGACGATCAGTTCTGTAGGTTGCTCGCTGCAGATCCTGTCGACGAAGTCGCCCATCTTGCGCAGGTTCGTTTCGGGATCCGCCAGGTCCGGCGCCATTTGCACGAGCGCTACTGTAATTTCGCGCGCCATCAATTTCTCCTGATTCCGTTGATTCTGGGCATACATTGCCGTCCCGTTACATATCACGACACATATCACGACGAGGCAACCCACGAAGTATAGCATATGCCGAAAAATCCGCCATTTGCACCAAATCGACGGCGATGCGCTACAATGGCTACGGCAGGGCGCTGATGACGGTCTGGATGGGCTTCGTGCCCAGACTTCAGCTGTTGGATTGATGTTGTTTCCAAGGGGTTGGCAATGAGCCAAATTCGTGCGTGGTTCAGCGGGACGTGGATTGTCCTGTTGGTTTCCGCGATCATCATTGCTCTGGATCAGATCAGCAAAGAGTGGGTGCGGGCTACGATCCAGAAATACACCTATATTGTCCCTGTTCCCCGTCTGGGCTATGGGTTCCTGCTGGAGCATGTCGAAAACAACGGGGCTGCGTTCGGCATACTACAAAATCAGAACCGTATGCTCATCGTCGTGGCATTGGTTGTCTCCACTGCCATCCTTGCCTTTGCGCCGCGACTGCCCAAGGATGAGTGGCTGAGCCGAGTGTTCTTAGGCATGCAACTTGGTGGCGCGCTTGCCAACCTGCTCGATCGAATCAATCACGGTTACGTCACGGATTGGATTCGCGTCGGCATACCCGGTATCTACTACTGGCCTACGTTCAACCTCGCGGACAGTGCGATCGTGATCGGCGTAATCGGCCTGGGCATCACGATCATCCGCGATGATATCCGTCGCGGACGCCAGGCCAAGCAAGCCGAAAATCTCGAACGCGCCACGTCCGTTGAGGCCGCCACAGCTGAGCCGGACTGAAAACCTGACCGTGCCCCACAGCGATTTTCAGCACAGACTTTCCCTTGCGGTGGCGCCAGAAGACGAAGGCTTGCGACTAGATCGCTGGCTCGCCGGCAAATTGCCGGATCGCAGCCGCAGCGAGATCCAGCGCTGGATACGCGCTGGCCTGGTGGCCGTAGACGGAGAGGACTGCCGCCCTGCTCAGACGCTTCAAATTGGGCAACACGTCGAGATCGAGCCGCCACCTGAGCCGGCCGCCGTTGAACTCGTCCCCCAGGCCATCGCGCTCGATATTGTTTATGAAGACGCCAGTCTGGTGGTAGTCAACAAACCATCGGGTATGGTCGTACATCCAGCGCCCGGTCACTCAGACGACACCCTCGTCAATGCTATACTCCACCACTGTCCCGATCTCGAGGGCATCGGGGGCCAGGTTCGTCCGGGTATTGTGCATCGGCTAGACAAAGACACGTCCGGACTGATCGTCGTGGCCAAAAACGATGCAGCGCTGCGCTTTCTGCAGCAGCAGTTCAAGGACAGATCCGTTCACAAAGAGTATGTAGCGCTGTTGGAAGGTCGGATTGCACCGCCATCCGGCCGTATCAATGTCCCACTAGGACGGCATCCGTCCGAGCGCAAACGCCAGGCAGCGTTTCCCCCCGTCGCTTCGACGGAGTCAACGCGAGTTCGTGAGGCGATCACTGAATACGAAACGGAGGCCACCTACTTTGCGCCCGCGAGCGGCACGGGTGATCCTGCCAATTTCTCCCTCGTGACCGCCAGGCCGCGCACCGGAAGGACGCATCAGCTTCGAGTGCATTTCGCATGGATAAAGCACCCGATCGTTGGGGACACAATCTACGGATTTCGTAGGCCGCGGCTTGTAGTGCCGCGATTGTTTCTCCATGCGCGCAGACTTTCGCTGGTGCTGCCATTGAGCAATGAACGGGCAACGTTCTATGCGCCGTTGCCACCGGATCTCGCCGGCGTTCTGGACGAACTCTCGTCGAGTTGATGGTTCACAAAACTATAGGGATGTCTCTCCTTGCTGGTACAATGGATCTGTCCATCGTCGCGCACCACCGCGCTGAACGTCAATATTTCGCGCATGGGAATGCATTGCCTTTTCTCATGTGGCGCCGCAATCGTCTCTAGAACCGTCGCAATTGAGGTCTTCGGCTGAAATGCTCAGTTGGCGAGTTCCACCATCCGAAAGCGAGGAACGACCATGGCAATAACAAAAAACGCTTCTCTTGAGTATCACACGCAGGGTCGGCCTGGCAAGCTCAAAATCGTGGCAACCAAGCCCATGCAGACACAGATGGACCTGTCCCTCGCATATTCACCGGGCGTTGCCTGGCCCGTGCTTGAGATCGCCGAGCACCAAGAGCTTGCTTACGATTACACGGCCAAGGGCAATCTCGTGGCCGTGGTGAGCAACGGTTCGGCAATCCTTGGCCTGGGAAATCGCGGCGCCGCGGCCTCGAAACCGGTAATGGAAGGTAAGGCCGTTCTCTTCAAGAGATTTGCCGATGTTGATGTGTTCGACATAGAAGTGAATTCGTCCGATCCGGAAGAAATCGTGCGCCTGGTGGAGATGATCTCGCCTACCTTCGGCGGCATCAACCTCGAAGATATCAAGGCGCCGGAATGCTTCTACATCGAGAGAGAAGCACAGCAGCGCTGTGACATTCCCGTTTTCCATGACGACCAGCATGGTACGGCCATCATTTCAGCCGCCGGCTTGCTCAACGCTCTCGAGATCGTCGAAAAGAAGATCGATGACATCAAGATAGTCATCAACGGCGCCGGAGCGGCTGGGATAGCCGTTGCGGACCTCTACGTCGCCATGGGCGCGCAGAAACAGAACATTCGCATGTGCGACAGCCGCGGCTGCATCTATGCCGGGCGCGAAGAGGGTATGAATGAGTTCAAGGTGCAGTATGCTGTCCCAACAAGCGCGCGCACGCTTGCCGACGCCATGCGCGATTCGGACGTCTTCATCGGCCTCTCCGTGCCAAATTGCGTAACTAAGGAAATGGTGCGCAGCATGGCGCGCGATCCCATCATTTTCGCAATGGCAAACCCCGACCCGGAAATCACGCTCGAGGACGTGCAAGATGCCCGCAGCGACGTCATATTTGGCACGGGACGCAGCGATTACCCGAACCAGGTCAACAACGTGCTCGGGTTCCCGTTCATCTTCCGTGGCGCGCTGGACGTGCGCGCCCGCGCCATCAACATGGAGATGAAGATGGCAGCGGCGCGGTCACTGGCTGAACTCGCCAAGGAGGACGTGCCTGACGAGGTTACGAGGGCCTATGGTCTGGAAACGCTGATCTTCGGACGCGACTATATTATCCCCAAGCCCCTGGACCCGCGCGTATTGATGCGCGTCGCGCCCGCGGTTGCGCAGGCGGCCATGGACACTGGGGTTGCACGGCTGCAGCTCGATATGAACGAGTATCTGCACCAATTGGCCGGTCGAATGGGCGCAGGTGTCCAGTTCATGCGCACCATGGAACAGAAAGCCATTCAGGAACCGAAGCGCTTTGTTTTCGCCGAAGGCGAGCACCCAAAGATCATCCGCTCCGCGTTTGCGCTGGAGGCACAGGGTATCGGTACGCCAATTCTACTTGGTAGGCAGGAGGCGGTCGATGCTGAAATTAGAGCACATGGGCTACATTTTGAGCCTGCAGTCGTCGATCCTAATACATCGGATGACCGAACGCGCTACGCCAATGCCTTCTACGAACGGCGCCAGCGCAAGGGGGTTACGCTCAGCTCGGCAAGAGATCTGCTTCGCCAGCCCAACTATTTCGGCCCAATGATGGTTGCGCAGGGCGACGCCGACGTCTTCATTTCGGGCGTGACATACAACTACCCGGACGTCATCCGACCGGGGCTCCAGGCCGTAGGTCCGCAAGAGGGACGATGTGTGAGCGGCGTATATCTGATGATCGTGGAAGAGCGTATCTATTTCTTCACCGACGCCACCGTCATTATTGAACCCTCCGTAGAGCAACTTGCCGCCATCGCCATTAACGCGGCGGAGCTTGCGTCTGAGTTCGGTTTTGAGCCGAGGATCGCAATGCTTAGCTTTTCAAATTTCGGCAGCTCCGAACACGAGCAGACCGCGAAGGTGCGAAAGGCAACCGCGCTCGTCAAGGGATTACGGCCGGAATTTCAGGTCGACGGGGAAATGCAGGCGGATGTGGCCGTTGTGCCTGACCTAATGCGCCGCCACTACCCATTCAGCCAGGTGGAGGATGCCAACGTGCTGGTGTTTCCCAACCTGGCTGCGGCCAATACCGCTTACAAGCTGCTTGGCCGGCTGGGAGGCGCTGAGACAATCGGGCCGATTCTCGTCGGCATGGCGCGGCCAATTCAGGCGCTGGCAACAGGCGCGGACGTGCGAGAAATTGTCAACGTCGCCATCCTGTCGTCCCTAGAGGCGCGCTGCGTAGGGAATGCGCCGTGTGACTGATAGACGGGAAGCAAAGTAGGGGAATCTAGAACCGGTTGCAGATATCGTCGTGGTTGCATGTTGACTACGGCGATATCTGCAGTAGTTGCAGTTGTGCGACCTCCATGCTGCGCGGCCGTGCAACAGGAACGGTACCCTGGCCGAAACGCCCTTGCGGCGTCGCGACCATCCATTGATTGTCCAGCCAGAGAACAAAACCCATACGTGCCCGAGGCGGCTCGTGGCAAGTGTGAACCACCTCACCGTCGATTACGTATCGTACGAGTTCCTTCGTCCAGATGAGGGAGTAGTCATGCCACTCGTCGAGAGGCGAGTTCAACATGCGCTCGTCCACCCGCATAGCGCGCTGCGCTACGGGCCAAAGTTGCGCATAAAGGCCGGGTAAGCGCAACATGGGCAGTGCGATAGGCGCGGCCGGCAACAACGCAAGGAAGAGCGGATTTCGAGTGTCTATGGAAGCAGCCTTCCATCCATGCCCAGGAACGCCCCGCGCCGCCGCAATATTGGAGTTGGGACCCGCGAAAAAGAACCAGACTGCGGCAGGTGGTGATGGCAGCCTGCGCACGCCAAGTCCGATCGGTGCGTTCCAGAAACCGAAGCCAGCCGTACCGGCCAGTTCGTCAGCGGAAGCCGTGAAACGGGCGCGCACCGTCATTTCCACATTCGCTGACCAGCGAAAGCTGGTGCATCGATCCACTCGATAGTCGTCAAGCTGCGCGTTCGCATACCCATCAAATCGAGTACCGGCCAAGAGATCCAGGCGAACTCCATCTGGCGTATCAGACGCGGCGGAACGTCCCGTCACCTGCGCACGAATACCGTTGGAGTGCAGCCCCGCCAGATTTATCGGTTTGTCAACCACTTGCTTGATCATCCTTCCTACGCTTCGACGTGTGAGCCAACCTGGCCACAAGGTTCGGTGCGGAGCTTCACGGCCACGACGTATCCAATCCGGAAATGGTGCGACAAGCGTTCGATTATGGCCGGACTCAGGCCAATTTCCTGCAGCGACGCTGTAAAGTCGCTCATTGCTCTGATTTGAGGCCGTCCGTAGAACGGCGCAAACAGCGTCCGCCAAATGCTGTTTGAAGTATCCGCCCACAACCCCGCGACGACCAATCGTCCAGGCGCAGAACCATGCGAAGAGGTGCGCACAACGCGGACGACCTCACGCAACGTATCTTGATCCAAAATGTAGGCTGCCGGGAACGTCGAAACGACGGAGTCGAAACATTCATCCTTGAACGGCAGTGCTTGCGCAAACGTCTGCACGACGGCCGGTTGCCGGTCGCGCTCCTGGAATCGACGTGCCGCTCGCAAAGCCATCTGAGGTGAGGCTTCCGCGCCCACTCCGGTATGTCCTGAATCCACGATGGCGGCAAGCAGATGGCCTGTTCCCGGACCAAGTTCTAATAAGCACTCTCCGCGCACGTATTGCAGCGCATCTAGCCGCCATCCATTCCACTGGCCGAGACTGACGATGGCGCTTACCAAGTCGTAAATCCCGGCCCATTTAGTGTACAGCTTCTTCGTCAACTGGAGGTACAACCACCGGAATAGGCCTGTCAACGCAAATCTCCTGTAGGGTAACGGTGCACGTGTAGGCATGGAGTTCAATGCCCCGCTGATAGGCCTCGTGTAGCGCGGAGGCGAACGCCGGATCGATGACCCATTGCGGACGCATCTCGTCCGCGTCGGCCCGCTGCACGATGAATACGATAGCAGCCCGTAAGCCAAAGCTTTCGCGCAGATCGGCCAGCTCCAGCACGTGTCTGCGGCCGCGCTCTGTCCGAGCGTCGGGAAACAGGGCGATCCGGTCCTCCACGAGGGTAGCTGACTTCACTTCCAGCCACATCTCGCTACCCCCGCCGCCCTCCAGAAGAAAGTCGAATCGACTTCGGGTCCCTCGGGGGCTTATTCCGACAGG
>JBJYXA010000471.1:0-7861 GCA_046259705.1 Caldilineaceae bacterium
GCGTCGGCCACGTTGAAGATCTCCAAGCCGCGGTAGGGCGATTCGCCCTCGGCCGGCGCGCTCTTGACTGCGACCTCCTGCCGGCTGCCGCCCATGACGACCACAACCTGGCCGATGGTGATGCGGTCGCGCCCGATGAAATCGTGACCTACCGAGGCGTCTCCGCCCACGGTCGCGCCGCCGCCGGTGTCGATCTGCTGGCCGTTTTGTTGCGGCGATCGGATGCTGTCTTCAGGGTGGGATTTCTGTCGCATCTCTGTCATCGCAGTACGCCTATCCTGTCGGTCCAGGGCACAATCCTGGACTTGCAACTATCGAACGGGGGAGCCATGTCCAAAAGGGTCAACGCAATGAAATGCCGAATTGTGGCATGTGCTATCGAAGATCAGGACGCTTGGGGTGAGCGCCGGCCAAGAGCTTGTGTCCGCACTGTCGCTGTTCTGCGAGGAGAGGAGTGATGAGCGAGCCGTTCGTGTCGGTGGCAGCATTGTAGATCGCCGGCGGCTGGGGGACAAGGCACTTATGAACGAGCCGTACGCTAGCTTGTAGCCGTGCAACCCGGATAGGAAGATCCTGCGCGATGCCCAGGAAAATCAATTACAAGAACTTGTGATCGAACTCGGTCACTAGGACTGCGCCGGCGCGTGCGACGTAGGCGACGACCTGCGCTATCGTGTTTACGGCGAGAAGGCGCGCCGAAATCTCTGCGAAACCGCAAAACTTGGAAAGCAGTCTGCCGTTCCGTCCCTGCAGCCGGTACGGATCGCAGCGAATTCTCGGCGATGGACATCGGCGCGATAATACGCCCCGGTAACCGACCTCGCCGTTCCGCCATCATCGCCGCAAACAGGCATTACCCCCGTCGCCAATTACATCGCGCCGTTGGTTCGTTCTGATTTCACGATAGGATCACCGTGCATCCTCCTGCTGAACTGCGTGTCTATCTGCTGGGTGCGCCGCGGATCGAACACCAGGGCAGTGTGCTCGCCATCCGCCGCTTACAGACGCGCTTGTTCTCGGCAGGTGTCAAGTACTTCGAGACAAACTGCTGCTGGATTCAACGCGTGAATGGCTTGCGTGGACGGATTCCGCCATGGCGCTTACCGGTTGACGTATAACAATAGATGCGTCTATGCCATTTGGGACAGTGTAGCAGTTGTGATTGGGCATTCTGTTCGAAACCAGATGACCCCCGAGGTCTACATCAATGTGAAGGTCTCGGGGAACCTTGGGGCGTCGGCCGTGCCGCACACAGCGCTCCCCGATCCGGCGGCATCCAAAGATGTTCACGGCTGCGCCCTGTTTGAGGAAATCCCTGGCTACTTGTGCCCGATTACGACCAACCTTTTCGCCGTCTGATCATAGGCGCTCCTTTCAAGATCGCCATAAACTTGCACGGCAGGAAAGCCACATTCATACATCAGCGAGGAGAGTTCCACTGCGGAATAGGAACGCACCGAGACTCGATGCTCCATCCGTTGATTGCCCTTGATGGCAATCCACCGGGTTTGGATACGGCGCCAATCTTGACCGACCTTCTTTTCGGACAGCAACAATAAGTCGCCTTCTTGCGTCCAGTCTCTTTCCTGAAAGCTCCTGGCGAGAATCTCTTTGCCCATGGTCTCGATCAACAATTTTCCGCCAGGTCGTAAAGAGGCAACCATGTGTTCGACTACTTTACGGTCGGCCTCCGGATCTTCGAAATAACCGAATGAGCCAAACAGGTTCAGGACGATATCGAAATCCTCGGGTCGGCAATACTCCCGCATATCGTCCACAAGGAACTGCACATCCAGACCGTGTCGAGCGGCTTCTTGCCGCGCCTTCTCAATAAAGCGCTGCGTGCGATCCACGCCGACCACATCAAATCCATGCCGGGCTAAGGCAAGGCTGTGGCGGCCGACCCCGCAACAGAGATCTAGGATCCTGGCCGGTTTCTCGATCTGCAACAGCTTGATGATCTTATCAACTTCTTCGGGCGCACTCGATAGGCGTTGTTGGTTGAACAAGATCGGTTCGACCATCTCCCAAAAAGCATCTTGGTTATGCCATGAAGTCTGGTCACTCATCGTGCAACCTGCACTTTCCAGATCTCAATCTGCGATAAACTGTCACGAAATTCGTGTCTGATTGTGCTGTGAGGGCTGGACTGGGCCACACAGCCAACCATTGCCCCAACTACACGAACAGTATATCGCTTTGTAGAACGTTGCAATTGTCAATTCCTTGGACAACTCGGCTGCCGCCCGTTCTGCCGTGATCAGCGAGTCTTTGCTGATCACGGCAGAACGGGCGCTATGTGCTGCTCGCGCATGAAGGTCAGGATTTCGGCAAGATTCCGCAGCAGCGGCTCCCCTCCGAAGAGACCGATACTTGCCACATGCGAATTGGCCCCTACCTCAACACGGAGGGCAGGTAGACATCATTGTTTGACGCGGACTCTGCGTTGACTGTCACCGAGAAAGACGCGGCGCCCATACTGCCATCCTTGGCCGTGACCGTCACGGTGACGGTGTACCTGCCGCTTGTTGCATAGGTGTGGGACCGATTGCCTAGACTGCCGGTCGCGGTGGCGCTGAACGCATCGGCGGGCCCATCGCTCCAATCGACGGATACATCCCATGAGCCGCCTGGGTTTGGATCGGTGAAGCTGCCCATTTCGAAGGACTTAGCCTTGCCCTCAATCGCGTTTTGTCCACCCGGCGCGGTCACGGCCGGCGGGACGCCGGCTGCGCACGTAGCCGGCCCGGGCAGGGATCGTGCGCCCTGCGCGTTGTACGCCTGCACCGCGTAACAATAGGCCCGGCCGGTCGTCGCCATCGTTTCGGTGAAGCTGGGTACGGCGCTTTCGCCTACCAGCGTCCATGGCCCGGCCGGCGTATCGGCGCGCAGGATGCGATAGCCCGTCACATATTCGCCCGCGTTGCCGGACCAGATCATGTCCAGCGCACCAGCGAAGTCAGGGTTCGCGCCCACCATTGCCACACGGCTTGGCGTGCTGAGACCACCCAGGCTAAGCGTAGCGGAGTCATTAGTGGTCGTGATGTTTTCGCCGCTGGTTACCAGTTCTGCATAGAGCGGCAGTTGCCCGCCGGCGCCCAGCGTTGCGGGCACGACCAGCGAGAACTGCAGCGTCGAAGTGGCGTTGAACTCCAGCGTATTCGGCACGGACTTCGAATCCAAGAGATTACCCGCGGCTGAAGTCCCCGCATAGAGACTCACCGTCACGTCGCTCGTATCCTTGCGGCCCACGTTGCGCACGGTCGCCGTGATGCCAATCGAAGCGCCGGGCGCGGGCGCCGCAATCGAGACTCGCAGCGGATCCAGCGCCGGATCCGCCGCGTCTTCCAAGGTTAAAAAGAGGACAGGGTTGGCGCTGTCTGACAACGCGCCCGCTTGCACGGCAGGCAGGGCTTGGCCGGCAGCCAGCGGCTCGGCCATTGTCTGCGCCGACATAGCCGCGCTCACCGCCAGTGCGGAATGTAGCACCACTGCCCGGCTGTCGACCGGGTTGATGGCGATGGCGGGCAGCCACTGTTGGTTGGGCGCGTCGGTCAGAGAGAGCGGCGGCATGTTTGGTTCCACATCATAGAAACGGCTTACGCTGATCTGCCCCAGCGCGCCACGCTTGGTCCGGTCGTCAAAGCGCCGGAAGACCAGCAGCGATTCATCCACTCCGTGATCCAATTTCGGCTGCTCCGCAAAGATCGAATTTCCGATGTCATCGTGCATGGGATTCCGTGACCAATCGCCGTTGATGTAGAGAGCCGTCCAGAGCTCTCCGTTGGTACCCAACACGCCTACCTCGCCGTCGTCGGGCGTAGGCTGGCGTACGAGAAAGGCCATCTGCAGACCTGCTGAGGAAACAGTTATCGTGGGCGAATCGACGCGGGCAGGCAGCGTATTTGTATTCAAGAACTCCCAGTCCCCATTGTTCCCGTAGACCACAGCCAGATGGCGATCGTCACCCGTCCTCAGATCGGCATCCAGGTCGTAGACCCACGCCACATAGGCGTAGCCGAATTCGTCGATAGCGACGGCGACATCGTTGTTCAGCACGACATTGTCGAGGCCGGGCTCCGGGAAGCCGAGCATGCTGGGTGCGCCAAAGAGCCCCGTGTTAGGGTCATAGGTGGAGACGGCGATGCGCTGGTCGCCGCGCGTATTAGCGTCGCCGTCGAGGTCAGTTGTCCAGGCGATGACAGCGCCTAGGTCCGTGCCGGCAGCTTCAGGCAGCCCGTCAGGCAGCGCATCGTTGGTTAATCGGATCGGCGTTCCCCAACCGTCATTCCACAACGCGTAGAAGATCTCTTGATGACGCATGTGCGCCGCGGGGTCGTCATCGCCCAACGCAGCCGCTTCCGCTGCAGTGAGCGTATTCTCCGTCCAGACCACCATGGGGGTGTGATTTGCCCCGATAAAGGCCACGGCCGGACTCTGGGCGCTGTGCGCTGGATCGCTTATCGCGACCGGATCGCTCCATGCGGGAGTGACCGAGTCCTGAAGGCGTGCCAGGATTTGCACTTGCGGGGTTGCACCCGGCGCCGCTGTATTCTCCACGTACGCCGCCAGCATGCGGCCGTCCAGGGACGCGGCTATCGCGGGCGAACGGAAAACGTCAGGCGCGGGCGGTTCGCTTTGGACGATGGCTGCCGCGGCTCCCGGACAGCCGCGGCCAAAATCAGTGAGGTCCTTGGTTGTGCGTGTCTTGACGAGTCCCCAAACGGCGGAAGCCCACAGGACAAGATAGAGCCGCCCGCCGACATATGGGTTGTCGAAATAGACATCCGGCACATCCGACAAGACGGCACGAAGTGGCAAGCCGGCGCAGATTTCGCCACCGAGCCCGCCGCCGCCTTCGACGATCCCCAAGAGTATGTCGGCGCTTAGCCCTAGCTCGGCGCTGAGACTGGCCGCGCCGGTGAGTGTGGAGTCCAGGGCGGGCGCCAATGGTCGCACCTCCCCCTCCAGATAGAGCCCGACACCGAAAGTGAGCCCGCCCGAGACATAGGCATTGACGATGCCGAAGTAGGTAAATACCAGAATCTTCACAAAGGGAACCGAGATGATGTCTTTCTGAAACAGCTCCAGCGGGCCGTAGGGGATACTAATGTGCGACGGATTGCGGATATCAAACTCAGCGAGGCCAAGGCCGGGCGGCGTGATGTTTTCGCGTAGCTGGCCAGGGGGCAGAATCGGCAGACTCAGCAACACCGCATCTGCGAAGACCTCGGTTAGGAAGATGCGCGCCTTGCCCTCCAGGTCGAAATATCCCTTGACGTAGACGCCGGTGTTGAACTCATTCTTGATTTCGCCCAGGAAGGGCACCGTCCCCAGCGAGTAATGGGCAGGCAACAGATCTTCCACGTACGGTAGGACGCCCTCGAATTGATACGTACGTGACGCGCCGTCCCAAATCGTGCGGCTATAGGGCAGTGGCTGCATATATGGAGTCGACATGGGATTGCCCATTACGTCGAAATCATATAGGGAAGGGCATTGATTTTGCCCCCCGACCACGGGCGTGATGCTGACCCAGGGCAGAAGTTCTCCTTTGTTTGCGGGGAGGCGGCCCACGTCAAAGACAACTGAATAGGGTGCGGTGTTGTCATCGAGTCGCTGGATGACCTGGCCGTTGACGCCATAAAACTCAAAGATCACGTTGTCAATTTGACCCGTTGCCTGGGGAGATGCGGTGAAGGTCACATCGTTCTTGACGCCGGTGACGTAGATTCCGAAGGGACGACGCACGTCCTCATAGGTACGAAAGAGGCCGAAATTGCGGCTCTTGTGCGTGAATTCCACACGCGAAGGGTTGACATTCAGCGCAGTGGTCGGTTTGAGCAGGGATGTAAGCGTACAGCTCTTGTGTATTGCCAGTTCGAGAAAACCGTCCTTTTTGGGCTGAACCGTCAACGAACCCAGGTCGGCCAGTTTGGGGACGCTCCCGATCACCGCATAGAGGTAGGGGCCGGGCGCGACATCGGCCAGCGAGAAACTGCCGTCGGCAGCCAGCGGAGTGGTGTATCGCACCGCACCGGATGCATTCATGAGTTGGAACTGGGCGTCGATGGCCTCTGCGCCTGCGGACGATACACCGTCCAGGGGCAGGCGACCGCTCAAGCTCCCATTGGCGGGCGGCGTGATTCTCAGCGTAGTGCAGGTGACGGCGGCGTTTTCCACGCCCACGACGAGTGCACAGATTTGCACGTCCCCGGTGGGATAGGCGGCGTCCACCGGAACCTCTGCTGTGTAGACGCCGTCCCCCCCGGCTGTCACATCTTCGATACCCAGGGTCATACCATCGCTCACGGTGGCGAGACGAATCTTTGCGCTTGCCGGCGCGCCCTGTCCACTGACGACAATTGCCTCACCGGCGGCGATCTCGGCCGGGTCGACCGTGATGGTCACCGCCACGCCATTGGGCACGTCTGCGGGCGCGTAGACAGGCCCTTGATCGCTGGGCGACGACTGGATAGCATTCTGTAGATCGGGCGCAGATGTTTCCTGCGCGGCAGCTTGAGGCGCCGAACGGGGTGGGTTCTCCCCTTGCGCATAGGCCAAGGCCGGTGTGAATCCCTGCAGGACAACAGCCACGATCAGCAACCAACGAATTGCACGCATGCAAACTCTTGCTTTCTTGCCGTAGATTAGGCATTCAGGACAACACAAAGCCAAGGTGCGGTACCAAAGAACACCGCAGCAACGAGCGCAACCGGCAGCGGTGAACAGCCGCTGCAAGTGGAACGGGGTCCGCGCTACGGCAACTCATAGTCCACCAGTAGCGCAACCTATGTACTTGTACTGTGCCAGGAATCCAACTGTGCGGAAGAAGCGTTGGATCGCGCCCAGATCGTGTTGCTGGCTCGCGATCAGAGTCGCAAGACTTTACTCGCGTTTTCGCCGCTTGTCAATAGCCAGGATTTTCCCTGATGCACTTCAATTCGGCGACAGAATTTCATGCTGTGCGCACAGCGGCGGCACAGCGGCAACTAAGGTAAGCATCTCTTGCACTGGTGACGCAGATGCTACACTGCGTTCAGAATGGCACCTACCCCGGAACTGGCGCCGCAGTTGGAGTTCCAGCAAGAAGTACCGCTCAACCATCTGCAAATAGGAGACCTGGTGGTCATTTGCACCAGATTTCGTGATTTTGAGCGGCCGGTCACGACCGCATCGTACCGGCAAGATACGTGCAGCCGTGAGTGGCCACGGAAGACCGGTGAGCGGGGGACAGAGCGTATACCTGGTTACGCCAACGGGTGAAATCGGTCCGAACCCCCGTGTGTGCGCCGCAGCCTGAACCGGCGACGTGACGGCAGCCTTCGCCCAGCACAGGAGGTCGATGCACTGCGGAGAAGCAATTCTGCTGCGACTTGCTTTTTTCGGCGCCTGCTCAGCCGTTTTGCAGGTTGGACGAAGATCGAGATATCGTCTAGTCTATGTGCAGAATAAGTGAGCGTTCGTGTGTCTAGTGTTCAGTCCGATATTGATCGGACCTAACACTGATCGCAGAAACGGGCTTCATTCAGAAAATCTTCCAGTCAACTTCCAAAATTCATGCACAGCGGGGCGTGTAGTTTTCGGGCATCTTCGCGTTGAACCATGGGCAACAGATATTGAGTGCGATTTCGCCTACAGTACATAGGCGAGAAGTCTAGAGATCGCGATGAAACAATGAGCCCTTTCGGGCCGATGTAGGGTCCGCAATGCCTCAACTCTCTGGTAGTTATTTGCTCGAAAAGGAGGATTGAATGACAGCCGCCACAAAGACCCCAGTTCGTCGTTTCCCTATTCTCGAAGGGATCATACCGATCGACTCCAAACGGGTGCCGTTGGATATCGTCGCCGGAATCACTCT
>JBJYXA010000472.1:0-1582 GCA_046259705.1 Caldilineaceae bacterium
GACAAACTGCACACGTCATCGGAAAGGAGTTGATTATGCCGGACGATTTTGCATACTGTGACGCAACGCACAGACTAGCGCGAAGCGATCTGTCTCACAGGCATCCCCGCGGCACCAAGGTGTAGTGCGCCAAATCCGATACAACCCTTCTGCGGGGAGCGTGGGGCCAGGGGAGGGTGCGTAAGCAACGAGATTCTCGTAACACCGCTGCAACAATTCGTGGCGAGCGCTTCCTCCATGCCTACCGCGTCGGAGCGCGAACGCTGCGCCAACCACCTAAGGACGGCCGGCGCTATGGGCGTCTGTACAGAAAGCTTGCAGCACAGTGCCACTCGGCTGCGGCACATTGGATGAAGATCCGAAGGTAGTGGCAGATACAAGGCAGTGGGCAGATACGCAAAGGAGGGGGAATGCCTGAAATGCCCGAAGAGGCAAGGTCCGGCGCCACCGCGCTAGCGGGATGTGACAAGCACGACGCAAGCGCGATTTTCCCTAGGGGGCACGCTCCGCATATCGCGCTGGCGTGGTCAGGCAAACTGATGCCACGGCTGCTTCCGAGGAGCCTATTTCTCGAGGCAGCGAGGCGTGAGCAGCTGCGAGCGATCCGCAGTCACACGAAACTCGTGCTCGTGATCGTTTCGTTCGACGAATCTGCAAAGGTCTCCTCGGAGGAGCTTCTCGCCCTGTCGAAGACGCTACAGCTCAGGGTTCGCGAGACCGATTTGCTGGGTTGGTACGGGGAAAACGCGATTGGGATTCTGTTAACCGATGCCGGGGAGCAGGGGGCGAGGGAATGTATTGAACGGATTCAGTCGCAAGAGGCGCTGATTCCGCTCAGATTCGAGCTGCTCGACTGTTCCCAGACCCCCTTCTTTTTCGGAAAGGCGCCGATGGAGTCCCCCCTGGCTGGGGACCTGCAGTTGCCGGCCATTGATGCCGAACCAGCAATGCACCCCCAATCTCAGCTTATCTTGAAGCGGCTACTTGACATCTTCGGCTCCCTGTTTGGAATCGTGGTGCTTTCTCCGCTGATGATCGCGGCGGCTATCGCCGTCAAGACGACATCGAGGGGTCCGGCATTATTTCGTCAGGTTCGTCTCGGAAAGGACGGCAAGCCCTTTATGTTTCTCAAGTTTCGGTCGATGTGGGCGGACGCCGATCAGAATGTGCATCGCCAGCATGTGGAGCACTTAATCGGCGGTGAAGTCAAGGATGAAGAAGATGAAGATAAGGATGAAGATAGGGGAGAGCGTAATGCCTGGTTCAAGATAGAGGCGGACCCCCGCATTACGCCTCTTGGGCGGTTCCTGCGTAAGACCAGCATCGACGAGCTCCCCCAGTTCTTCAACGTGCTCATGGGCGATATGAGCCTCGTAGGTCCACGCCCCCCCATCCCCTATGAAGTCGACGCCTACAGTCCCTGGCACCTGAGGCGTATCTTTGAAGTCAAGCCGGGAATAACGGGCTTGTGGCAGGTGGAAGGAAGAGGGGCTATCACCTTCGACGACATGGTCCGTCTCGATCTCCAGTATGCCCGACATTGGACTGTGCTCATGGATGTCCGGATTCTCTTGAAGACGGT
>JBJYXA010000473.1:0-14988 GCA_046259705.1 Caldilineaceae bacterium
CAGATCGGCCAGGGTCGCGGCGGTTTCTATAGCTACGCATGGCTGGAGAGTCTAGGATCACACGCTACGCCCAGTGCAGAACAGATACTGCCTGAGCACCAAAAACTGAGTGTCGGCGATCCGATCCATCTGCATCCGTATGCACCTACGATGCCCGTTGCTCTCCTGGAAGAGGGACGCGCATTGGTCATCGGTGATAGTTGGGCATTCGTCCTGCGACCGGTTACAAAGACCAAGACACGGCTCGTTATTCGTAATAGCGGCGCTTTTCACGCCGACCTAGCCAACTTCATCCTTTGGCGTGTGTTGTTCGAGCCCATCAACTTCCTCATGGAACGGCAAATGTTGCGAGGCATCAAGCGCCGCGCCGAAGCGACTCCCTTCAAGGCAGAGGGCTCGGGAGAACTATCCTCAGAAGAGGAGATTCTGGAAGCGTTTCGATCTGCCTTCACGCCGGGCTAGCCCGCGCTGAGTCGTATAGGATAGCATTCGTCAACCAATGCCACCGCGTATTGCGGCGGGTGGGCCAACTGATACGAGGCGCATATGACCGCCATTCGGCAAGAGAGCGAACACCTGCAGGCCAACATGCATCAGTTCATGCGCACCATTCGGGAGCTATCGCCAGAGCAGTTTCGGCGCCCCATGAATGGTTGGGCGCCGCGCGATGTCGTCGCTCACCTAATTGGATGGAACCGGGCTGCGATAGGAATCTCAGGGTCAATTCTGAACGATGAAACGCCTGACGTGCTGGTGGATCCGGGAACTGACTTCTGCGACGTCAACGCGGCATTCGTGATGCAATACGCTTCCACCGACATGATCGAGTTATTGCGTGAGTTGGAACTGTCGTATCAGGAACTTGCGCGTTATTTGTATACTATCGATGAAGCGGACTGGACGCATGAGGTGGCTGTGCCAGGATGGGACAATCCCATCTCGGTCGCGGAGAATATCCAGGCCATCGCCGGTGATTTTGCCGACCATGCGCACGAAATCGAGGAATGGCAGCGCACCCTGGCGCCGCGATAGTCTTTCGGTTCGGACTGTCGACGGCCCCATTCGTCGCGCAACGATTTTCAGGCAAGACCGAAGCTCATTGACCAGGCAGGGTTCAAGGTTCTTCTGGTGGTCAGATTGACAGCGAATGGTATGCCTCCGGAAGCCTTGGCACTACCTAGCTCCCCACGCTGTGCCAGCGCTCGGCCGTTTCCTATGCGAGGCACAAATGATTCATCCAACCATATTGAACCGTCCGTTGCACAAAGGATATGTGCAATGTACGGCGTGCGAGCACTGGTGCGCGATCGCCCCTGGCGCGTCGGGGAAGTGCGGCGTGCGTCGCAACATAGACGGTCAGCTACAGCTCGTCGTGTATGGCAGGGCTATCGCCGCCAACGTAGATCCTGTCGAGAAGAAACCGCTGCACCACTTCATGCCGGCACAGCCGATCTTCTCCATCGGCACGGTAGGCTGCAATTTCCGTTGTGCCTGGTGCCAGAATTGGGACATCTCCCAGGTTCGCTCCTTTGATCCAAATAGTGATGCCATCGGGCGAACGCTGCCACCCCAGGCCATCGTCGACTATTGCCTAAAGAACGGCATCCCCTTGGTCGCCTTCACCTACAATGAGCCCGTGGTCTTCTTTGAGTACGCTTACGATACGGCGCGCCTTGCCCACGACGCCGGACTGCGCACGGTCTTTGTGTCCAGCGGCTATGAGACGTTGTCCGCACTAGACACGATCGCCCCGTATCTTGACGCCGTGAACCTCGATTTGAAAGCGTACAGTGAAGAGACCTACCAAGAACTCTGCGGTGCGCGGATGGCTCCAGTGCTACGCAACATTGAGCACCTGGTCCAGGAGACAGATGTGTGGGTCGAGGTTACGACGCTTGTGATTCCAGGTCTCAACGACAGCGACCAAGAACTGATGGATATCGCGAGCTTCTTGGCAGACGTGAGCCGAGACATTCCCTGGCATGTCTCCGGCTTCATGCCGCATTACCAGATGCAGGACCGGCCGCCTACGCCTGGTGCGACGCTGCAACGCGCCTGGCAGATTGGAAAGGAGGCTGGTTTGCGCTATGTGTACACCGGCAATATCTGGCACGATAGCCTGCTCCGCGGTTGTACGGACACCGTCTGCCCAGAGTGCGGCACGGTCCTGATACAACGATCCGGCTACCGCGTGCATACGCGCTGGGATACGCCCGGCGTCTGCCCCACCTGCGCTACACGCATCGCAGGCGTCTGGCAATGACTACGCCGAGAAGAAAGAAAATGTCCGGAAAGCGAGCCGACCATGCCCCATTACATTGCTAAGGCTGAGAAGATCCGCCGATCGGCGGTGGCGGGCAGATTCTATCCGGAAAAACAGTCTGATCTTGCACAAATTGTGCGCGACTACCTAGGTAACGCACGGACGATGAAGTTGCCTCCTGCGCGGGGGCTGATTGTCCCGCACGCCGGATATGTGTGCAGTGGCATCGTGGCTGCAGCAGGATTCAGCTCTGTGGCCGCAAAAGAAGAAACACCGCAGACTCCGCCAGAAGCTTCCGCACGTATCGTCTATCTCATGGGTCCCGCGCACCGGATGCCCGTACACGGCATCGGGTTGTCCAGCGCAGAAGTATTCGAAACGCCCCTCGGTGGAGTGACCGTCGCTACTGACGAGGTGCACGCGTTGTTGAAACTTGGCGATCCGTACCATTTGGTCGATGCAGCGCACGCGCCGGAGCATTGCCTGGAGGTGGAGCTTCCTTTTGTGCAGACCGTTCTTCCCAATGCACGTATCGTGCCCATGCTGTTCGATGAGGAGGTCGATCCGCAACGCGTGGCAGAGGACCTGGCACTACGGCTGGCAGATGCCTCGCATGATCTCATAATCGTCAGTTCCGATCTGAGTCACTATCTCCCTTACGCGCAGGCGGAGAGAACGGACCGTACCCTGCTCGACGCTATCGCGGACAGCGACTTTGTCACTGCGCTCAGCGGGCAAGCGTGCGGCATCGCCGGCATCCTGGCGCTGATGGCGATCGGTGACCGCCTGGGCTGGACCCCACACGTCGTCGACTATCGAAATTCAGGCGACACATGCGGTCCTCGCAGTGAGGTCGTCGGGTATGGCGCCGTCGTCTACACAAAGTAGCCGCCGTTTGACGCAATAAGGCACAAGAACCCAATCTAGGCAAAGCTACGGACTGCGTCTGTATAGCACTGCGCGGCGTATGGCGCCAAGGGCGAAAGCCGGAAAAGCAATCAACCACAGGGATACCAGCCACGCGCTGACCATCCACCCGTGGCTCTGAAATGAGAATGAGTCTGCCGCGAAGTGGGCTTGGTCCAGCGCACCAGCCATCACCACCAACGTGACTCCACCAAGAAGCGATGACATCCGCATCCATGGACGGGGACTGCGCAAGAACAGCAGCCCGCCGGCCGCGCCGGCTACGATCGCCAAAGCGTAGTAAGGCGTTTGGTCGTTGTAGTTGGCATCGTCGAAAACGAGAGAAGTCACCACGCCTAACAGGCCGTACATGCCGAATGCCAGCAACGTCCAGTCCTGCCAGACTCCGTGGACGAGCTGTCGCAGCGGGCGCGCTAATCCGCTCAACCAGACGGCCACCGAGAGCGTGAAGATTACGCCGGCCGGTACAACGAGGTTCAACATCTCACCGCTAATCACAGTCATGAAGATACCTAGCAAGGTTACGCCGGCCATGGGGACCACAAGGACGTAGGACCAGGCAGGAAAGCCCCGGACCCAGGCCAGACCGAATGCAATGAGCAGGAATAGGATCAGCGCAATGCCGAACAAGACCTGCCACTGCATATAAGGACAGTACGTGGCTAGCACGCTGCCAATGGCAATTAGCAGGATCGGCCCTCCGGCCAGCAGTGTCTGAGGCCAAGATTCGTAGCACCGTATTCCATATGGCGCCGTTCGCCGACCGGTAGCTACCTGTGTTTGGATGAAGCCGCCCGGTTCGTCTGCGGGCTTATCAAGCCGTTGCCGTAACGCCCTACGATGCTCCAGCAAAAGAATCAATAGTAGATGGCTAAGCTCCTGAAGTAACACTACAGTGTAGGCGATCCAATCCTTCCGCATCGCGTCTTCTGTGCGCTCCAGGAAGACAGCCGTCATTTCCTCCCCGAAATCTATTCGGAAGGCTCGAGGATAAAGCCGAAGCAACGCGCTGTAAATGAGAAGGGCGGGGCGGACATGTGATTTCACGCCTGACCTCCCGACGTACGTAATTGCGCGACCGATAGTAGCGCTTGAAGGCGCGCGATTTCTGCGTCAAGAATACGCCGGCCGATATCCGTCAGTTCATAATGCTTGCGGACCCGAGCGGTCTCGTCCGGCAGGGGATCGTCTACTCTGCGGATCCAGCCTCGGTCCAAGAGCCGCTTGAAGGCAGAATACAGCGTGCTCGTACTCAATTCGACGCGGCCGTGGCTCAACGATGTCACATCCTTCATGACAGCATAGCCGTGCTTCGGCCCCGCAGCTAGGCTCAGCAGAATGCAGAGGGTGGCTTCCCGGAGCGGCGGGATAGATTCGATGTCCGGCTGATCTGTCATGTATTGGGCATTCGCAAGCATGCGTCCTCAATATGTCGTTATGCGACATATTAGCAGGGAATACACGGACTGTCAATACAACTTTCGAAGGGCCCTGGGCTTCCAGGGATTCGCAGATTGTCACCCTGATCGAAGTGAAGGGTCCGACCGCTACACGAGGCGCAAGATGTTTCGCTTCGCTCAACATGGCCGTCTTTTCTGACTTTTGCGAAACCCCGCGAAGGGCCTGCTGCTTTCGGAAGCTGGCGACAATAATATGTAAAGGCGCTGAAGAATAAATGCATCGGAAATTGTGAATGGAACAGCCTCGATGGCAAGATAGATTCGATGATTTCCAACCTATTCTGAGAAGAGGCGACGCCGATGCCCCAGATTGCCAAACGACATACCACATTGCTGGCTCGCTGGAAAGCCGAAGAACAGGTGCCCTTCATTGGCTGGGACTTCTCGTATCTCGACGGCCGTATGTTCGAAGAACAGCCGCCATGGTCGTATACCCAGCATGCCGGTGAATTGTTGCAGAGCGCAACGTGTGCGCTGGACATGGGTACGGGCGGCGGTGAGCGTCTTCTTGAACTGCGTCCCCAGTGGTCACCCGTTCTTGTCGCGACCGAAGATTATGCGCCTAACGTGTATTTGGCGGGACGGCGACTGGCTAGTGAGGGCTGCAGCGTCGTAGTGGCCAGACTTTCCGACACAGATCCTCTGCCCTTCTCAGACGGCGCTTTCGATGTCGTACTGAATCGCCATTCGGGTCTCAACGCGTTCGAGGTGGCTCGCATCCTTAGTCGGAACGGTCGGTTCTATACGCAGCAGATTCATGGTCTGTGGGCGGCCGACCTGCTCGCCGTATTCGACGCCAGCCCGCAGTGGCCGGACTCCACGCCCGAGAAGTACGTTCCCCGATTGGAGGCTTCTGGTCTCACCATCGTCGACGTAGCCGAATGGAATGGTCGCCTGCGCTTCAAGGACGTGGGCGCAATCGTGTACTATTTGAGGGCCGCTCCCTGGCTCGTGCCCGGCTTCAGCGTTGACACGCATGCGGACGCATTGCTGCGGCTACAGACACAACTTGAGAGCGGGGAGTCACTGGAGTATTCGATTGGCAAATATGCCATCGAAGCAAGGCGGGACCATTAGGTCCAGTCGAATTATGTTGCGGCAGTACGCACCATTCATGGCAGCCGAAGCTTCAGCGCTGACTAGCCTGCCTGTTCGAACCCAGCATCCCGGATCAAGTGACTGTTGAGTCTTTATCTCCAAGCCCATCATCTGCGCAAGACCTACGGCAGCGTCGTCGCGCTGGAAGACGCGTCGCTCGACGTGCGCCAGGGAGAAATATTGGCGCTACTTGGGCCGAACGGCGCGGGTAAGACGACGTTTATCAAAATTCTGGCCACCCTGTTGATCCGGGACGGAGGCAGTGTTAAGGTGCTGGGATATGATATGGACGCCGACGCCGAGGCAATCCGCCATACAGTCGGGTATGTTGGTCAAGACACCGAACGCTCTGCGTACGCGCGTCTTACGGTACGTGAGAATCTACTCTTTTTCGGGCGGCTACGCGGCCTTACTCAGAGCCAGATCGATGTCCAGATCCGAAAGCTATCCGCGCAGTTCGATTTCGACTACAATCTGGACAGGCAGTTCGTCACGCTGTCCGGCGGTCAGAAACAGACGGCCGTTATCATCCGCGCCCTGCTGCACGAACCGCCTCTTGTCTATCTGGACGAACCAACAAAAGGGCTAGACCCCATTGTGGCGCGTCGCATAAGGCACTTTCTGCGACAACTTGTGCGTGAAAACGGCACATCACTGTTGCTCACTTCCCATGTACTGTCGGAGGTGGACGAGATGGCCGATCGTGTCGCTCTTATCCATCGCGGCCGCATCCCCACAATCGGTACGCCGTTCGATCTGAAAGCCGCCGTGGGCGCATCAGACTTTATCGAGATTGAATCCGCTGCACTGCCGGATAGCGTACGAACCGAGCTCATGGCGCTGGAGCCTGTGCTTTTTGAAATAGAACGCGACCCTCAGTGGGTTTCTCTTGCCGTATCGGACGTCATGGCCGGCGCGGAAGCGATTATCAGCGTGTTGCGCAGAAACAACGTCGTCGCCGGCTTCCGCCAGCATTCGACTACGCTAGAAGATGCATTTCTGCACCATATTGGCACCATCACGGAACGATTCGAACGGTAGCGAGCGATCCAGGGAAGAAGTGAGCACAGCCGTGGAAGAGGCAATAAGCGCCGGTAACGTACAGAGCCTATCCAAGCCCGTACCTCCTTGGGAAATCACCCATGCGACCGTGGTCAAGGGTTTGCACGTGGCACGGCGCTATCTGCCAAACTTGATCGGAAGCTTTGTCGGCTTGGCCGTACGCATTCTGTTTTTCTTGCTCATCGCAAAAGCGGCGACGTTTGGTGCGGCCGGACAGGAGGGGCTAAGCGGGCGGGACCTGTTTCTCTTCTTCCAAGGCGCCCTTTTGCTGCTGGTCTTCAACGGCCCGACTCTGTGGGCCCCCATTCAGGCGGTCACGACGGATCTATACAATGGGACGCTGGAGTATCTGTACAGCAATCCGGGCTCGCGGTATGCCTATTACGTCGGCACGGTGCTGACAGACGTGATCATCAGTATGGTGATTTTTGTTCCGTTCTACCTTTTCCTCGTGGTCTTTGCCCGGGCCGGCGTACGCAATATGCTGATGATCCTGCTGGTCTGCGCGCTCGTGTTGGTGGCGCTGACGGCCATGGGAGTGATGATTGCGCTATTGGCCCTGCTGTGGCGACAGGTTGGTTCTATCGCGTCGGTGTTGGGGATGTTGTTCGAGTTCCTCGGCGGCGCCTATCTCCCAGTATCGACTTTCCCCGCGCCGCTTCAGTTCCTCGCCTACTTCATTCCGTATACTTGGGGATACGACCTGATCCGATACTACAGCTTCGATGGCGAATGGCAAACATTACAACCGGTATGGCTCGAGTGGATCATTCTCGGCCTCTTCGCTGTGTTGTTCACATTTCTTTCGAGACATTTGTTGGGACGAACGGAGCGATACGCCAAGCGCGGCGGATTGCATATTATCTGATACACCCCTGCGACACTGCGTCTCGTGGATCTGTCACCGTCGTGTCGCAAGGGCGAACCAGAAAATCGTGCTTATGGCGTGCCGAACAAGACCTGCGCAGTGTTGTCCTCACTGGCGAATACCGTGCTGGCTACCAACGTCTCGTACTTAGTGGTGGCGGACAACGCATCAAAATACCATTGCTGCAGTTCGCTCGAACCCGAATCTTCAGTGCATTCGTCGCCGGCAGCTGTTATGTCCGAAACCGTGATGCTCTCACCGTCGATCACGTAGCCTGCTTCGTATTCGGTGCAGCCGCCAAACCCCGTCATCTTGCCGTCTTCGAATCGTGCGGTGACGGTAAAGTCATAGTCCGATGCCTGCGTCATGCCGTCACCATAGTTGACGAACTTGACCGTCCATGGTGTTCCCTCAAAGGCAGTCTTCTCTGCCGGGATAAAGGTAGCCATCTTCTGGTCGCCAACTGTGTAGGTAACCAGCTTGTCACCCTCCATTTCGTAGCGGGTGATGTTGACTAGTGCAGAGTCATAGGTTGCGCCCTGTGCGGAAATCGCTTCGTCCTGGCAGATGAATGAAGTGATGGCCGGCGTGTCGAAGCGCAACGTATCACCATCAACGGCATAGACGCCAATGAACCAATTGCACCCGTCGTAACCGCCATAGCGCTCGACGAACATATTCAACGTGAGCGCCGATCCCGGAATCACGGCCAGCGCATCGTCTTCACCGCCAAATGACTCCACCTCCCAAGAACTGCCGATCAGCTCGGCGCGCTGGACGGCCATTTGTAGTTGTTCTTCCGGTGCAGGCGTCGGTTCGGGCTGTGTCGCCTGGCATCCTGCCAACAGCGATAGGGTGATCACTGCAATGAGAATTGTGACTCTTGTCAGTTTCACGAATTTGTCCTCTCTGCTCTCCGCTATGGGGTCGACATCTCGGGAACTGGTCGTATGGAAACAATAGTTGTGTGGAAAAGGCATGGCATTGCCGACTGTCATTCTAACCTGAGGGCAGCGACAGCGTAAAACTGAGTACGAATTGGCCCGCCTACAGATTTGCCCAATCCATCCGCTGTACAAATACTCAGACTCCGATTGCGTTGTCGGCGCGCCGGCAGTATCATTCTATGGGAGTTCCATTCTTGGCGCGCGGACCTAATTGAGGACTCCCGACAAGCGCGCGATAGGAGAAGAAACCATGTTGTTCATTCGATTCCAACGAGCTGCCATCCTCGTTGCAATGATCCTACTAGCAGTAATCTTAGCGGCCTGCCAGCCGGTACAGACTTCTCGCGGGGAAGGCGCAGCGACGTCCACGTTGCCCATGACCGAACCGGAGGCAGACGCGCCGAACTCAGCAGAGTCCGCAGACGCTGCTTGTGAAGCGATGCTGGCTACAATGTCCGACTTCATGCGCGCCGACGACTATGACGCTGTTGTCGAGTTACTCGACAAAGTGCTGGATTGCGGAGTACCCGGTGATTTGAAGGCCAGCTTGCTCTTTCTGCGCGCCGAGTCCAACATGAAGCGGGGAGATTGGCAGACTGCCATCGACGATTATCGGGATGCGCTTGCGTTTGGGCTGGAGGCGGAGGACGCAGCGGGCGCGAGAAACAATATCTGCTGGTTCTACGCACTGGACAATCAGGCCAGCGTTGCGCTGCCATATTGCGAAGAGGCTGTGAGCGCCAGTCATAGCGCGTCATACCTTGACAGCCGCGGATTGACGTACGCGCTGCTGGGCGAGTATGACAAGGCCGTTGCCGACTTCGAAGATGCGTTGAGTGAATGGGCGCAGAGCGAAAACCCGCAGATACAAGCTATTGCGGCCGAAAGACAACAATGGGTAGAGGCGCTTCGCTCCGGCGAGAATCCCATCACCCAGGAGGAACTCGCCCGCATGCAGGCCGAGGACGCCCCTGCCCTCAGCGCGGACCTTGAGTCCAGTAATCCTGCAGCCGAAGAGCAGTTGCTGCTTGGCCGGCAATATCACATGACGCTTCAGTTCGACGAGGCGGAACAGGCGTATTCCAAGGCCATCGAACTCGATCCCGAGTACACACTGGCCTATTTTTATCGCGGGCTGGTGAACGTGTGGCGAGAACAGTGGGATGACGCATTGGCTGATATGCAGCATGTTGCCATTCTGGACCCGGAACAAGCACACGCCCGTCATGTGGCCGGACTCATGTACATGCGAGAGGAAGCGTACGACGAAGCCGTGGCTTCCTACACGGCGGCGATCGAGTTACTGCCCGACCAGGCGGATTTCTATGCGGATCGTGCAGCGGCATTCTTTGCGCTTGGCGAATTTGAAAGCGCACTGGGGGACCTGAACACCGTTTTGAGCTACGATCCCGACGCTGCACAGATGCTGTTCATGCGTGCGGCCGCATACCGTGCGCTCGACAATCGCGGTGAAGCCATCGCCGATTTGGAGCGTGCGCTGGAATTGGGTCTGCCATTTGATCTGGCCGAACAGGCGCGCAAGGCGTTGCGCGAGCTTCGTGAGGGATTCTTCTAGAAAGCGCTTCGATCATTCGAGAAAGTGGGCGCAGCAGTACACGGCATCGCCGCCAACAAAACCAGCTTGTCCGATGTGGACCGGTAGCAAGGGACCGTGCTCCACGGCACGCTAGTCCTGCAGTCGCTTCTCGTAGTAGATGCTCAGGGGATCGTTCTTGTACGGACCGAAGGGGCCGATGCGCGTGAAACCCCAGCCCTCGTAAAGGCCGATGGCCTCGCCTTGGTAGATGCCCGTCTCTAGACGTAGCAGAAAGACATCTCGTTCACGCGCCACAACGGCCAGATGATTCAGGATGGTTTTGGCATATCCCCTTCCGCGATACTGCGGCCGCACGTACATGCGCTTCAACTCGCCGTAGGGTTCCTCTCCGTTATGTTGGAAAAAGAACTGCACCCCACCACAGGCCGCGGGGACACCCTCCTCACGCAGTACAAATAAATCCACGCCTTCGCGCAACATCTTCTCCACTCCGTACCCATGGCGGCTTTCGCTAGGATAGAGTGGATCAAGCACTTCTTCCAATTCCTGGATCAGCGCCATGGCATCGGCGCTGTCGGCGCGCTCCGAATCGATAGTGGTTCTGGCCAGGGTTGACATTCAAGTACTCCGTGAAGTCGAAATCCGGTACAGATCTGGCAAACTAGCTGGACATTGTAGCACAGCCGAAGGCTCAATAAAGCGTTGGTATACTCCGCGCTGAATGCGGTGATCTTGCCATCCGAAATGCGAAGGGAGCCACGGCGTCGCCACGTTCCTGCCGGCGCATGCACTGCGGTATACTGGCTCTCGCGCCCCAGATATGCAGGATCATTTTGTGGCGCATAAGGCGACCAGTACGACGAGCAACACTCGAACGCGGAAAGGGCGACCAATGGATTACCGAGAGTATGACCCGGAGAAGGACAAGGACGCGGCCCACCGCATCTGGCGCGAGACCGGCTGGATCGAGAGTGACGAATCCGAAACTGCTATGGATCTGTTCCTGTCCGGCGCGCGTGCACTCGTCGCCGATATCGACGGTGAGCCTGAGTGTCTAGTTGCCTCACAACGAGGAGATATGCGGTATCTGGACCAGGAGGTGCGGCTGGGGATCGTGTCAGCCGTTACCACCAGCCGCATCGCGCGCAAACAGGGATATGCAGGCCGTTTGACCGCACAGCTCATCGCACGGCAGGTCGACGAGGGCGCCGCAGTGAGCGCGCTGGGCATGTTCGAGCAGGGATTCTACAATCGCCTTGGCTTTGGCACCGGCTCCTACGAACACATCGTGCGCTTCGATCCCGCGACCTTGCGCGTCCCTGGCATGAAGCGGCCGCCCAAGCGGCTCTCAGCCGACAATGTGGAGGCCATGTATGCTGCCAGGCTAAATCGGTATCGCACTCATGGTGGCTGCAACGTATACCCAGTGGAATCGTTTCGTGGGGAACTGACCTGGAGCAAAGCCAACTTTGGACTGGGCTACTACGAAGACGACGGACAGACCTTGAGCCACTACTTGTGGGCAGGCAGCAAAGGCGAGAACGGGCCGTATCGTATCGATACGCTCGTCTACAAGACGCCGGAGCAGTTTCTTGAACTGATGGCAGTGATCAAAAGCCTGGGAGACCAGGTCCACGCCGTGCGCATGCACGAACCCGCTCACATTCAGTTGCAGGACCTGATCGTGGCCCCGTTTCGCCAGTACCACATCAGCGAGAAGTCGGACTATAGCGCGGACAACCAGGCCTATGCCTACTGGCAAATGCGAATCTGTGATTTAGCGGCCTGCCTGGCCGTGACGCATTTGTGCGGGGAGCCGGTTCGCTTCAACCTGTCATTGCGCGATCCTATCGACGCATACCTGGACGCGGCTGAACCGTGGCGAGGCGTCGGCGGCGACTACATTGCGACGCTGGGGCCGGACTCCGCTGCGCAGCCCGGTTCGGATCCGAACCTGCCGACCATGCACGCAAGTGTGAACGCATTCACGCGGATGTGGTTGGGCGTACGTCCGGCAACCGGCCTGGCCATTACAGACGATTTGGAAGGTCCTGCCGAGTTGCTGGCCGACCTCGACAAGGTGCTGTGTCTGCCAGTTCCCCACACGGATTGGGATTTCTAACGCAAGTTCCCGGTCAGGAGAGCCGTTCGCTGCGGAAAGTATGACCCGCCTGGCATGTGAAGCGCCGCCTTGACTGCAAGGTCGCATACGGTATAGTACGGCAGAGTCGCATCGACCGGTTTGCCTTGGAACGAAATAACAAGGAGGTACATCTTGGCTACCGAACACGGACTGATCGAGTTCATCAACGGACATGACGACGTCGTTCATATCGACGTGGTCGATGAGGATGGCGATGAGTACGCAGTCGCGACGCTCAATCGCGGCGATTCCTCGCGCCAGTACACGAAGGCGGGTATGCACTGGATCGTACGCATCGTGTTTCCCATCCCGCCCATTCTGGATCCGGCCGGGGATAACGCCGTGGCTTCACGCATAGTCGTGCGCGATGCGTCCGGAGCCGTCAACTATGTGGGTGATCTGGGACCAGCGGATGCGGACGCCCAGGTTGGCATTGGCCTATGGACATTCGAGGTGCAGTTCGAGGTTACTGCAGAAGCCGGCCCGCAAACCTATGAGATCAGTCGCAATGGCGTACGCAAGGCCGAAACACTTCGCTAGCGTTTAGGCAATAGCGCTATCCCTTCACGGCTCCGGCGGCGAGGCCCGTCACGATGTCACGCTGTACAAAGATCGTCAGGAAGAGCGAGGGCAGCGTCACAATTAGGGCCGCCGCGGCCAACGGGCCCCACGACAATTGCTCGTACGTCATCGAATTGAACACGGCGACGGGCAATGTGCGCGTCTCACGGCCAGCCAGGACAGCGGCGAAGATAAAGTTGTTCCACGACTGTATGAAGGCCAAGATGGCGGCTACCGCGATGCCTGGCCTTGCCAATGGCAGGGAAACCTTGGCAAATGCCTGCCAGATCGAGGCGCCGTCCACCAGGGCCGCCTCCTCCAATTCGGGATGCATATCCTCAAAAAAACTGATCATGACCCAGACGATCATGGGGATCGTGATCACCAGATGCGTAATCGCAACCGGCACGAGCGTTCCCGTCAGCTTGAAGAAACGAAACAGGGTGAAGAGTGGAATGAGGAACGAGAGGCCGGGCGTGATGCGCGCCAGCATGATCAGCATCGCCATTCCCAGTGCCCTGCCCTTGGCGATACCATAGGCCGCGGGCACTCCGAGCGCGAGCCCCAATAGCGTTGCCGAGCCGGAGACGATTACACTGTTCACCGTGTACAACCCGAACGGGCTGCGGGCAAACACCTGGCGGTAATTGTCCAGTGTCGGCGGGTTGGGTATCCATACAGGCGGGTAAGCGATGTTGTCGATCTCGTTCTTGAAGGCAAGCGATACCATCCAAAGCATAACAAAGATCACGGGCGTAATCACCACAAAGACGGCAAAGGTCAACGCCAGGTTGGCCGCCAACTTGCGCAGCCCGCGGCTTAGGCTCGATCGTTTCTTCACTTTGTCCATCGCATCCGCTCCCGTGCCGTCAGCAACACAACCGCCATCAAGACGATGATGACAAAGAACACAACCACCACCGCCGAAGCGTGTCCTATATTAAAAAACGAGAAAGCTTGCAGATACAGGTAGATGTTGATCGTCTCCGAAGCTGTGCCTGGCCCACCCTGCGTCATGACGAAAATGATGTCGAAACTTTTCAACGCGTCGATGGCTCGAATGATGATAGCGACCATCAGGAACGGCATGATCAGCGGCAAGGTAATGTAACGGAACATGTCCCAGCGGGTGGCGCCGTCGATGAGGGCTGACTCATATGGCTCAACGGGCAATGCCGCCAAGCCACCGAGCACGATCAGCATCACCAGCGGCGTCCATTGCCACGTCTCCACGAGCACCAGCGCAGGGATGACCGTATTCTTGTCGTAGATCCACAGTTGGGGCGGGATACCGACCAGACTCAGCAAGTAGTTCAGGATGCCAAGCTGGGGATGGTACATCATGATGAAGATGAGAGCGATGGCGACCGGCGTCGTCATCATGGGCAGGATGTAGACGCTGCGCAGAAAGCCTCGCAGCGGAAAACGTTGGTGAAATACCTCGGCAGCGAAGACGCCCAAGATTACCGGTAACACCACGCCCAGTACGGTGAAATACAACGTCCGCGGGATAGTCTCCAGAAAGCGCGTGTCGGTAGCCAACATGCGATAGTTGGCCAACCCGGTGAAAGTACGCTCCATACCCATCTGCCAGTCGTGAAGACTCATCCAGATGGTATAGAGCCACGGGAATACGATCACGGCGAAGATCACGATCAGGGCCGGCATCAGGAATCGGACATAGGCTCGATGGCGCGAATAACCGCCCTGTCCCGCGGACGCGCTGTGCCCGGACCTTCGCAATTTGCCAACTCGCGACGTCATCGTCACCTCCTAGGCAGGCAGCGGGAGGCCGAACGCCATCCCGCTGCCCTTTGTCAGTCTGTCATTGTTGCGCAGAGGAGGGTGCAAGCAGGACCTATCCCTGCTCGCTTTTCTCGTAGATAGGCATGAAGTCTTCTGTCGCCTTCGCCAGTTCCGTGGCCGGGTCCGCGCCGCCGATCATGTTGGTCAGGGCGATACCGAAGATATCGCGAAACTCCGTGACCGGGATGATTTCGGGCAGGCCGGCGCGCAGAATCTTCCCGGAGCCTTCCAGGCAGTCGAAGTATTCAGCCGGCATGGCGGAGCCTTCCGCGCGGTTCGGGTCAGTGAGCGCAGA
>JBJYXA010000474.1:0-2184 GCA_046259705.1 Caldilineaceae bacterium
AAGAGGTCCAGCACGTGCGCTACGAATATGCGGCCCTAGTCAGCATGTGCGATGAGCACCTAGGCAAGGTCCTCGATCTCATGGACGAGCTCGAGATGTGGGACGACACCATGCTCATCGTTAACACGGATCATGGGTTCCTCCTAGGCGAACACGACTGGTGGGCCAAGGTTGTGCAGCCCTTCTACCAGGAGATCGCGCACGTTCCGCTCTTCATTTGGGACCCGCGCTCCCGTCGTGCGGGCGAACACCGTAGAGGTATCGTGCAAATGATCGACATGCCGGCTACATTGCTCGAGTTCTTCGGCGTGGAGTTGCCCAAAGACATGCAGGGCATTCCCCTGCGCGACTCCATCGCCAATGACGCACCGGTCCACAAGGCCGGGCTGTTCGGCATCTATGGTGGCCACGTCAACGTCACCGATGGCAAATATGTGTACATGCGTGCGCCTGCCAGTCCCGACAACAGTCCGCTGTTCGAATATACGTTGATGCCCACCCATATGCGACATCGATTCACGCCGGAAGAACTGCAGGAGATTGAGCTGGCCGAACCGTTCGAATTCACCAAGGGCTGCCGAACCATGAGGATCAAGGCGCGAAAGTCGGGCAATGCATTTACCTTCGGCACCATGCTCTTCGACGTCGAGGTCGATCCGGGACAGGAATCGCCGCTCGACGATGCGCAGACGGAACAGCGCATGATCCGCGAAATGATCGAACTCATGAAGACCAGTGACAGCCCGCCGGAGCAGTTCGTAAGGCTGGGATTGCTGTAGCGGTCGAAAAACGAAGTCTCTCGGCAAACGCTTGAGCGTCGCCGGACACTGCAAGCCTTGTCCTGGCAGGCGGCCAGAAACTCCGTTGATTACCAGTCACAGGTTCGACGAGAACGGAGTCCCTTAGTGAGCATGAACTTCCGTTTTTCTCATCAGTCTCACAATGCGGAGGTGGCGACGTGAAACTGTACGATCGGGTGTTTTCCAGACGTGAAATCGAAGCCCGCGTCGGCCGCATCGAACAGATTGGCGGCGTGCGGCGCATGCGGCTTTCGGACGGCGTCGAGGACGGCGTCGAAATGATCCAGGTACGCACGGGCGGCGGTCTGGCCTATTCCGTGCTTCCCTCCCATGGCCTCGACATTTCGTTGGCTACCGTGGGTGACGTACCCATCACCTATCAGTCGCCCAACGGCGACGCGCATCCCGCCTTCTACGAACCGGAGGGTCTGGGCTGGCTGCGCACCGCGACGCTGGGTCTCGTCACCACCTGTGGCTTCACGCAGGCCGGCGCGCCCAATGTCGACGGTGGCGAGGAACTTGGGCTGCACGGCCGCGCTCACCACATTCCAGCCAGCCAGGTAGCCGCGCAGGGCCGCTGGGTAGACGACGAATACCAGATTTGTGTCAGCGGCACCGTCGAGGAAAGCAGCATATTCGGACCGAAGATCCGCCTTACGCGCGAGATTCGCAGCGTACTCGGCGACGATAGCCTGACCATCAGCGATCGCTACGAGAATGTGGGCTTCGCGCCCGCGCCGCTCATGCTCCTCTATCACTGCAACTTCGGCTTCCCGCTGCTCATGCGTGAATCCACTTTCTCGTTTCCCTCGCGTCACGTAGAACCGCGTGAGGCTGAAACCCCTATGAAGGGCTACGATGGCTGGCAGCCGCCTGACCCCGGCCACGCCGAACGCGTCTACCTGCATTCGGACCTGGAAACCGATGAGCATGGCTGGGCGCACGCTTCCATTCACAACCCGCACTTTCCACGCGGTTTCGGGACTGGCCATCTGCCCGTCACGGTGACGCTATCCTGGGACACCTCTACGCTGCCGATGCTGGTACAATGGCGTATGCCTGGCGCCGGTGAACACGTGCTGGGCATCGAACCGACTAATTGCAACGTGCGCGGCAGGGCGGCTTCACGCGCCGACGGCAGCCTGGTAATTATGGAACCAGGCGATACCCGTGATGTCTCACTACGACTCCACGTGTCAGCCGGAGGCGACTAGTACGGCGACTTTCACGGACACGGACCGCATAGTACCGATTGCGGTGCTTGCCAACCACCGGCGGCTGGCCGGGCCATAAGCTGCCACACAAGCTGTGCACAAGGAGGAGAATGCTCATGCGTGCGCTGGTATGGACAGGGCCGAGATCCATGGAAATGCGAACGGTAGAC
>JBJYXA010000475.1:0-5276 GCA_046259705.1 Caldilineaceae bacterium
TTTCTGGACTTCGCCAGCCAACGCTTGGGCAAGGCGCCGACCGCGCTGTTGCTGAGCGACATCGCGCCCGACCTGATCCTGGCTTTCCTCGATCATCTGGAACAGCAGCGCCACAATACGGTGCAAACCCGCAATCTGCGGCTCGTGGCATTGCGCGCCTTCCTAAAATTCGCAGCACGTCGTGACCTGGCCTCTTTGCAGTGCATCGAGCAGGCCTTGGGTGTCCCCCTGAAACGCTTCGAGCGACCGATGCTCGGGTTCCTGACGCGCGAGGAGATGTTGGCGGTGATCGGTGCGCCGGGTGAGACCTGGATCTCGCAGCGCGATCATCTCTTGCTGACCATGCTCTACAACACCGGGGCACGGGTCTCGGAGATGATCGGCGTGCAGGTCGGCGATGTCGTGCTCGACGCCGCGCCCTGCGTTCATCTGCACGGCAAAGGCCGTAAACGACGCTCCGTCCCCTTGTGGACAGGCACCGTACAGGTGGTTCGCGCCTGGCTGCGGCGCAATCCTGCACTGGGGAGCACCGCATCCCTGCTGCCTAACCGCAATGGACGGGCGATGACCCGCTCCAACGTCAACAAGCGCCTGGAGATCGCGGTCGCGCGTGCCGCCGAGCACTATCCCAACCTCAACACGCGTCACATCTCGCCTCACTCGGTGAGGCACTCCACCGCCATGCATATGCTGCAGTCCGGCGTCGCCTTCAGCGTGATCGCACTCTGGCTGGGGCATGAGAGCATGACGACCACCCATCGCTACGTCGAGGCCGATCTGACGATGAAGCAAATCGCTCTGGCTCGCCTTGAGGAACCGGCGATGGAACCGACGCGCTACCAGCCGCCCGATGAGCTGATGCGCTTTCTCCTGGACCTGTAACTATGTAGAGCCCCGATCGCGCCGACGCTCAGCAGCACCGGCATCGGCGCGACAACTCAACATAAATGCGACCTCTACATAACGGCCATGACCGGCCACTCGACACCGGCACCTCGACCTCCCGCCGTCAGCAGGCAGCAGGCCTTGAACTCTGCCGCCCCGAGATTTCACTACCGACCCGAAGCGCAGGTTGACCGTGCCGCGAAGTGAGTTTTCTTGCGGATTGCTCATTGGTCGACGCGGTCGCGACCTTGGCTGCGTACTGCGGGCATGCGCAGCGCGCCGTCGGTTGCTGGCATGTGGCCTCGACATGCCGATTTGATCTCGGCAACCTGCTGGCGGCGGTTGCAAGGACCGAGCCTTCGCACCGATTCGCGTGATTGATTGCTGGCGGACATGGCCACGGTCGGGTCTGCTGTGTCAACATCCCGCTCCAGACACCGAATGGGGGGAGTGAGGCGCCACCGGCGTTGGCCAAACGCTACCCCGCAGCATCAGCAACTGCAGCAACACCGAAAACGGAAATGGCAGTCGAGGATCCCAACGCGCGGCAGGACCCAAATCTCCGGGCATTGAACGGCCCCGACCTTCTCGCGGAGATCGCGGTGCTGCGCGGTGCAGTTGACGACGCGGCGCGACATGTGCGCGGGATGTTCTTGACATTCTTGCTGTTCGCTTTCTACGTCGCGGTCATCGTCTTCTCCACCGATGACGAGCAGTTGCTGAAGCAGACCGGCGTCCATCTGCCGCTGCTGGACGTCGACCTGCCGTTACTGGGCTTTTACGCCGTTGTGCCCTGGCTCGTACTGCTATTCCACGCGCATCTGCTGAACCAGCACTTCCTGCTCTCGCGCAAGCTGTTCAACCTCGAAAATGCCTTGTGCGCACTACCGCAGGGAATGCAACGGGTGCAGCGGGAGTTGCCGTTTCCGCTGATTTTCGCGCATCAACTCCTTGGTAGACATTATCCGAGGCCGATCCGTTGGGTGTTCGGCATCACGGTGAACGCAACGCTGGTGCTGATGCCACTGCTTTTACTAGCCTCGATGCAGTGGAAATTTCTGCCTTACCACAGCGGTCGGATTACCTTCGTTCATCAGCTGGTCTTCACCCTCGATGGGCTGCTGCTTTGGCTATTTTGGCCACGCATTGGCAACCGCCAGGGACGGTGGCAAGTGCAGTGGCGGAAACCGATCGTCGCCTCGCTCCTCGCGCAGGGAGTGGCGTTGATCGTCGTTTGGTTTCTGTTGGTGCCTCCCGGAGCCGGTGTCGAAGTTCTGACGGGGCATCAGGACTGGTTGGATCGAGTGCACCGGAACTTGGAGCTGACCAACCGTGTACTCATGCGCCAGGAGCCTCCCACAGAGCTATTGAACGGACCGCAAGTAAAAACGAAGAATGGGCGGCAGAAGATTTGGGCGGAGGCCGGAAGAGCACTGCAGCTGAGAGGGCGCGATCTTCGGAGGGCCAACTTGTCTGGGTCAGAACTATGGAGCGTCGATCTTATAAAGGCGCAGTTGCAGTACGCAAACCTTAAGGGAACCGTTTTGCAGGGCGCGATACTTTTGAACGCAGACCTAAGGAGAGCGAACCTGCAATCGGCCAGGCTGCAAGGAGCTAGGCTTGCCCGGGCAGGACTGCGGAGCGCGAATCTGACGGGTGCCAACCTACAGGGTGCGGATCTCCGCGGGGCCGACTTGCAGGGCGCAACTCTCAGTAAGGCCAAGCTGCAAGGAGCTGATCTCAGATCAGGCGAGCTACAAGGCGCAAACCTCAGTTCGGCCAAGCTACAAGGCGCGGACCTCAGTGTAGCCGAGAGCAAGGATGGGTCTTCCGCACCGACGAAGCTACAGGGCGCAGATCTCAACTCAGCCGAGTTGCAGGGCGCGAAGCTCAGATCAGCGCAACTTCAGGGCGCGGACCTCAGTTCGGCCAAGCTACACGGCGCGGATCTCAGCCCCGACGAAATTAACGACAGGGTTTTCCCGCCAACAAATCTAGAAGGTGCGAAACTTCGTAAAGCGCAGCTTCAGGGCGCGGACCTTCGCTGGACCAAGCTTCAGGCCGCCGACTTTCGACGTGCCACTTTTTTTGGAACGCGCTTTGGCAACGCGGAGCTAACGCTCGCCGATTTTCGTGATGCGTGTCACGAGCCTGTTAGTCTCGGAGGATGGCCCTATGGCTTTGGCTCCAGCCATCTGAAAAATAATAATCACTTTCAGGCCGTCAAACGCCACGTCTTTTCGGTCGTGTTCGATCTACCGCCACATTCCGCTGGACCAGAGCCTTGGCAGGGATCCGACGTGATGCATGATAAGACCGGTCTGTTTTGTGCTTGGCCGGCACCGCCGGATGAGACGGAGTTTAACCGAACCCGTAGCAACTATCTGGCGGAACTCGCGTGCAGAGACGCTAGTGTCGCCAAAGGGATCGTGCGGCGCGCTAACCGTCTGAACGACTCGATGCTCAAAGAAGCCCTCAAGTTGCGCACTGACGCAGACAATTGCGCCAAGTTGAGCCGTGCTCTGCAAACAGCGCGAGACTCGGGTAAAGGGCAAGTAGACACTTGCTCGGAGGACGGCGTGGAGTCCCGGTAAACGACGGAGTAGAAGTCAAGATTGCCTTGCTCGGCCCCACGAAGGAACACTCGCCCAATCGGTCTCACCCATTGTTCTGGCTAGTAATCCCTGACAAAGTCCCTGCAGTCCGTCTCCGACGAAGGGCAACAAACCGCTCCCGGAAGATCCATCAGTTCACAGAGTGGCCCACCAAACGAACGGAGACGAACCCGATGAATAAATCGGTTTGGATTTCCACTGGTATCCGATAGTGATCGTCACTCACCCACAGAGTTGCGCTTCGCATTTTTGTATATGGGGCGAGCTTAAGGTTACCCCTGATCTTGCGGACCTGCACGTTCAGCTTAATGGTGTTCCATTGCTTGTTCGACACCTTTCGGCGCTCACGGCCAGCCACTTCGAGTGACACCAAATAGAGGCTGTCTACGGGCTGAACGAGCAGCGTGACCGTCCGGTTTGGTCTAAGGTCGGCCCGTTGCAGAAACAGCAGTGCCGAGTGCACATCGCGAATCTGCTCAAGGTGATAGGATCGACTCTCCCGCTCGGGTTTCGACGCGTCGCCTGGCGTGATGATAGAGTTGATGCGCATGATCCCATTGCGGTAATCGGCCTCGTACTCCTCGCTAGCGCCGCGCTCGGTCTGGACATGCTCGAAGTGATTTGGTATGAGTTTCCTCGGAGAAATCTGGCTGGTCGTTGTGCTCTCGAAGGGCCAGATGGCGCGTACAGCCCCCCTACTTGTCATGTAAGAGGTCGCCTCTATCGATCCGCTGCTGCGGAAAAAGGACATCTGCAGGCTACCGGCCTGAACCCATCGACTCCAACTGCCTTCGTAGAAGAGTTTAATCGATCGGGGTGCGGAGCCATCGCTGGCTGGAAGGGGAGTAATTTGTGACACCCATGTCGGCTTAGCAATTCTTGCCTGGACTGTTTCGGCCTGCGCGTCAGCGAGGAGAGGATCTAGGCTAAAAACGAGCACGATTAAAAGTGTCCGTGCGCTGGCGCGACGGAGTATCTGGCCTAGGCGTCTGGCTGCGGAGTGGATTCTTATCAGTTGCATTACCATAGTTCCCATTGTTGCAGAATTTTTCAAGACGTTGGTCCCTCAGAGAGCCTAGCCCCTATCGATACACGGATCAGGAACTGCTTCGCATGTCAAGGCAGCAGGTGGGCGCTTTGGAGCGCGGTTGGGGTCGGCAGCGGGTAGTTGGCTATATGGAGGTTTGAACCATCCTTTTCAGATGATAGTGTTTGCCAAAAACTGTGTGCAGGAGTAAGGGGCGAAAACTGGCTTTAATCTCGCCGTGTTGTATCTAGACGCCTTGTGTCGCCGACACCCGCTGATGTTGATGAACTAATAAAAACTGGCGCAGGTGACGTAGTAGCCGGGTCAGTCGTATCACTTCGACGGATGTCGCTTCGCTCAACGGGAGCGGTCAGAGCCGACGAGTAATAGCGGGTGCTTTACTGCAGCTCTGCGTTTGAATTGGGTTGTTCAAAGGGACCTCGAATCTTGGTTGAGTAGACGATGGCCCGCGCTGTTACAGTTTCGGTGCTCGGCCGGATACTTCCTCTCCTCAAGTGGCACGAGATGTTTAGCGGCGTCGCCCGCGTGATCAGGAATCGCCGACCCCGAACGTCTGCACCGGCGTGATCCCCGGGAGCGGTCATGCACTTGGCCAATACTGCAGCTCTAAGGAACATCTGGGCTCCAGCTGCCCGCTGCTGTGTTGCAGAGGAGACGGATGCGTGGATAGCCCGTGTCATGGAGCCGGTAGGACATCCGGGGGCGGCTGATTAAGATCGAGGAAGGTC
>JBJYXA010000476.1:0-3495 GCA_046259705.1 Caldilineaceae bacterium
CGCAGTTCGTTGCGCACGTTCGTCTGCAGCAACGTGTTGATCAGCGTGAATACAACCATGAATGCGACGCCCAAAAAATAAGCGATGGCCAGGGCAGGGAGATAACGCGCGTTTATGGCAAAGAAGGCAAGTATGATTGGGAACGCAATAATGCCAATCGTCAGCCACAATCCGCGCTTGCCCCGGTCGCCAAACTGGGCGACGATCAGGGCGCCAGTAACCGCGCCGATGCCTGAAGCTGCGTTGACAGTACCGAATGCCGTCGGTCCTTGGTGCAAGACCTTGTCGACAAATGCAGGTAATACGGTGCCGTATGAGATTCCGAACATGCTGAAGGAAAACGCCAGCATCAAGAGCGCGCGCAGGTCATGTTCATTCCACACATACACGATGCCGCTTTTTAGCTTGGCCCAGGGCGACTGGATTTCAGAAGGCGGCGTATGCGGCTCTATCCTCATGGCCAGCAACGCCGCGATCACCGCGACGAACGTAAGTCCATTGATTGTGAAGCACCAGGCAGCGCCGACAGCGGCCAGGAGGAGCCCACCGATGGCGGGACCAACGATACGCGCGCTGTTGAAGGTCATCGAATTCAAGGCTATGGCATTGGGCAAATCGTCGGGACCCACCATTTCGACTGCAAACGCCTGGCGAGCCGGGCCGTCGAAGGCATTGACAGCGCCCATACAGGCCGCCAACAGCACAATCTGCCATACCTGGACATGGCCGGAGAACGTCAGGGCGGCGAGAATAAACGCCATCAACATGGCCGTGGATTGAGTAACGACCAGTAAGTTTCGCTTCGACACCTGGTCAACTACTACGCCAGCCCATGGTGAGATAGCGAGCACAGGTATGGCAGACGCGAAGCCGACGACGCCCAGAGCCAGTTCGGATCCGCTGATCTGGTAGACTAGCCAGCCCTGGGCAATGATTTGCATCCACGTACCGGCGGCGGAGATGAGCTGGCCGCCCACGAAGAGCCGGTAATTGCGATGGCGCAAGGCTGTGAACGCCTTAGGGACTCGAAACTGGCGTGCACGAAGGGGAAGTATTTCTGGTGGAATGTTTGGGGCGCGCGGTGGATCAATTTCATCCATGAGATATTCGGTTCAAGAAGTGAATATTGGACTGGGCTCCGTCACCCGGTCAGTCGTAATGCGCAGGGCAAGAAAAAGGCGAACCGTGGAGTTCGCCGCTCTATCAAGTCAGTGGTGGCGAGATAGATTTCCATTCAGGTTACACCTCGTGCAATCAAATGCATAAATCCAGGCGGGGCTAGCACATCGCCGGATTCGGGGAGCCAACGGGTTGTCTGTGTCGTTACTATACTGTAAGGCTTGATCTTGTTGACACTTACTCTGGCATACTCTAGCGCATGAAATGTCAGCCTAGCCAAGTCGAGCGATCGAGCGAACTTCAGCGCCATTTCCAGCACCGGCTCGATCAGGATGCTGGATTTTCTGTCACCCTCACCATTCGCCTCGCGGCATGCCCAGGTCTGTTGCAGACGAGACACTCAATTGCGCAGCTAAGTTACGGAGGTCACCATTGATTATCAACAGATTCCGATCACTTACATGGGTGTCACTCGTTGCGATTCTGTCACTGGTGGCATGTACGCCAATCGCGATGGAGACGCCGGCGCCGCAAGCCACGCCCAGCGCAGAATTGGCCAACCCTGCATCGCAGAACTGCATTGAACAGGGCGGCACCCTGACCATCAAGGCGCGCGGGGATGGCGGCCAATTCGGCGTATGCACATTTGAGGACAACCTCCAGTGTGAAGAGTGGGCGATGCTGCGCGGTGACTGCCCAGTCGGGGGCATAAAGGTAACCGGCTATGCCACGGAAGCGGCCCGCTATTGCGCCATTACGGGAGGTGAATACCAGGTCGATGAGGCTGCCACGGCCGGCGCCGATGCAGAGCAGGGAACGTGTACGCTTCCCGGTGGACAGATCTGCAATGCTTGGGATTACTACAACGGAGAGTGCACGCCTGAAGCCAAGACAGCGGAGACTAGCGAGTCTGCCCAAGCAGCCATCAGTGACCCGTTTGCCTACTGTGCGACAGTCGGCACGGACGACTCGACCGTTACCGATCCCGGCAACGGTGACCTGCCCGACGTACTCGTTCAGGCAATGATTGACCAGAACATTGTCTCGGCCGACGCGCCGGCGAGCATCCAGGAGGCGGCGTACTGGCGCTGTATGGACGGCAACGTATGGGTCTGTACCGTCGGGGCTAACCTACCTTGCACCGAGAAGGCGGACATGTCCGAAACGCCGGCGCCTGCCATGGACGAATTCTGCCAGTCCAATCCTGGATCCGATTTCATTCCCGCCTATGTGACAGGGCGAGCGACCGTCTACACCTGGAAGTGCGACGGCACGACGGCGATCGTGGATCAGCAGGTGTTCACGCCGGACGCTGAAGGATATCTGTCGGAATTCTGGACTGAACTTGCGCCACCGCAATAGTCGTTATCGTCGCCACTTGTCATGGACTCTATGTGACGCGGCGCGCCCGCACGGTAGCCGAACACCGTTTCTATTTTGGAAGTTGGCAGAGATAAATGGTGATCCTCTGCATCTATATCCCTATCAGCGCCGTTTTCAGGCAGCGCTTGGCCTTGGAGCAATGTTTACCCGGCGATGGGGATGCCACAGCAGAATGCCGGTCAGCAGCATGCCGAACAGGAAGTTGGATGAAGACGTCTCAATAAAGTGCGATAGCCGGACTGAAGCATCCGGCATTATCGGATTAGGAATAGCATGGGCTATGTTCATGGGGAGCGCCAGCCAGATTCCTACCACAAGCGCTGTCTTCCAGGCGGGACCTCGATCCATGGCAATCACTGGCAGCGCGAACAGGGCCCACAGAACGCCGCGCATAAGCTGGAAAGGAATCAATCGCGAGTACTCGAAGACAGCCGGGTTGGCGCCATTGCCGTAGAGGTTACGCAGCGCGGGATTCTGCCAAGCCACGACATAACCAAAGCCGAAGTAGAGGACGACATAGGCTACGGCGATCAAACACAGTTTCCATAGCCATTGCATCTTCGATTGATGTAGCCGAGCATACGCAGCGCGCGCCGCAGCACTAACATCGTTCCAAGGCCTTGCCTTGCCAAGTATCCAAACCGCCAAAGGCACAAATGCAATCACTATCGGCAGGGAACTGAGGAAGAAACCCGGCAGCATCGACGCCGGAACACCCATGGCCGGACCAAACCACGCCACTTCTAACTGCGCCATCACGGTTAGCACCCCATAAAGCGAGACTGCCACGCCGAGCATAAGTCGCCAGCCGCTCCACAACGCGCGCTGGACAACCAGCATGATCACGGCCGTATCGACTAGGCAAACCAGGATCAGTGCTGGAAAAAGCATCCACTGCTGGTCTTCGGGTACTGAGCCAAGGGCTGAAGTGTCGCCGCGCAGGAGGGAGCCTGCCATAAAGAGCACTAGATATAGCACGCTCAACAAGAGAAA
>JBJYXA010000477.1:0-3070 GCA_046259705.1 Caldilineaceae bacterium
TACTGAAAAGACTCTTTGGTGCAAAAAATATGCTCTAGAATCAGCCCATTGTAACTCGCGCGGGCGGAAAGCGTGAAATTGTTAACCATACTGTGACAATCCCGTGCCCTAACGGCCACAGCGTCTTTGAAAACACTCGGGAAACGCGCGCCAAGCCTTCGCAGCAGCTAGTTATTACGACGAGATTCCATGCAACGAGAACGGAGCCTGTGATAACGCTTATAGCAACCAATCCAACTCGGACACTTCTAAGCTAACAGAAGGCTATATCTTCACCGGCGCCATCGCGTCGTTATCGGGCCCCGACGGCTCTCATTTCCTCGGCACGGATCAGCCGAATTTGGTGATGGGCTTCGATTCGACCGGCGAGCAACACAACATCGGACAGGACACGTCCTATGACACCCAGAAGGAGCTTGTGGGATCGAGTAACCACATTGCACTGGGTGTTGGTACGCTACCAGAGCAATCGCAATCATTCGACGGTACCTTCAATGGGTAAGCCACAGGCATGATTGAATCGGAAATTCCAGTTCCAGGCTTCACGAATGTCGCAGCCAGTGAGCACCCCGGCGACCCGCACAGCACAGATGACTCTGAAAACCCAGGCGACTTTCTAATTGGATTCAATAAAACTACCAATACGCTCTGGGCGGATATTACCGTTTTCGACCAAGGAACCGACGTTGTCGACAGCTATCAATTGAAACTCGGCGACCGGAATGGCTCAAGTCTCCAGAACCGTTCTGCGTATATCGACGATATCCATTACGGAGCTATCGAAACAGGCACCGGCGATGTGGTCACTGATTTCGGCACAGCGAACGCCACGAGCTACATCGTTAGCGGGGACCAGCTTGGTGTCACCAACTTCTTCCCTGAAACATTCGACAAGGCTGCAAACGGCGATGACACGACGTATCGCCCTTTCTGCACGGACTGCGATTTCATCAAGTGGGGCGCCTGGGGTACGCGCGTCGCGTTTGGAGGCAATCCGGCTAATCCGACCTTCGTCGACAACGTGCATCTTGGCTGGTGGGTTGCTGGCGATATGACCTCACTGACCTCACTCAACGAACTAGCTGATGTGGGCAAGACAGCGACTTATTCGGGTAACGCGATTGGCACCGTAGCAAACAGTATCAACAGCGACACGTGGTCAACTTACACAGCAGCTGGCAAACTCTGGATGAATTGGAATTTCGCGCAGCGTACTGGCCGGTTCGATATCACCGAATTTGATAGGGCTAACTTTCCAGAGATGGGCGGGTTGGCCTTTGGCGGGCAAATGAGCGCCCCTGGCAAAATTGACGATACTCTTGGTAACTACGAATCAAATCGCTTTTCGGGCGACATCCGCGGCAATTTGCCCGGCGGCTATGGTATCGTGTCAGGGGCGGCGCGCGGCTCGTTCGTTAATGATTTGAGCGGCAATCCTGCCCGAGGTGTGATCGGCAATTGGAATGTCGGCAACAACAATTACAAGGCCACCGGAATTTTTGCCGGCTCAGGGGCTCCCAATTAGCGGCCGCGCTTCCTAGAGCCGAACGGCTCCTCAGCAAGTCGGATACGTGTCTCAGCAAACGCCAAACCGCATGACTTATCCGTTTTCCTCGCCACAATTCGTCGCCCTATTCCTCTGTGCCTCGGAAGTTTTGGTCATTTAGCTTTAAGCTTGCCCTGCCTTTTTTCTGTCCCAACGTGACCGGCTTGCCGAAGCCAAGCGCGGCCGCGGCAGCCGACGCCAACGGGATGGGACAGGCCCTTATGCTCGGCTCAATCAGCCTCACACCACGGGCGACCGCGATCGTGGCAAGCTCGGTTCTCTCAATTCTCCCGATCGCCGTGAACGTCTAGCCGGCAGACGCTGCGTAACGGGTCGGCGTCGCCTCCGCCGTTACGCCGAAAGCCACGAGCACGCCCCCCGGCTCCGGCACTAGAACCCTCAAGATCGACAGTAGGTGTTCTACAACGACCGGAGCACCACGCCGGCCTCCGGCGTCGTGAAGGTGCTCCTCGGCGACGGATCCACATTTACCGTCGGCCCCCGATCGAGCCTCGTCATCGACAAGTTCGTCTACAACCCGCGCGAGGGTAGGGGCGAGATGACCGTAACGCTGACAACGGGCGCCTCGCGCTTTATCGCCGGGAAGCTCTCCAAGCAAGACCCCGCCGTGAATGTCAAAACGCCCCGCTGGCTGGCTGACCGTGCACCGCGGTGCTTTCAGGCATCGTGAACAGTTCCAACGAGGCGGTCTTCGCCTTTATCTTCTGAGACTATTTGGCTCTCAAACCGCAAAGGGCACCGCTGTCCCATCAAGCATGGCAGCAATCTCTTCTTCGCCGGTTCATTCAAACCTTAATAGTCGCTTTCGCACCTCGCCCTCCAGCACGCTACTGAAAAGCGTGACAAGGCACGTCCCACACCTGGACGATCGGCAGCCCGCGCGGCATTCTTTGGGTTTTCCGCATCCAAGATCGGGAGCTAGCACATGCGCGCCGTAATCCTTCTTTTTGTGATGCTTGCCACGTACCTCAACCCTGCCCTGGCCTCTGCCGAACCCACGGAAATCACAGTGCGCGTGCTCGGCAAGGACTCGAAATTCGTAGGATCCAGCATGGGCGGCGCGCGGGTCATCTTGCGCGATTCGCACACTGGAGAGATTTTGGCTCAGGGGATCACCGAAGGCTCCACCGGCGACACGAAGCGAATCATGGGCCCCCAGGAGAACTCTCGTGCCATTCGATCCAGCGACGGCGCAGCAAAATTCGTTGCAAACATCGATATCGATGAGCCACGCCTGATTGAGGCAGAGGCATACGGCCCATTGGCTCAGCCGCAGGCGGCCCATAAGGTGACGTCTACGCAATGGGTCGTGCCGGGCAAACATGTATCGGGCGGTGATGGTTGGGTGCTCGAGCTCCCGGGCTACGTCGTCGACGTGTTGGATCCACCCGCCCATGTGAAACTCCCGCCTGAGACGAGCAAGGTCGATTTGAGGGCCAACGTGGCCTTGATGTGCGGCTGCCCGATCACGCCTGACGGTCTGTGGGACGCGAATGCATTAGA
>JBJYXA010000478.1:0-4980 GCA_046259705.1 Caldilineaceae bacterium
GCAATTGCCAGTGCCGCTCATGCTGACTTCAATGTCGTGTGTAGCCAGAAGCTGCTGATAGCTGCCGCTCGACTATTGGCTACCCCTATCCGAATGGTGCATCAGCTTGGAGCTTATCGGCAGTCTTGCGCTCGCCGCCATTTTCAACGCAGACAAGGTCAGGTCCTCAGTCATACGATTGGACATGGACCAGCCAATGATACGCCGAGAGTAAAGGTCCATAACGGCCGCCAGATAGAGCTACCTCGCCCCGTGCCTATGTAGGTCATGTCAGCCAACCACACCTGATTCGGATGGGTGGCCTTGAATCGTTGCGACAAGTGATTCGCTGCCACTGGTCGCTTTGGATTGCGGACAGTCGTTCGCTTGAAACTGCGCTGCCTCTTAGCCACCAATCCCTCCATTCGCAGGAGACGTGCGACTCTCTTCTGGCTGCCTCGTATCCCTTTTTGCTTCAGCGCCTCGTGGATCTTCGGACTTCCGTAGACACCTCTGCCTGCCTGGTAGATAGCTTGAAACTCTTCCAGCAATCTTTTGTCAGCCTTCGCTCGGAGGCTCATAGGTCGTTTGCGCCAACTATAGTAGCCGCTGATGGACACGTCGAGCGCCTTGCACATCAACCCCACCGGATAGGTCCCGCTCTCCGCTTGAATCAACTCATATCTTCGCTTGCGGGTCGTGCAAAGACCCGCAGCGCTTTTTTAGGATGTCTCGCCCCATGCGAACCTGGGCAAGCTCTCGCCGCAAGAGCCGAATCTCCTCGTCGCTCGCTTTGTTCGTGCCTTTCCCTGCGAATGCTTCCACGCCATCAGACCGCATCTCTGCCCGCCATCGATACAGCAATGCCGGCCTTATTCCTAAATGACGCGCCACTTGGCTTATTGTTTCCCCCGGTTCATTCGACAACGCTACGGCTTCCAGCTTGAACTCTTTGCCAAACTCGCGACGTCTAATCGGGCACCTCCTTGATGGCTAGATTACCACCCATTCTCGGTGTCCACTTTTTCGGGTCAAATCCAATTGCCGTGCTGGCAGCTATTCGGGGAGAACACGCGCACGCATACGAAATCGCCGGGCGAGCCTGGAATTCGGCGGAGGCTTGCCACGATGTAGCGAACCTTGCCTTAGCAGGCTATGCGCTGACTAGCGCGTCGATGGCTCTTGGACATTTTGTGCAGGCGCGTGACCACGCATACCGTACGCTATCGCTCGCCAAACAGATCCACAATCGGTGGTTCGTCGCTTACATCTACAATCATCTGGGTAGAATTCGATATGCACTCGGTGAATTGCGTGCTGCGAAAGGAGATTTCGAAGCCAGCTATACCATACGATACCTTCGTAGAACAGTTGACAGTCGAACTGGCGTCTCCGGGAATACTGAGCGTAGATTCGGGAGCTCTATGTTCTCCGCTACACACATACATGGCGCCGGCAGATCAACCGCTGATCGAACCGCTGAGCGCCCAGGAACAAGAGGTGCTCTCCTTGATTGCTACTGGACTCACGAACCGGGAGATCGCAGAGCGCCTTACAGTGACGTTGGGAACGGTCAAAGCCCACATCAATCACGTATTTGGCAAGCTTGGCGTGCGCAATCGTGTTGAGGCCGTGTCTCGAGCGCAAGAGATCGGAATATTGTGAAAATTCCGGCATAGAAACGGGGCGGATGTCCATTGAACTGTCATGCTGGTGTGTCAGAGCTCGCTGTGCTATCTTTGAATGAGGTGGTGGTGCATAAATTACATCGCAACAAACGCTTCAACGCGAAGGAGAATCCCATCATGTCAGAGGCTCCGACACCATCTTATGCCTTTACGGTTGCGCTCGACGTACCGTTCGAGCGAGCAAGGGAACAAGTTGTGGACGCCCTGAAGGCCGAAGGGTTTGGCGTGTTGACCGAGATAGACGTCAAATCGACGATGAAGCAGAAGATCGATGTGGACTTCCGCAAATATGCCATCCTTGGGGTGTGCAACCCAAACCTGGCACATAGGGCGCTAAATATTGATTTGCAAATGGGGCTGTTACTGCCATGTACAGCGATTGTCTACGAAGAAGATGATGGCAGCGTCGTATCGCTGTTGGACCCAAGCATCATGAGAGAAGTCGCGGCGAACCCGGCGCTGGAGCCGGTCGCCGAGGAAGCGCGTGCGCGCCTGCGGCGCGCCATCGAAGCACTGGGCGGCTGACCGGCAAATCGTCTCCTTGGAATTGAACTACCGGTGTCGAACGGGAATCCTGATTGTGCGGTCGGGATTCCCGTTCGGTTTCATCGCCTCTTCATGCTGCTCTGTGCAGGTCGTGCATCGTTTCAGTAGATAACCTTGTTCAACGGATATTCGATGATCCCGGTGGCGCCGGCAAGCTTCAGCTCGGGTATCAGATCACGCACGACCCACTCATCGGTGATGATCTCCACCGCAACCCACTCAGGATCGATCTGGTAGGAAATAGTCGGAGTATGCAGGGCCGGGAGTTTCGACGTGACGTCATCCAGAAGATACTTAGGCACGTTCATCTTCAGGCCCACTTTGCCTCCAGCCTGAAGCGCGCCTTTGAGCAGCAGCGCCAGACTCTCTATCTTTTGCCGTTTCCAAGGATCCGCCCAGGCGGCATGGTTAGCCACCAGCTTCGTCGTAGACTCCGCAACGGTGTCGACGATGCGTAAGCGGTTAGCCCGTAACGACGAGCCGGTTTCCGTACCCTCAACGATGGCGTCGACCATGGAAGGGGCCTTCGCTTCGGTTGCTCCCCACGAGTACTCCACTTCTGCTTCCACGCCGTGTCGTTCCAGATAGCGCCGCGTTGCATGGACCAGCTCGGTAGCGATGCGCTTGCCTGCCAAATCCTCCACCGATTTGATGTCGGAATCGTCGGGAACTGCCAGCACCCAGCGGTAGGCGGTCTTGGTGTTCTTGCTGTAAACCAGATCCTCAACCTCCACCACATCAGCCTCGTTTTCCAGGATCCAATCTTTCCCCGTAAGCCCGACGTCGAGTATGCCTCGCTGCACGTAGCGAGCCATTTCCTGCGCCCGAAACATCATGCATTCGATCTCTTCGTCGTTTACGTACGGGGTGTAGGAACGGCCGCGCACGGTGATTTCGTATCCCGCCTTTGCGAAGAGGGAAATGGTGGAATCCTGCAGACTTCCCTTTGGAATTCCCAATATCAGCTTGTGTGTCTCTTGTTCTTCGGCCACCGTTCGTCTCTTCCTTGTGTTTAGCTATCGGCATATTTCGCGCAAGTACTAGCTCTCTTCGTCCACAAAATGCAGACCATTCTCATCGATGCGGCGGTAATAGCAGCTGGCGCGAGCGCGTCCGTCGGCCCCCTTCGTATGGCATACGCCATCTCCTAACGGACGGACCAGGTACAGGAGCGAATTCTGCTCACAATTCACGCGCACTTCTAGGAGTTCCAGCTTGTCACCGGAGGTCGCACCTTTGATCCAAAGTTCGTCGCGCGACGTACTCCAGAAAGTCGCTACGCGATTGGCGAGCGCATAGTTCAGCGCCTCTTGATTGGCGTAGGCAACCACCAGAACTTGCAGGCTGTCCGCGTGCTGAACCACAACCGGCACCACATGGGCGCCGCTTCTGCCCACCTTCTGCAGTTTGTCGAAGTCAATAGAACGAATCGTGCCTTCTTCAAGCTGATTGAACTTTTGTGCCTGAGTGTTCATGGTGGGTCCCTATGTGCGATTTGTGCCAAAGGTACTCTGCCTCTGGCGCTGGGAACCGGCTGCTTTAACCGGAACGGTATTCTACCGCATTGGCGAAAATTGTCATCTCTTGCGCGGCCCGCGCTTGCTCTAACGACGATTTAGATATTGCCGGCCATCAATGCTGCGAGCGTGTGGCGTGAAATATTTCCTTCCATGGGGCCGAAGGCCATTGCATTGAGCGCACCTGCCGCCGCGGCCATGTGAGCGCACTCGTCGATAGGTTTGCCCTCCAGCAGGCCGCAGAGAAAGCCCGCGTCGAAACAGTCGCCGGCGCCGGTCGGATCCACTTCATCGACAAGGTACGCCGGAACATCTATCGCTTCATCGCGCGTGTAGACGCTGCATCCTTGCCTGCCGCGTTTGAGCACGATGATCTCCAGTGGATAGCCTGCAAAAAGACGGCCGACGTTCTCCTGCACATCTTGGCTGCCGCCTAGGAGAGCAAGCTCAGCAACGCCGGGCAGCAGCACGTTGCAGACATTCATCACCGGGCCGACTACCTCGTCCAGACTGCGACTCCCAAGCAACTCGGGCCTAATGTTCGGATCGAACGAGACGCGTGCGCCCAGTCTGTGAAAGGATTGCATAGCGTCCAGGATATGCCCGCGGAAGTCATCGTTCGTCATGAGCGAACAGCCCATCACGTGGAAGAGGTCAATATGGCGGAGCCCGTCTCCGTCAGGTGCGAGTGCTCTCACTGCGGGTGTGCCGTCGATATGATAGATGAACTTGCGCGAGCCGTCGTCGAAATACGTGACAAAGGCGACAGCCGTTGCGCCGCCTGAAGTCCTGAGAACGCGGTGGCAATCAACACCGTCGGTCGTCAGACGATCCAGCACGCAGCGACCGAAGTCATCCGCACCCACGCCGCCAATTATTCCCGCGTCCAAGCCGAGCCTGGCGACTGTGTCGATGAAAATGGCCGGCGCGCCGGATGGATAAGGACCTAGGAATTCACCGGCTTCGTACAACTGCATGCCAGGGCGCGGTCGCATGATTTCAACAAGGATTTCTCCCATTGTCCAGATGCTCGGCATGGCTATTCTCCATGAAGTGGAGGCATCTACGAATGAATGTCGTCTACCCGATCGTACTGTAATGGGTGACCCAAGGCAACTGCACGGACATCCCAAAGCGGATTCTTTGACGAGGTGTCATGTTTCGCGTATTCTGGCTTTGGTGTTCTGCCATAAATGCGGTGCGCGCATAGTTCTTGCTACAATTCATCCGCATGCTCAGTCCCGAGAGGT
>JBJYXA010000478.1:5080-38614 GCA_046259705.1 Caldilineaceae bacterium
GCGGTGCGCGCATAGTTCTTGCTACAATTCATCCGCATGCTCAGTCCCGAGAGGTATACCTAACATTGACCATCGGCGGCCGTATGACGAGACAGCGTGACATCTCCCATTCGGCGCAGAAAAATAGGTGCGAGGAAGGGTAATTGCATGGAATTTGCGCGGACTACGCTGGAGAATTGTCACGAAGCGACTGGCACCGTGGTCGTTATCGATGTATTGCGCGCCTTCACCACAGCCTGCTACGCTTTTCACGCCGGCGTAGAGGAAATATTGCTAGTCTACGATATCGACGAGGCGTTGGCAGTGCGCGATACCTTGGTGGATTGTTTCGTCATGGGTGAGGATGGCGGGCGGCCGATTCAGGGCTTCGACTACGATAATTCGCCTGCCCAGTTCGTGCACGCCAACCTGCGCGGCAAGCGTTTGATTCAACGTACCAGCAATGGCGTGCAGGGCGTGATTCGTTCTAGCCGGGCGGAGCGTGTATTAGCAGGCAGCTTTGTTTGTGCGGGCGCCACGGTGGATCTCCTGCGCGCTCGCAACCCGGAGAGCGTAACGTTTGTCATCACGGGCTGGGAAGACGGAGAAGAGGACGCTGCCTGTGCGGACTATATGGAGGCATTGCTGCGCGCGGAAAATCCAGACCCGTCGGCTTATCTCGACCGTGTCTGGACTTCTTGGAACGGGCGGCGTTTCAGCGACCCAGCCATCGACTTCTTGCCCGCCGGCGATCTACCCTTGTGCACGGCCTTGGATCGATTTGACTTTGCCATGGAAGTAAAGCGGCAGGACGGCCTGCTACATATGAAGCGCTGCTACGCATAATGGCCTGCCATGCAGGGTCTAGCCCATAATTCTCCAGAGGAGTTGTTCGCAACTGCGTTAATAACGAGAAGGGAGCCACTATGTCATCGATCACTTCACCGATTATCGATCAGATCTACAAACACGGTTCGGTACGGGACTATTCGGCCGAACCGGTATCCAAGGAGACTGTGGAGGCGATTGTTGCCGCGGCGCAACGCAGCGCGTCTTCTTCGAACCTGCAGGTATATAGCGTCGTGGCTGTCGTCGATGCGGAGAGGCGTAGCCAGATTTCAGAGATTGCAGGGAACCAGGCGCACATCATCCAGGCCCCCGTATTCCTGACATGGTGCGCCGATCTCAGTCGCCTTGAACGCGTATGCCAGCGGCGCGGGTATACGCAGCGCGCCGAACTAATGGAACCGTTCCTCATTGCGGCGGTGGACGTCGCCATCGCCATGCAGACGGCGACGCTGGCCGCGGAGTCGCTGGGGCTGGGAACCTGTTACATTGGCGCTATCCGTAACGACCCGGCTCGACTGATCGAACTGCTGAATCTTCCCCGCCTTGTGTTCCCCATTTCTGGCATGACATTGGGCTGGCCCGCTGCGCAGCCCAAGCTACGGCCGCGACTGCCGCTGGATGCCGTGCTGCACTGGGAGGCGTATGATTGCAGCCAAGAAGAGAGACTGTTGGAAGAGTATGATCGGGCGATGGTCGAGACCGGCATATACGACGGAAGGCAGGTGCCTGTGCCAGGAGTCGAAGGCGAGATGGAGGACTATGGTTGGCAAGAGCATTCGGCGCGCCGTGTCTCCCGGCTACTGCGACCGCATTTGCGTGACGTACTGACTGAACAAGGTCTCGAGCTGCGTTAGGCCAGAGATTATTGGCTCACTCTCCTAGGGCAGCCATCCGATGTATAGAAGCTAGACGTATCGATACTCATCCCTGCAAAGCCACAGTCTTTGCTGGCGCATTCCCTCGTGTCGTGCTACACTGCAAGAAGTTCACACGCATAAAAAACATATGGTCGATACGGGGTATCCGTTGACGCGCGACGATAGTATTGAGCTGATGGCACCAAGAGCCAGTTCAACCTTTCTGTATGTTCGCGCAAATCGTGTAGCAAGTCTGGAATAGCAGATCAGGCGGTTTCACGGATCCGGTTCTGTCCAACCAATGCCAGCGCTCTCCGCATATACGAGTGTGCGGGTTGAATATGTTCACAACCAAAGGAGGTTGCCATGTACCAAAGTAGGTCGAGATGGTTGTTGGTAGGTGTACTAATGTTGTTGCTCGTTGTAGGCGCCGCTTGCGCGCCTGTAGCCCAGCCAGGCGCGGCGCCGGCGGGTGGCGAGGGAGGCACGGTCGACTTGTCGTTCTGGAACATGCCCTTCGTCACGCAGGAAGTTTCGCCGGAGTACGTTGTGCAATGGCAGGAAGACGTGAAGGCAGCGTTGCCCGAAGCGACTGTCGACGAGTTCTATGGCCCCGGTACCTATAAGGATCAGCGCGACAAGTTCCTATTGCAGGCGGAGAGCGGCACACCGGACGTCATCGAGGGTTTGGTGGAGGACACGGCGGCCTATGTAGAGGCGGGACTCATTGTGCCTCTCGATGATCGCTTTGCCGCGTGGGCGGACAGCGACCAGTTCGTCGCAAGCACATTGGAGCCACTGAAGATCAACGGCCAGCTTTACGGTATTCCGTACAACACCAATGCCCGCGCCATGGTCTATCGCACGGATATCTTCGAGGAGAACGGGCTAGAAGTTCCGACCACGTGGTCCGACTTCGTCGCCACGGCACGGCAGATCACAGAACTGACGGACGGCGAAACGTATGGCGCATTCGTCTGTAGTCTTGTCGGGGATCCGCGCGCTGCACAGGAGTTCATGTCGTGGTACTTCCAGGTCAGCGGCGGCCAGAACATGTTTACGGTCGAGAATGGAGAGGTTACTTTTACCGCAACCGTGGATCAGCTGGAACAAGTGCTGACGCTCTATGATGAGCTGTTTGACACATCTGTGCCTTTCCCTGCGGTCGATCCAAACGTGCGTGGCACGGGCTGGCCGGTAGAGGATCCTGGCTACGTAGCGGGCGATTTTGCTATGGCCCCCATGGGGCCATGGTTGTGGGGACGTCGCGAGGAGAGCGACGTCGCCAAGGACATCTTGGAGAACAAGACGGGTGTCACAACTCTACCTGTGGCAGAAGGCGGTGTACCGGCTACTTATCTGGAAGTCAAGCCGATCATGCTCAACGCCTATTCAAAGAACATGGACGAGGCGTGGAAACTGATCGAGTTCATTACGTCTAAGGATGAGATGGGCCGATGGCTTGCTGACAGCGGAGGTATTCCTGCGCGCACGGACGCCATGGAAATACCGGAGTTCACTGACAGTGACATTGGATCGTGGCTCCAAGGTTTTGCGGATGAACTGCCTATCGCAGTCGCGATGGCGCCCATCAACTGGGGCCCTGTGAGTGAGGCGAATCTGCGTGCGGTGAACTTCGTGATCTATGACGAACAAACGCCAGCAGAGGCAGCGCAATGGCTCTATGATCAGATCGTAGAGTTGCAGCAGACGGACCAACTCTAGCACAGCATCTTTGCTAGCCAATGACAATGGGGCATGTGCAGACCATGCCCCATTCCCTTACGCGCTATAGTTCGCAGGCTATCATATGAAAGAACGTCAAAAAGGACTAGTTCTACTGGTCCCAGCCTTGCTGATCATGGCTGTGTTCACCCTTTACCCCATGTTGGACGGCGTGCGTATGTCGTTCACTAACACCAATATCCTACGTAAGACAAGCGACTTCATCGGTCTGGATAATTACGTCCGCATGATGTCGGACGAGGTGTTCTGGCTATCTCTACGGCATTCGGTGACGCTAACGGCGATAGTGGTGGTCCTGCAATTGGTATTTGGTCTCATTCTAGCCTCGGCCATGAATCAGGACCTGCCCGGAATGGGCGTCTTCAAGAGCATCATTATGGCCAGCTGGGTGATACCGGTGGCGGCAACAGTGACCATGTTCAAGTTCATGGCCCAGCCTGACATCGGCCTCTACAACATCTTCTTCCGACTTATCGGAGTGAATCTCAACCGCTACTGGTTGGGTGATCCTAGCGTGGCCTTTGCCTTCATCGTAATGCTTCATCTTTGGCGCAATGTACCTTTCTATGGTGTAGCGTTCCTGGCCGCCATGCAGGCTGTCCCCAAGAGCTACTACGAAGCCGCCGAGATCGACGGGGCGAACGCGTTGCGCCGCTTTTTCAGCATCACCCTGCCAGGCATCCGCAATATGATAGTGGTCATGGTGACCATTCACGTGCTATGGACGTTCAATAATTTCGACTTTGTCTATCTGTCGACGGGCGGCGGACCGGTCAACCGCACCGATGTGTTGCCGGTGTATGTATATCGGCAAAGCTGGAACAGCTATACAATCGGCTATGCGGCCGCAATCGGGGTGATCATGCTGATCCTGCTGATGATCTACTTCGTCGTTTATACGCGCATTTCCGGACTCTCGGACAACCGCTCATGAGTAGTCGATCTCGCCAGAAACGCACGTCCGGCTGCCTGGCCTATCTGGTGCTGGGAGTCTCGCTCGTCTTCTTCGTGGTGCCGACGCTCTGGATCACTTATACGTCATTTCGGACGCAACCGGGCATATTCACCGGGCGGGTGATTCCAGGTCCGGGCGAGCTAACGCTGGAAAACTACACGACGATTCTGTCTGTCACTGACTTCCCGCGCTTCTTCCTAAACACAATCGTGATTGCGATTGGCGTCACGCTGCTCTCTCTTATCTGTTCCATTGCGGCGGCATATGGATTGAGCCGCTTTGATATCCGCGGCAAGAACGCTCTCATCATGAGCATCTTCTCGACGCAGATGTTCCCGCAAGTCCTGCTGATAATTCCTCTCTATCTTCTGATTGTCGCTTTGTACTTGTTGGACACTGTCATCGGTGTGGTACTTGGTCAGATCATTCTGGTATTGCCATTCCAGGTATGGATGCTTACCGGCTATTTCAACGGCATTCCTCGTGAAATCGACGAATCGGCCAGCATAGACGGCAGCAACATCTTTCAGCGGCTAATCTACATCGTCATTCCCATCGCCGCGCCGGGAATCGCCGTTGCTGCATTCTTCTCCTTTGTGGTCTCCTGGGGAGACTACCTGATCGTTTCCATCATCAGCCAGAGCCAGCGTACCGCCACGGTGACGCTTGTGTTGCAACGCCTCTCGAGCGCACTCCTGATTCGTTGGGGACAGGTAGCCGCGGCCGTTGTGCTCACCATCGTGCCCACAATACTGCTGTTTGCGTTTGTGCAGACGCGACTGGTGGAAGGGCTTACCGGCGGTGCGGTGAAGGGCGAGTAGGTGACCCGGCCGCTTGACTGCGACTAGACAGGCGGCAGTTGGCGCGCTGCGTGGATTTTCACAGGGACAAAATAGGAACCAATACGCCCATTACCACGGCGGTGGCTAGGTTCCAGAAGACCTTGTCCCACTTCATTGGCGTGGTTGTGAAGACAGCCATCAGGCTCAATACAATCGCCGCGCCGAATGCTACGTAGTAGTAGAGCGGTAGCCCGAGCCATCCATAGGCAAATGCTGCGGCCACACCCACCAGGATAGCAACCGAACCGAAGGCGCCCAAGATCAAGAATAGCAATGTTTGGTCGGACACACTTGCGATGCTCTCGTCAGTCGCCCGGAAACCGCGCAGCACGGCTTTTCTACGTAGAAGGGTGTAGATGGTGAAAACGATGGCAAGGGCAAGGCCGGAGATCATCCCTGCGAAGAACTGAGTCATAACTCCGTTTCCTATTGTGCCATTGTCAGCGACGTTCGACGGGAAACCGTGCGCAAGTTCGTCCGGGTCGAATGGGGTTGAACAAAGCGCTTGCCAGCGTACTGCGCGCCGACGTAGGCCGAACGCGCAATCATGAGGTGGCCGGTGGCCACCACAACAGACCCGGTGACCTAAGATTCTGGTTCTACGTCCCAATCTTCGTAATCGTCACTCTCGCTGGTTTCTTCGTCTGCTTCGTCGCCAAATAATTCCATGATGACATTCATGGCGCGGAAGAGATCCGCTTGCCTGACATAAACGTCAAACGCCTGCATCGCATCCGTGGCTTCGTGCATCTCCGGCTTAGAATCTGATGCACCCGTGCTCGGGATGACCATAATGGGGATATCGCGCATCTCGCACTCCTCCACGCAAAGGTCTACATCCTCTTTTGATTCGAAGCTGGCCAAAAGAGCGGTCTGCTCGCCCAGATTCTCGTTTCGCAGTTCCGCCATCACAGGTTCCGGCTGAATTTCTGACTCGTCGTCGCGCTCGGCGTTTCCAGTGACCAATTCCGTGCCGCACTGAGGGCAGTGGTCGAACCGATCCTCATATTGCGCTGGTTTGCCCAGTGCAAGCGCGTCCGGACAAGATGGGTTGGGACAGATTTTCACGCGTTGTATTCCTTACTGGCTACCCAGGATGTACACACTTAACGCACCGGCGGACCCGAATCTCGGATGGGATATATCGTCGGTTACAGCTAGACCGTCATGTCCAAACGCGCCAGCCACTGCTGGAGCGGCGCCATCTTTTTGAAGCCCTCCAGGCAGACGTCTACGAGTTGTGGCGTGGTGACGACTTGAACGTCGAACTGGGGCGGCGAGGCATGCAGTCCTTTGTACTTGAGGAGTTCTGCGCGGGGGTGGTCCGCATCATAGCCGCTAGGCAACTGTTTGTAGGTGTCCGCACTTACTGCGCAACCTGCCCTTTGTACGGAAGCGATCGCATCTTCCAGCTCCGGCCCGTGAATTTCATGGTCGACTGCCTTGCGGTAGAGGTCCAATAGATCCTTTGGGAAGTGCCACATGCCGCCGTACAGCCCAGCGCCGAAGGTTCCAAACTGGAAGCCAAAGCTGGAGTTCTCCATCTTCTTGCGCGGTCCCTCCCAAAAGGCGAAAGCGACGTTCGTCTTGTACGGTGTCTTGTCCTTACTAAATCTCGTATCCCGGTAGATGCGCATCATAGAGCCCGCGCCGTTGGTACGTGTGTCATAGGTAATGCGCGGCGAAATCTCCGCTTGTAAACGTTCGCCCAGCGCCGTGACAAATGCCGGCACATTGGCGATGACGCCTTCGGTATAGCGCTGTTTGTTGGCGTCGAACCATTCCTTGTTGTTGTTCTTGGATAGTTCGTCCAGGAAGTCCAGAACATCCTCGGGAAAACCTGAGAATCGTTGTGAATCCATTTTCTCATCCCCATTGCAACTGCGCGCCAACGATTTGACGCGGCGATCCACCGCCGTTCGGATTTCAGATGTGATTGTATACGGTATGGTCCTGCTGGACAACAGGAATCTGGACTGTCCGCCCGCGAAATGCACCGTTGCCATTGGATAGACTGTAAACGCTCCAAGTCAGCGAGTCCCCGCTCCTTGTGATGCGGTCCAGCGCTCCAACGCAAGCAATGGCATCGCCGATGCCTAAAGACATCGCACAACAGAGTCCGAGAAAGCACACGAAGTTGTGCCTGAGTTAGTGCGCATGTCCGAAGCTACAGCCATGCGCACCTGACAGGTGTATCGGCCAACAAATGTGCACTGGAAGCTAGCTCCTATGGCCGCAGTCGTCCCGGCAACTCTGGTCCCATGGGCGATGGCCGCCGCGGGCGCACATGACCACTTAGTGATTCCGGCTCAGGCAAGAGAAGCAGCGGATTCACGAATCCGCCCCACCCGTCAGTCCGGCGGTAGGGGTACACTCGGATTCCGAAATGCAGGTGCGGTCCCGTGCTCGCGCCCGTGTTGCCTGACAGTGCGATTGTCTCGCCGCGCGCGACCTGACCGTTGGCCGCCACGTCGACACGCGAGAGATGCGCATAGAGGCTCTCACCCCATTCGTGCTCCAATAGGATGAAGTTGCCGAAGCCATCCGGCTCAAACCCGATGCGAGCGATCCGAGCGTCGCCAATCGCAGTGATGGGTGTGCCCTCTGGGATGCCGTAGTCGAGGCCGTTGTGCCCTTTCAGGGGCACGCCGTCATAGCAGAACTGCTGGTAGAAGGCGGGATTCGCGCCCCATCCCTGTGTCAGCGGGCCAAAACTGGGGATCGTACCCAGTGCTTCCAGCGCACGGGCGACAGACTCGGTCACGACTAGGCGCGTGCCATCGGGCGCACACGTTGCCACCCAACCCGCCAGGGTGGCGTCCTCCTGCGACAGCCCTCGCCACCACTCCAAGTCGTCGACGGATGACGGCCCTTCCTGAGCCGTCAAGCGGGCGTCACGGGCCAGCGTGGCCAGAACCTGCGGCGCCGGCACAGTTGCGAAACCTGCTTGAGAACGTATGTTGGCGGAGTTGAGCACTGTCAGCGTCTCGTCAATATGGAACGGCGGGCCGTGTACGGCCCCGTTAACCGGCGCCGGAGGGGCCGGCGGTTCAGTGGCGAGCAAGAGTGTGCCGGAGGGGTCTCCCTCTGCAGCCCAGCCCGTGGCTACCTGATTGTCGAGCAGCGGTGCGCGTACCGGGAACCACGTGAGCCCGTCGGCGTCAACCGCATCGCCAAGTACCGTAACCTGTGCGCCATATGGTATCTGACCAATTACGTGATCGGCAGGTTTGCCGATGTAGCCAGGATCGTGACGCAAATTGACATAACTTTGGGCAAAGAGTGTTTGCCTCTCAGTTTCGAGGCTGGGTGCATCTGCGCCGCCCTGAACCGATTCCTGCGCGCTAGCCGCACTTTCCGCCAGCGGTTCAGATGAGAGCAGTGTGACGTCGCCAACGGCGGCAGCGGCCCAGCCATCGACCATTTCGCCGCTCGAGAGCGCCCCGTGCAGTGGCCACCATGTCAAACCATCCTTCGCGAACGAAGCGCCGGTTACCTCGGCAGGTGCGCCAGGCGCCAACATGCCTAGAATATCGTCGCCCAATTTGCCGGCATGACCCGGGCTGCGCCGTACATTCACCCAGTCAAGGCTAAAGACCGTCTGTCCCTGTGCGAAATCCGTCTGGGGCTGTTTCACCGGCGCTGGATTCACGACAATCGCCTCGGCCTCCTGGAGCAACTCATCCGCGCGGCGGCGCAACAAGCCAGTGATCTGTTCCCAGTCTCCGTGCAGCGTTCTGTCCAGTCCCGAATCGCCATCGCCGTCCCCAATGTCCTGGTTCGTGGCCATGAATCCCCAGGGCATATAGCCACGTGCCCCTCTCGAGAACCAGCGCGCCATATCTTCTGCTACCTTGCCACTGCGGTCGCCGCCAAATCCTCTGCCGTATCCCGCTTCCTCAATGATGAATGGTTTGTCCAGTCTGGCCGCCACGGCGCTATCGTCGTTCTCCAGCTCATCGTTATAGCAGTGCACAGTAAGGAAGTCGAAGCTGTCATTGGCATAAAGCCGGTCACGCAAGAGATCGCTTTGTAGCCAAGCGTGATGGGTGCTGATCATGCCCGTCGTCACAAGGTGATTGGGGTCCAGTCGCCGGATTTGGCGGGCGGTAGCGTGCATGAAGTCCAGGAAGGCCTGAATGTGCGGGTCGACTTCGAAATCGCCGCCCACGGGATTTAGCTTGAGTTCATTGCCGACTTCCCAGGCGAAGATGACCGGCTCGTCGCGAAATGCCTGTACTATCTGTTGTAAGAACGGTAGGTAATGGGATTGGTAGCCGCCCTCAAAGAAGTCCGCATTGAGCAGGTCGATGGGAAAGTTCGGGTCAACTCGTGCATAGAAGCCGTCATCTCCCGGCACCCGGAAGGGAACGTCGCTATACAGGTTGGACAGTGACGGCAGAAGATATACGCCGGGCGCCTCTTCCTTCAACAGCACGATCAGGTCGCGCAGACGTTCAACGGTCTCCAGTGGTGATATCTTGACGTTGGGCAAGAATACGCGGATCACCCGTGCGCCGATGTCACGTGCTGCACGGATCTGTTCGCGCCTGTGTTCGAGCGTGGTATGGGGGAGTGTGGTGCCGTCCCCGTAGTGCACTAGTCCGCGCACGTTCACGCCGATGAAACGCAGCGCTTGCCCACCGGCCACGAACTCGCTGCCCTGCGTTCGCACGAAGCCGTCTCTACTCTCGGAGGGAGTCGCCGTCTCGAACGAATCGTCCGTACCGGCAAAGGCGGGCAGCGCATTGTCAGCTGCGCCTACCGGTTGTAGTTCGATGGTGAGAGTCTGTACGTCATCGGTGTCGAACGTTAGGGTCTGCGGTAGGTGACCCTCGCCTTGCACTTCAAGACGGTATGTGCCCGATGGTAGATTCTTGAAAAGGAACCGCCCACGGGTAGCGGTTTTGTCCTCGAGGACATATTCCTTCTGGCCTTCCGTGCGCGGCAACATGTATCTGCGCCCGGACTCAAACCTCATCCCGCTCGTATTCAGCGATGGGTTGTGACGGACGACCTCGCGTTTGAAATCCGCGTACGTCATTCCCACTACTTTGCGGGCGACATAACGATACCAGCACGCACGGATCGTTCCGGAAAACTGAGACAGTGGACGGTCCCAAATCACGGCGGGGATATAGTCTGCGTTTTCCGGCAGGTAATACTCGGCATTGCTCGCCAATTGCGCGGACGATCGACGCAGCGAAGGATTATATTGCAGTGCTTGTTCGCGGAACTGCTGCCACGTGAGCGGTACGGATCCATCGGCCAGAAGTGACCGCCATACGTTGGCCAGGTCACCCTCAAAGCCCGATTCTTTGCGCGTCCATTGGGCGGACGACGGCGCGTACGCGGCTGCGCCGGCTACTCCGCCGAGCGTATCCTGACCACCTAACAGCCGCACGGTGGCTCCTGCTAACGGCATACTCCCTGACCGCACCGAGCCTCGAATGGTAACCGGCGACGAGGCCGGCTCTGCAGCGACTTCAGTAGTCTCGTTTGTCCCATGCTCTGCGGCGGATTCGACTGCCGCGATTGACTCCTTGGGCGAAAGGTCTGCAATACGGTCTACCAAGCCCAATACATTTCCCAGGTTGTCGCGTCCAAGATGGCGAAATGTCTCCCATCCGCCGTGGTGGCCGACTTCGAAGAGGCAGGCGCCCAAAACGTACGGGTCCTGGCCCAAGAACTTGTTGTACCATTCCAGGGATCGCCAATATGCGTCCTCAGAGAGCGGACTCTCGGAATTCAGCCACCCCACATCACCTGCAGCTGCGTCCTTGTACATCCGGGTCAAGCCCGCTTCCGTGATAATGGCGCGATGACGTTCACCGAAACGTTCTCTGATTCCGTTCATGCTCGACCGGTAGAGTCCCGCCGCGGTCGCTGCGCCGGTCGCCGGGTCCAGTGAAGGCCAGCCATATTCGTGAAAGCCCAAGTAGGTGTAGCTGGCCAATGTCTGCGGGAAGTAATCCAGGTAGTGCTCGGGGCGGCTGAAGTTGCCGGCGCCGAAATTGAAGGCAACCGCCTCCACGCCTGCCTCCTGGAGACGTGCGTGGAAAGCAATCTGGAATTGATCATAGGCTCGGAGTAAGCGGGCCGTCTCCTGCGGCTGTTCGGCAAACTGCTGTGACGCTGGACCGGGCACAGGCTCATTGAGGCTGATCCAGGCGTCGATGAGCAAGCGGCCGTTGTCGCCGCGCTGAGTAGCCAATCCAAAGTCGTAGCTAAGTATCTCTTCGGCCATCGAGCGGCCGGCGGCTGCCGGGTCAGGTCCTTCCAGCATCTGTCGCTGTGCATTCACGTCTTTGAATAGCCGGCCAATGACGAAGGCATCCGGCGCCCGCCAGGCGCGAATTTCTTGAAGCAACATGCGATTTGCCGTGTCGGCGTGGATTAGTATTGCCGGCGGACGGACGCGGTTGATGGCGTTCCATAGTCCATCCTGGTCCACGGATGTGTGAAGATAGAAGCCCAGGCGGTTTCCTCCGGTCGCGACGCGCAGGTCATCTGCCGCCGTCGGCTCTTTCGTTGGCGATGGTTCTTCGTCAGGAGGTGCCTCTCCGTCGGATTCCTCTACGGACTGCCCGGACGGCGCGCGGTCGGACGAACTTTCGTCTGACCGCGGCGGTGTGGGCATCGTTGCCAGCACGTCGCGCAGTCGCTGCATCAGTACGTTTCTCTCCTGGATTGATAAGTTGGGCAGCTCGTGTATAGGTGGTCCTGTATAGCGGCCCGTTCGGCGAGCGGCCAATTCCTCAAGGCTTGAGCCCGCGCGTACCAGCAGTGACCAAGGGTCCGCGAGCAACAAGGCAGCCGCCGTCAGTGCAACCGCATTGATGAGGTCTTGGTTACTAAAGGGTCCGAAGGTGATGATGTCGAGTTCCTGCTCATCAGTAGGCGAATCTGATTTGTCCTTGTGGGAGTCTGATGGTTCGGAATCGAAGTCGGAACTTGCAGTGGAACTGCGCACGGCCTGGAAGAGAACGTAAAAGGAGTGATGGCCGCGGCTATTCCATAGTTCACCGCCGGGAGCAGGCTCATCTGCGTGGTTCGTGTGGAGATTGGCTACGCGGTCGCTTGATAAACCTAGTCCCTCGATTTCCACCCAGGTGTGTTGTGGAAGAAACAACACGACGTTGCCCGCCGGTTCGGGCGCGCGTTTGTCCAGTTTCTGCGGCGGAGACGCTTCATCAGCTCTCTGGCCCTCCCATCCCCATCGGATACGGAGATTCGGATCTTCGATTCTCTGACCGTTCTCGTCGACCGCATCCACATAGACGCTGTGACCTCCTCTGTTTTCTGCCGGTTCTAGATGATGGATACCTGCGACGCGCCAGAAGCGATCGCCCTTGGCAACCTTGGCGGGCCGAAAAACCACGCCATATTGCTCAACGCCGTCCAGCAGCTCGTTAGACGGCAGGTCTGTGGGCCGTTGTAGAAAGCGAGTGCGAATTGCGGTCTGGAATGACATGGTTGGGTCCTTTCAACATACGCTCGAGCACACAACGGGAAACCTGCTGGATTCCGCCCAATTGAGATTCGTACCTCTTTACTCCGATAGCTTGCCCCAGCGTGGCGGCCCGGCTAGTTGTCAATGTTGTAGGTAGCGCGTTCCTGTTCGGTAAAGAGCGGTGGATCGCGCTGGATCAAGGACCGCGCCCGTGAAACGGTCCCCTCTACGTCTGTATCCCACAATCGTAGTATGCCATCATAGCTCGCCGTCACAATGGTCTTTCCGTCATGACTAAACGCAGCATGCCAAACTTCTGTGTCGTACGCGGAGAGTTCTCGCACCAAATGGCCATCGCCGGCATCCCAAATACGGGCCGTATGATCTTCGCCAGTGGTGAGCAGGAATTCTCCACGCGGGCTGAACTGCACGCTGCTCACCAGACCGAAATCTACACTCTTTCTCGGCGGAGCCTGGTTCTCTAGCTGCAAGCTCATGATTTGCCGTCCGCTGTCCACGTCCCAGATCCGGACTATCCCATCACCGCCCGCTGTAGCGAGTCGTTTCCCGTCAGGGTCGAAGGCTACAGATCTCACCCATTCATGTGCGTCCAGCTCATGGATGATCTGGCCGGTCTGGAGTTGCCAGAGCCGCGCAGTACCGTCCGCGCTACCCGTAGCAAGCAGACGTCCTCCGGGATCGAATGCGGCGTGCAGGACGGGACCCCTGTGTCCGGCCAAGGCCCGGGTTACTGTGAGAGTGGCTGTGTCCCACAGGCGGACGATTCGGTCGTTGCCGGTGGTGACGAATCGCTCCCCTTCCGGACTGAAACCGGCATACTGTACTCCGATCAGATCTTCGAGATCGGAGCCTGTAAGCGACTTTGGGTTCGAAACGGGGACAGTGATAGTGATTCCTACGCCCGTTGCCAAATTCCACAAACCGATTGTCCCGTCCTGGCTTACCGTCAACGCGGCGTCGCCAAGTGGGTCAAACTCCGCAGACCAGACAGCGTTTGTGTGGCCGACCAGGGATTGCAGCTCTTGACCTGTACTCGCATCCCAGAGCTGCGCCTGTGGCTTCTGTCCAGCGGACAGAATGAATCGATCGTCCGGACTGAAGGCGACGAAGCGCTGATGCGCAGTGTTGGCTTTGAAGGCCCGAAAATGTGCTGATTCACCGTGATCCCAAAGCTTGGCCGTCCCGTCCTTTCCCGCTGTTGCAATCGTAACGCCGACCGGACTGAATCTGGCCGCGCGCACGGTACCATCGTGTCCAAGCAATGTGCGCACTTCCACTCGGTTGAGCACATCCCACACACGAACTGCGTCGTTGTTGGTCGCCGCGATCAGGTATTCTCCATCGGGGCTATACGCAACGGAATCCACCGTGCTATGGAGACCCGACAGTTCGAATTCCACTTCTCCCGTGAAGACATTCCAAACAAACGCGACATCGTCACTGCCGCCGGAAGCGAAATGCCTGCCATCGGGGCTGAACGCGACGCTTTGCACACTCTCGTTATGGCGGCGGTACGTGGCTATCTCTTCCCACGTCGCTGAGTTCCAAAGGCGAATGGTGCCGTCTTCGCTGCCAGTGAGGATGCGTGAGCCGTTTGGGCTGTAGGCAACCGATGTGACGGTGTCCGTGTGTGCGGTCAGCGAATGGATCACCGTGCCGTCTTCGACGCTCCAAATGCGCGCAGTCGCAGGTTCGCCGCCGGCCACAATCTCGGTACCGTCAGGGCTGACGGCAACAGAGTGAACCGTCCCCGTGAAGCCCCTCAGCGACCGAACCTCTCCGTCCGAAAGATCCCAGACCAGAACGGCGGCATTGTCGCCGGCGCTGACAAGCCAATCTCCGTTAGGGCCATAGGCCAGGGATCGTACGGTGTCTGTGTGGGCGCGCAGTGACTGTACTGGCGCGCCCGTATCAACATCCCAGATACGGATGACATCGTCGTCACCCGCCGTCGCTATTTTCCTGCTGTCGGGAGAGAATGCGATGTCCTGTAATCCTTCCGTGTGCCCTCCGATGAGCACCCGTTCCTTCAGCGTACGATCGTTCATTACCTGCCAGATGCGGATATGGCCGTCGCTGCTGGACGTGACAAGAGATTTGCCGTCGGAACTGAAATCCACGGAAAGTACACCGTCGCTGTGGCCCTGCATTTGGTGGATCACCGCTCCCGTCAGGCCATCGCGCAGATAGATCTGACCTCGATGGGCCACGGTGACGAGCAAGCTACCGTCATCAGAGAACGCCGCGTCGTTGACGTCCTTTGGGCCCGAGGAGAAGACATGCGGCGGATAGTCCGTCACTTCGGGTGCGCCCAAAGCGCCATCTTCAGGGACCGTCCATGCGGATACTTTGCCGTCCTGGCTGACGGTGATCAGCCTCTTCCCATCCGGGCTGAAGGTTGCGTTGCGAACCCAAGCGCTGTGGGGGAGTTCATATGCCAATTCACCGCCGTCCGTGCGCCATAATCGTGCCGTATTGTCGTTCGACGTGGTGACAACCCAAGCATCGTCCGGGCTAAATCTGGCCGAAAGCACCCAAACATCTTGACCATGTCGAAGCTCGTGGAGCACGGCTCCAGACTCCGCATCGGCGATCTTGGATGTGCCATCCTGGCTGGCGGTTACCAGGCGCGTACCGGTAGAATCAAACGCGACCGTCCGAACCCGGTCGTTATGGAGATCAAACTGGTCCAGCTGTTCACCGGAATCGGTCGCCCAGATGCGAACTGTGCCGTCCTGGCCTGCCGTGGCGACGCGCTGCCCGTCCGGGCTGAATTCGGCATCAAAAACGGGTCCTTTGTGCCCGGCGAAAAGAACGACCTGATGTCCCGTGCTCGCATCCCAGAGCCGCGCGCTCTGGTCCTCGCCGGCCGTCAGAACCGTTTCGCCATCTGGACTGAACGACGCAGCCATGACCTCGCCTGCGTGTGCTTCTCTGGGCAGCGTCATACGCCATCCCATTCCCTCTATTTTGGCCATGGTGCGCTGGAGCAGGTCGTCAGCTTCCAACCTCGCCACTTGATCCTGCCCGAACTGCGCCGTCTTCAGGGCCTCTAGGGCGAGTAACAATGTGAGGGACGGGTCAAAAACCTCCTGTGCTAGAAGCGGTTTGATCTGCGCGACAATTTCACGGATCCTCGACTGTAGCGCCGCTCGGGTTGCTTCTTCTCGCTGACGTTCGGCCTCGGTTGCCTGGTTTTCAGCCTCGATGCGCGCTTCATTTGCTTCTGCCGCAGACTTGGCTGCATTGGCGGCCTCATCATCTGCGCGCGTCGCCTGGGCTACGGCTGTGCCTTCGGCCTTTATAGCCCTGTCAGCTTCGTCAGAAGCACGTTGTGCTGCTGCGTTTGCGGCGTTCGTCTGTGCACGCGCCACTCCCCATTGCCAGAAGGCCAGACTACCCAACACCGTAATGCACAAAATCAGAAATGCGCCCGTAGCGTACAGAATGTGCCTGTTGCGCTGGCGACGGTTACGCCGTTCGCAACTGATGCGAACAAGATGTTCTTCCTCGTCCGTCCATGCCCGCATGCCCGGCTGTCCCGCCTCCACCAGTAAAAGGTCTGCCTCCCCTAGCGGCGTGACGTCATCGTCCGCCGATCCTGCTCTACTTTCGAGAATGCGACGTGCACGCTGCCCCGGCAGGTCTGACTCGTCAAACTGGCGACGCACAAGCGGCCCCAATGCATCGTGGGCCAACGTTGTGATGCGAACAGGGCCGCTCGCGGAAGCCAGCTCCATGACAGACCGGTTCTGATCCGGGTCGACATCGGCCAGGAGGTAAGCATCCATGGCCTCTTGGATAAGCTCCGGGAGTACCTCGCTGCGGTGACGGTACGCTTCGTCCACTTCGGTTTTGGTACGCTGCGCCGCGGTGGCGAGGTTGGTGGTGTGAAAGGCGAGAAGGTCCAGTGCCAGCCCGGACGCCACGACCTCCGGGTCGAGTTTGGCAAGCCGCGCCATCTGTTGATTGAGAAAGTCCTGGAGAAGGATGCCCTGGCGGCGCAACGCTTGGTAGTTTTCCACCGTGAAGGAAGGGCTATCTGGATTAGCGCGAATGCCCGCTTCCCACAGTTTTGTCAGCAGCACTTGGAGAGTCGGCGCCACGGGCGAATCTACGTGTCCCAGCAGGTCATCGGCGATAATGGCGGGCAGTTCCTCTTCCACGGTCAAGCCGTAGTGGTCGCGCAGAGGTTTGGATTCGGCAACACCGGATACAGCTTCTTCGATGCCGCGGCGGTCGAGGCGCTGCAGGAACATGCCGCGGCTGGGCAGATTGCGGTCATCAAGCCGCTGTTTGAGGTCGGCCAGCCATTCCTTACGAAAACCCAAGATCAATTTCCCCTGAGGCCGAAGCTCGCGCACACTGAAGATTTCTTCCAGCCCGTCTAGGAATGCGTCCATTTCCCCGGGAGTCGCCGAATGGGGCCGTGTGTAGAACTCTTCCACCTGATCGAGAACCACAAGCAATGGCTTTGCTGTGCCGGCCTCTACCGTCTCCCACGCTCGTCGCAGATCACCGTGTGAGTGGTCACCGGGCAGGGCGTCCAGCAGCGTTTTCAGGAGTCCTTTCCGCTCGTCGCGCCGTACATAGATGACCGTATAGTCTCTTTCCAGGCGCGGCAATAGGCCTGCGTCCAGCAGCGAAGATTTGCCCACGCCGGTCTCGCCGTAAAAGAGGATGATGGGCGGCGCGTCGGACTGCGTTACGAGCTGGTAAAGCTCCCGGATCTGATAGCCGCGGCCAAAGAAGACGGGGGAGTGAGCGCGGTCGAACCAGGCCAGATGGCGGAATGGGCGCTCCGGCAAATCCATCTCGGGCAGCGGTGGTATCCCGAAGAGCGGTTGATTCGAAATATCGGGAAGGCTCCAGCGTTCGGCGCGTGAGGTGCCCGGCTGCTGGTAGAGCTGCCAGGGCCATCGATCGTCGGCCACCACCATGGTCTCCACTCGATCGCCCTGCTCGTCCACCAGATAGGAATTGCGTGTCTGGCCGCTGTGTTTAGTTTGGACGCCGGCTTCTGCCTGTTGGAATGCGCTTTCCACGGATGCGCCGCCGGCGAGTCCTGTATAGAAGCGGAGGGCAAAGTCCGTAGCTACAGCGTCATCGATGGCCTGGGACGTAGCTACAACCATCGCCACCCCGGCGTCCAATACGCGTTGGACCTGCGGTTGGGTCGAACAGGCGTTGAGGAAGACCAGCTCCAGCCCCTCCTGATGGTGAAGGAAGGCGGCCAGGCCAGCGGCGTCAGCAGCAATGTGGCGCCCCTCTGCCGCCTGAAGAAGCAGGTGTGTGCTGTCAGCGTGACCGGCGAAATGAAAGACGGCGATCCGATTGCGGTACCTGGCGTCCTGGAAGGTGTCGAGGACGTCATCTACCGTGGCATATGGGCTGGTTACCAACTGGCAGAGATCGTCCATTGCGGCCCGCTCAAATAATGCGCTGAGCCGCCGAAACTCCTCATCCAACTTCGGCAGCGGCCGTACAGCGCTATTGGCAATGGCCAGGTAGATGATCGGCTTCTCATCCCGTTCGGTCACGGCTACTCTTCTCCGCTGATCCCATCGGGATCTACGATAGGGACCTCTACCTGAACAACGGTCCATTCGGCGTCATCGACGAGACGGCCATTGCGCTGTGTGGCGTGGTCGATTGTCAACCGCTGGAACATGCGCTCTAGCGGCGAGTTCGCCGCAACTGCATCTCGCTGGCTGTTGTTTGGCTGGCCCAGGGCGGGTAGCTGGAGCCATAGGTAATCTGTATCCGCGCGGGTGGCCATTACCTTATAGATGTCCGTGCCCTGCGTATATCCGTCGGGCAAGTAGGCTTTGAAGCGAACCGGGATCGTCGCTCCTGGCTCTATGATCTCGTGTGCTGCATTTGCCGGGAAAAGTTGCGATATCCCCCAGTCCGGTTGCAGGTCGAGGACGGCCACACTGATGGGCTGGGCCTGATCATGATTAGTGATGTGCAGCGTAATGATGTCGCCGGGATGGGCGATCCGCACGCCATCCGGCGCCAAATGGTCTTCCGGCATCTCGACATTCACCGACACGTCACTACGCATGCCCGAATCTGCGGCGTCTATCTGTTGCACGTCGCGGTACTTTGCGAGATGCACTAGCCGCTCGACAAGTCTGTCGATCAAGTTTGGATCGTCGTCGGTGAGCGCTGGACGCAGATTGGGGATAGGAACACCTGCGGCGTCCCAAATCTCCACTTCACCGTGCGCAAAGACGACCTGGAAATCCAGAACTCCTTCCGCTGCCGGCTCCTTGGTATGCAGAAAGCCTTGGCCCCTGTCGTCGATAGCTTGCTCTACCCGGCGCCGAAGTTGCGGATCGTCCGCGATCACCGCAACGCCGCGCTGGAGCCGAAAATCCCGCACCGGGATCGCCCGGTCTCCTACCCGGATGGTCTGGCCCGCCACAAGATCGACTATACTGGCCCACGAGGTGACAGCCTCGACATTCGTGACCTCTACGGTTGCGATGTCGACTGCTTGTTGGCCCGACGAACCCGCGGCAGACACAGCAAAGCTGTCACCCGCTTTTAGGCCGTGAACGGCGCCGGCCTGAAGCTGAATACGGTCGTCCTCGACTGCCAGTATGTTTACTGCGTAGGCCGGATTTATCCGATTGCCCGAAAACAGCGTGCGGTCGACTTCGCCCTGCAGTTGCGGTGACTGCCGAACAAACTGCGTGTGTACTTTGGCGGCTACCCGATTGTGCACCATTCGATAGGTGAAATCGGGACCGGCGTTGCGCAGGGTATCAAGCAGCCAATGAGTAAGTGCGCCGCCCTTGTTTGCACCGTCGAAGGCAAACTCGTACGCCAACTCATTGGCGCGGCAGGCGGCTAACAACACATAACCACGAGGTTCGATCAGCCATCCGCTGGCGGGCTTGGCATTTCGCGTCACTGGCGTAGCCGATGCGTCAGCCTCCTCTGGGGATGCGGTTTGCATTTCACGCCAGAATCGCAACAGTTCGGAGGGAGATGCGACCAAGTCGTCGGCTGCGCGCAGCGCGTTGTCCGGCTCCAGTGCGCCACGTACCGAGGCATTGAGCGCTTCGTCGCCCCGCGTGGCGCCGGCGGAGTGGCAGCTATCCAACACGACGGTGACTTCCACGTCTTTGTTCACCATTTGCTGCAAGAGGTAGGCCAACTGCACGTCGCGCAGATAGTTGCCACCGGCAAGGTTGTAGTCCGACGGCACAAGCGATTCATCGTAACCGGTGACGCTTCCCTTGATGTCCGGATATGCGGTAACTGCCCGCCCCCCGTGACCGGAGTAGTGAATGTAGACCTGGTCTCCAGGCTGTGCGATAGAAGTCAACGTCCTGAACGCGCCGACGATGTTGGCATAGGTGGGCCGTGAAGTGGGCGGCTCTTCAGGTTCTTCCCGTCCGCCGTCCGTGGCCGTGAGCTTGACGATGTAATCTGGAGGCCGTTCGAGGTGCGTGTTCAGATAAGCTTCCATTTGGTCGACGTCACGTACGCATCCGCTCAACGGTTTGAACAGATCTCGTCCATCGGCGTCGCTGTAATGGTCGACGCCGATGAGCAGCGCATAGAAGTTAGCGCGACCCTCGCTTCGAGGCACAGCCGCTTGAGGCGTCTGTTCCTGGGCAATGGTTTCTCCGTCGCCGGCATTGACGCCAGCGTTCGCTTGCAGTGGATCAACTTGTTCGGAGTCGTCTTCCGGTCGGGTCTTGAGGTGGACATCGGTATCGTCGACTGCGTCCGCAACATTGCTATCTGGCCGCCGAGTCCATTCCAACTCCACCTCAAGCGCTGCCCCTATACCGGTGCTGGCCAAGAGCGCTCCGGCCTTGAGGTCCAGATTGACGCCGAACTTGATCCTCGCGACGTCCGGTTGAGCGCCTGACGGAATCTTCTTGCGCATTCGGTTCGTCTCGATCGCCATGGCCCGGATGGTGCGCATTGCCGCTTCGATCGACCGTTGCGAGCGTTCTTCCAGGTCCGACAGCGCTCCCCGTGCCCCTTCTTCTCCGGAAAGTAGCGTCTCCTGTAGGTCGGGAAACTCCACAAGGACGGTGAAGCCGGTAGCGTCCTCCATGTCAATATTCAGATCGCTCGAGGTTAGCTTTGTACGACTTCGTCGTTCCATTGGCGCGTCCCATAGGGCTCCACAATGCAAGCCGCGACAAAATTGTCAGAATCCGCATATGGGCACCTGATCATGGCGCGAGCTTTCTTGCCACTCGTGTTCCCTGCCAAAGACAGCCTGCCCGTCGATCGGTGCCGAAGGTGCAAACAAATGAACTATCGATCGGCCGGAATTGTGTCGTCTGCAACCACACTCGGCTGCGCACGACGATTTATAAAATGCTCTTTGACGGATGCATGGACCGCCGGCCGGGAAGCGTGCAAAGCGATTCAATCGACGATGGGTTGTCTATGCAGGGAACGATGATGAGAGAATTGCCTCGCGCCGCGTTTTTACCGTAACGGACGTAATCTGTCAACACGCGAACAAGCAATGCCTGTGATTTCGCATGGGAATTGTTGGGTGCAGGGCGAGGCGTAGGTCAATGCAGACCTAAGCCAATGGTAGGATCTGACGAATCTGCTCTGGATCGCGATGCGCTGTGCGGCAGGCGGGGATATACTTGTGCTGTTCAGCTATGCTGGAGTTCGCTTCGCTTCGCCCGTGGCGATGAGCCGGCCCATTCGAAACGCCTCTTCGTTTATCGCCCGTGCCTTTGGGGGCACGCGGCTAACGATGGCATCCAACCAGATGTCTTCAGGAATCGAGAGGAAGGGTGAGAGCGCACCCAGCAGAATCACGTTTGCTACGCGCTGGTTACCCAATTCCAAGGCGAGGTCGCCGGCGGAGAGCAAGCGATACTCCTTTGCGCGTTCGGACAGGATGGCACGCACCTGTTCGTCGTCCGGGTACGTAGCTCTCGTGGCGGCCAGCGCCAATGTGGGAATTGCCTGGTCGTTCACTACCGCCACACCTTCGTTGTGAAGAAAGTGTGCCCAACGGCAGGCCTCAAGCTTCTCGAAGGCCAGCAAATAGTCTGCCGCACCTTCGGGAACAACCGGTGAATACACGGTCTCCGCCAAACGCACGTGGCTGATCACGCTGCCGCCTCGCTGTGCCATGCCGTGCACGTCAGTCTTCTTCACATCGTATCCGCTCGCCATACCCACCATGCACAGGATATCGCTGGAGAGGAGGATTCCCTGACCGCCTACGCCAACGAGAACGAAGTTGAGTGGTCTCATGCGGTCACCGCCTCCTTACTGCGATCCACGCGCAAGATGGCGTCGTAGGGACACACCTGATTGCACACATTACAATCTGTGCACTGCTCTGGAATAATGGCAACCTTGCCATCACTTCTTATGAGCGCCGGGCATGCCGTTGCGAGGCAGGCCCAACAGGCTACGCACTTGTCTGCTTCCACCCAAGATACCTGAGTATGAGAGGCTCGCTCCTGAAGTACACAAGGGGCGCGAATAATCAGGACGGATGGTTCAGGGTTAGCTACGCTACGATCCAGTTGGGTTGTGATCGCATCGTTGTCGTAGGCGTCGATGACATGCACGTCCTCTACGCCGAGGCCGCGACAAAGCGTTTCCAGTTCAATGCGGCGGGCGGGCTCTCCGTTCACGGACTTTCCGCTGCCTGGGTTGGCGTTGCCGCCCGTCATGGCCGTAGTGAAGTTATCCAGAATGATTATGGTTGTCGCCGCGCCGCTGGTTATGACGTCGACGAGACCAGTGATGCCTGAATGGTAGAATGTTGAGTCGCCAATAACGGCAACAACCTTATTCTTGACACCGGCCTTCTCCATGCCGATGGCATACCCTATGCTGGCGCCCATACAACCACACGTGTCCATGGCCCAGAGCGGCTGGAGTGCGCCTAGTGTGTAACAGCCAATGTCGCCATTGACGACAAGAGAGTATTGGCGGCGTTGCGCATAGTTGGCGCGTGCATACGGGCTGGTCGTCGGTTCGGCAGGAGCCGAGTCGATGTCGACGGCATCGGGGTACATGAGCTGCCGTAGAATGTAGAATGTGCCTCGATGGCCGCACCCGGCGCAGAGCAGCGGCGGTCTCGCAGGAATCCCTGTGACCGGCAGGCCATTTTGGGGCGCCTCCAGTGGGAAGGGTACATCGGCGGTTGAGAGAAGACCGTGTTCGATGGCGCAGCGGGCGATGAGTTGCGGGCTGAACTCGCCGATTTCTGGGAAGACTTCCTTGCCCAGTACGCGAATCGGCGGCAGGTCCGGCAGGGCGAGTATTTGCTCCTCGAGAAAGGGGTCAAGCTCTTCAATGATGACCAGGGTTTCAACCGCTTCTGCAAACTCTACGATCAACTTGCGCGGCAGCGGGTGTGCCATGCCAAGCTTAAGAAAGGAAGCGTTGGGGAAGACTTCACGAGCATACTGGTAGGGCATGGAGTGACTGATGATGCCAATATCCCGGTCACCCCATTCGATTCGGTTGAGCGGCGAGTGTTCGGCGTATTCCTGCAGGCGAGCAAGCCGTTCTCGCATTTTCACGCGTTGTACACGCGCATTCGACGGCAACATGACGAACTTCTCAGGATGACGCTGAAACGCGCTGGGCACTCGTGTGTTCTCACGGTCGATTTGCTCGGCGTCCACTTCCACTAACGATTGCGCATGTGATACGCGTGTAGTTGTGCGCAAAAGCACCGGCGTGTCGTACTCCTCACTGATCTCCAGGCCGATGCGCATCATGTCTACGCATTCCTGACTGTTGCTTGGCTCCAGCAACGGTACCTTGGCGAACTTCGCATAGTTGCGGTTATCTTGTTCGCCCTGGGAGGAGTGCATCCCCGGGTCATCGGCGGATACGATGACCAGACCGCCCTCCACACCCATATATGCGGCGGCAAAGAACGGGTCCGCAGCTACGTTGAGGCCGACATGCTTCATGGTGACCATGACACGTGCCCCCGCCAGTGAAGCGCCTACGCCTACTTCCATCGCCACTTTCTCGTTCGGCGACCACTCCGAGTAGGCATTGGGATACCGTGCGAAGCGCTCGAGAATCTCTGTGCTGGGTGTGCCGGGATAACCCGTGGCTACCGTAACGCCCGCGAGATAAGCGCCCAGTGCAACGGCTTCATTACCGAGAAGTAGGCGCTTCATTTGCGTCCTCCCGGCGCGGATCGCATCTCAGGTAGAACGCCGGAAAGCACGATCTCCTCACGACGGCGGGCGGCCACATCGGCTGGTGTCGAAAGCGAGAGCGCTCCGTAAGCGCAGATGTCCACGCAACGTGGTTGTCCGCCGCGATCTTCACACAGGTTGCACATAGAGACGATGCGCTCTTCGTGGTTGATGCTGACAGCGCCGAATTCACACGCCTCCACGCACCACCCGCAGCCGTTACAGACATCCTTGTCGACGAGCATGATCCCGGTCGTCTCACTCACGCTGATGCATTCGCGTGGGCAGGCATACATACAGGTCGGCTCTTCGCACATCCGGCACGCGATGGCCATAATGGCGGCCGGCTGTCTGCGTACCAGGCGGATCTCCGACAACAGCGGGTTGTACCCGCCGTGCCGCGACGAGCAAGAGATCTCGCAGAGCTGGCATCCGGTGCATAGATCCGGTCGGCACACAATGAATGGTCTTTGCACAATAGTCCTCCCAACACAATCAGAAACAGCGCCCAATAACCCCGTACCGATCCTATAATGGCGAGACAAATCTCGCTCACAGCGAACAAGCCATCTAGACTTGTTGGGCGTCAACGCCTACGTCGGCAGCGATATCTTTCAGTCCCAGGTCTTCCAGCTTCTCGCGCGGGATAAAGCCATCCTTCGTCCACCCGCGCGCGTCGTAATAGCTTTCGATCATGACGCGTAGCTCTTCTTCCGTCATATGGACGCCCTTGCCCGGGCCCGACGGCATGGCTTCTCGCAGTGCGCGCGCAGGCAGCCAGTCGTCGGCGGATTGCCAGCCCTCTCGGATGTTGAATGCTTTTTTCAGGTTGCAGATACGCGCCCCGGTTCTGGCGAATTCCTCCGGCGCAAGCTCGATGCCAGTGGTCACGCGATAGAGTTCGGAGGCTTCCGCGTAGAAGTCTTCGAAGATGGCGCGGATGAATTTGCAGAGCACGATAGAGTCGAACACGGCGGCCTTGTCCTCAAGTTCAACCACGATCGATCCTCGTTCGGGACCGCCACGTAACCTGTCGACTTCGTCCGAAGTGTCTGCACTGTATCCTGGGGAGCGGTTGTGGCAGGCGCCCCGGGTGCCGATAGCGTAGCTGAGGCCCATCGTCTTGAGACTGCGTGGGTCATATCCGGCCATCTCCATACCCTTCACCTGCATGGCGAAGTCAAGGGAGTTCTGACCGACGGTATCAGCCGCTCTCTTGGTGCCCTCGGCCAGGATATCGCCAATACCCTCTCGGCGTGATATCAGGTCCAGGAGCGCGATTCCTGCTGCTGCATTGCCAAAGTGCGGCTCCAGTCCACCGAAATCATCCTTGGTCAGAATGCCGCGCTCAAAACATTCCATGGCCCATGCCACCACGGCGCCAGCGCTTACTGCATCGAGGCCCGCCTCACCGGACAACTCCACGGCGCGCACAGTGGCGCCTAGATCGTCCACACCCCAGAGGGAACTCATGGCATAGAGGGGTTCGTAGTCCATGCGGGTGCGGGCTCCGGCATATGGTCCTTCCCGTACGACCGAGATATGTTCGCAGCCCACCGGACAACTGGCGCACGCCACAATTCGTTCCACATAATGCTGTTTGAGGGACTCACCGTTGACTTTCTCAAAGCTCTCGTATGTTGTTTCGCGGTAGTTGCGCGTGGGCAGCGCACCCAGATGGTTGAGAAAATTCACATTGCTGGGCGTTCCCTGGTCACGGTATTTGTGGGTCATGGGTCCCTGACAACGGTGAGCAAGGTCTACCGTAATCGGCCACATTGCGTCAATGTCGGCCACGCGAATTGTGCCGCTGCCCCGAACGGCGACGGCCTTCAGGTTCTTTGACCCCATGACCGCGCCGGTACCCGTACGTCCCGCCATTCGTCCTTCGTCATTCGCGATGCAGGCGAAGCGGACCATATGCTCGCCCGCCGGGCCGATGGCGGACACACGCACCTCGTCTGAACCCAGCTCTCGTCGAAGCCGGCGCTCGGTCTCGAAGGTAGACAGTCCCCCGAGGTGCTGAGCTGAACGGACCTGAACCTGGTCGTCGTAGATGAAGAGGTAGCTCAGCGTTTCGGCGCGTCCAGTGATGATCAGCGCGTCATAGCCGGCGCGCCGCAGCGTGTGAGACCAGAAGCTGCCGGACAGGCTATCTCCCAACATACCCGTTAGCGGTGATTTGGTAACGACGGCATGCTTGCTGCCCGTTGCGATAGGTGTCCCGGCAAAGGCGCCGGCGGCGAAGACGAGAACGTTCTCGGGACCCAACGGATCCGCACCGGCGGGCAGATTGTCGTACAGCAAGCGTGTGCCCAGGCCAACGCCACCTAGATAGGTGGACAAGAAGTCGGCGCCGTACTCTTTCACCCGGCTACGCTTTTCGGTGAGATCTACGAATAGAACGCGTTCAAGATACATATTGTCTCCTCAACCGTCAACTCATTCTGCGCATTGCACCTCTAGGCGCGTAACGTGCCCATGGTGGCTGAGCACAAACCTATGCCAGGGCCTTGTTGGCTTTCGTCAGATCGTCTACCTTAAGCACGACGATTGCGCTGGTCTCCGTAGTCTCGCTGTACGCGTACAGATACTCGATGTTGACGCCGGCATCGGACAGGGGGCCGATCACGGATTTTTCGAGTGCTCCTGGTGTGTCCGGAACCTCCACGCGCAGCACGCTCGTGGTGGCCGCGGTTAAGCCCGCGGCATGTATCGCCGAAATAGCCTGGTCAACATCGTCAACAATGATGCGAACGATCCCGAAGTCGGCGGTGTCCGCCACGGCGAGCGCGCGCAGGTTAATTCCTGCGTCGGACAGGACCGTAAGAAGGTGCGCTAATCTTCCGGGTCGATTTTCCAGGAATACAGAAATCTGGGTGATGTTCATAGTCTATCCTTTGCGTATTCGCGAGCGGAGCGAATCATTTAGCCGTACCCCTCGTGGGTAGGCGCGATATTTGGTCAAGAGGCATCTACCGTCCTAGATGAGAGGTTACCCGTCTAGGAAGTGGCGTAGACCTGACGTCGGTCCACGACACGCTGCGCCTTACCCTGGCTTCGCTGAATGGTGTGCGGTTCCACAAGCTTCACGCGAGCAGATATACCAAGCGTACCTTGTAGTTCCGTCCGTAGCTTCTTCTCTAGCTGCTCCATGCGCCGGATCTCGTCCGCGAAGATCTCGTCGGACACTTCCACCCATACTTCGAGGTCGTCCAGCGAGCCCTGACGGTCGACGACGATCTGGTAATGCGGTTGCACGCCTTCCACCTGTAGCAGAACGGTTTCGATCTGTGACGGGAACACGTTGACCCCGCGAATGATGAGCATGTCATCTGTACGACCGCTGATCTTGTCCATACGTACGAGCGTGCGACCACACGCGCACTGCTCTTGATGCAGCGCGGTGATGTCACCTGTACGGTAGCGGATGACAGGTAAGGCTTTCTTGGTCAAGGTCGTGATCACGAGTTCGCCGCGCTCACCGTACGGAAGCGGTTCGCCTGTCTCCGGATCTACAATCTCTGGCAAGAAGTGATCCTCGAAGATGTGTAGACCGGCTTGGTGTTCACACTCCACGCTGACGCCGGGGCCAATGACCTCACTTAGGCCATAGATATCGATGGCAAGCAGCCCGGTTTTCGCTTGCAGCTCCTGGCGCATCTGGTGCGACCAAGGTTCGGCGCCGAAGATGCCCACACGCAGCTTGGTCGACCTGAGGTCGACGCCCATTTCCTCCGCTACCTCGGCCAAATAGAGCGCATACGAAGGTGTACAGCAGAGTACCGTGCTTCCCAAGTCCTGGGCGAGCATAATCTGTCGCTTTGTCTGACCACCGGACACGGGGATGACCGTCGCACCCACCCTTTCGGCGCCATAGTGAAACCCTAGGCCGCCGGTGAACAGGCCATAGCCATAGGCGTTTTGTACTACATCTCTATCAGTGACGCCTGCCGTGGAAAGCGTGCGCGCCATTACTTCGGTCCACAAGTCAACGTCGCCTGCGGTGTATGGAACAACGGTAGGCTTGCCGGTGGTGCCGCTGGACGCGTGCAGGCGAACGATTTCCCGCGTTGGTACCGCAGCCAGTCCCAACGGGTAGTTGTCGCGGAAATCTCGCTTTACCGTGAAAGGCAGCTTCGGTAAGTCCGCAAGCGAGCGAATCGAATCGGGCGTATAGCCCTTTTCCATGATCGCCTGCCGATAGAATGGAACTTTGTCATAGACAGTCGCTACCTGTTCCTTCAGTCGCTGTAATTGCAGTGCCTGAAGGTCTGCCCTGGACATGCATTCATGTTTTTCGTCCCAGATCATCTGATGTACTCCTCAGCGCTTGCGGATGTGTTTGGCGGCCAGGTCGAAGGGAGCAGACAGTCCTCATGACGTGAACCGTGTGTACAATGCGTTTGACACTTCTCGAAGAACAGAATATCTCGCCTAGAGGCAATGCCAACGCAGTCTAGCCGAGATATGCCTTCTGAATCCTGTTCGAACCAAGTAACTCACCGGCCGTACCCTCGGCAACAATGCGGCCAGTCTCCAACACATAGCCGCGATCTGCTATGCGCAACGCAGCTTTGGCATCCTGTTCCACCAATAGAATAGTCAGTCCCTGGTCGCGAAGTTCGCTCAGCAGACCGAGTAGTTGCCGGACTAGGTTCGGCGCTAGCCCAATCGATAGTTCGTCGACCAACAACAGGTCGGGGTCCGCCATCAGCGTGCGCCCAATGGCCAGCATCTGCTGTTCGCCACCACTTAGGCTCCCGCCAGCCTGCGCTCTGCGTTCCTCCAGTATGGGAAACAGAGCGTAGACGCTGGACAGTCTGTTGGCGATATCCGGCTTGCGCTCAATTCTATGCATGCTGGAGAGCAGCGCACGCCAGCTCTTATTGTATTCGCTGTAGGCCCCTAACAGCAGGTTATCCAATACGGAAAGATCACCGAATATTTGTCGACCCTCGGGAACTAGGCCGATTCCGAGACGGGTCACACGTTCGGGCGTATATCCCAGGATCGACTGTTCCCGGTATATGATTTGGCCCTGGCATGCGAGCGAGCCAGATATGGCGTAGAGCAAAGTGGACTTGCCGGCCCCATTGGAGCCGACCAGAGAAACAATCTCGCGCTCGTTTACTACCAGTGAAACCTCGCGCAATGTCTGGACCTGTCCGCGGCGGACTGAAAGCTGTTCGACGCGCAGCATTAGTCCTCGTCCTCGCCCAGATACGCGCTGATGACGTTTCGATCCTTGCGGATTTCCGAAGGCTCGCCTTCGGCTATCTTGCTGCCGTGGTCGAGAACCACGATCCACTCGGCGAGCTGCATGACCAGCGTCATGTCGTGTTCCACAATAAGAACAGTCACGCCCATGCCCTGAATGCGGCGAATGAGGTCGATCAGATCCATTTTCTCCAGCGCATTGAGTCCGGCTGCGGGTTCGTCCAGCAGTAACAAGCGCGGTTTGGTAGCCAACGCTCGCGCCATAGCGACCAGCCTCCGCTGTCCGAACGGCAGCCCGGCTGCAGGTTCGTCCGCGTGGCGTCCAAGGCCCACCAGATTCAGGTATTTCATCGATTCAAGATAGATCTGTTCTTCTTCACTGCGCATGGACGGAAACCGGAAGGCCGCGGCCGGTATGCCGCTGTGGCTGCGCACGTGGCGACCGACCATGACATTCTCAAGGACGGTCATGTTGTCAAAAAGAAGCGCATTCTGGAATGTCCTGCCGATCCCCATACGCACACGCTCATGGATTGGGATGCCGTTCAGCACCTGCCCTCCCATGCGAATGGAACCTCCAGACGGCGGGAAAACGCCTGCGACCACATTGAAGAGCGTGGTCTTACCTGCTCCATTCGGTCCAATTAGAGCCGATATGCGATGGTCTTCAATTTCGAAACTGACATCGCTGAGGGCGCGAAGGCCGCCAAACGTCATTGTCAGTCTTTCAACCTGGAGGATCGCCATAGTCTCAGATTCGTCAGGCTATAGGTCAGTCCCTGCGGCATGTAAATCATGATCACCACTAGGATGATGCCGTAGGCGATTACCGTGTGTTCGCCCGATGCATTGGGAATGACACGCGGCAGATTATCGCGGAGCACAGTGGTCAACAATAGAATGGCCGCAGCGCCGAAGGGCGCCCCCCAAACGCTGGCCAGTCCGCCCACTGCGGCCATTACTACTAGGCGCACGGAGGCGTGGAAATCAAACGGCGTCGGACTCACGAAGCGCATGTAGTGAACATAGAGGCTGCCCGCGATGCTCGCATATATGGCGCTCAGTATCAGTACTTGGAGCTTGTAGCTGCTGGAGTCAATACCCACGCTGTTCGCCGCAGCTTCACTGCCATGGATAGCGCGCAGGCCGCGACCGACGCGTGAGTTGACGATATTGAGTGATAACACCATGAGTACGATCAGCACGGCCCAAACGAGGTAGTAGTATTTGACGTCCGTGTCGAACACGAAGTCGCCGACGGCCAGGCGCGGCACCCCGGGCAGCCCGGTCGGGCCGCCCGTGATGTCGCCGAACTCGTTGAACGCCAAGAAAACAACAATTCCGAGTCCCAAGGTGGCAACGGCTAGGTAGTGGCCGCTGAGCCGGAAGATAATCTTGCCGATCAGAAACGCCATCGCTCCGGTAATGACGATCCCGGCGAGGATCGCAAGCCAAGGAGACAGACCGAGCTTCACGGTTAGGATGGCTGACGCATATGCGCCCAGACCGTAGAAAGCCGCATGTCCCAGTGAAATTTGGCCGGCGTATCCCATCAGCATGCAGAGACCTAGGGTGAGAATCGATGCGATGCCGATGAAGATGGCGGTACTAAGCATGTATGGGCTGCGAATGATCAGCGGCAGCAGGGCGACGATGAGCGCGAAGAGCAGGAGACCATAGAGATTGGGTGCTCGTCGCCAGAATCCGTTAATCCATTTCATGAGGTGGCACGTTTCCTGAGGCGACCGATGATGTCTTCTGCGCGCACCACCAAGACGATGAGCAGGACGATGAACGCGATAGCATCTTTCAGGCCGGAGGAGACCATCCCGGCGGCCAGCGATTCCAGGACACCAAGCAACAATCCGCCGATCACGGCGCCTGGCGCGCTAACCAGACCGCCAATCACAGCGGCGACAAAACCTTTTAGTCCCAACATCAATCCCATGTCATATGTCACGAACGTCAGCGGTGCGATGACGATACCTGCGATCGCACCCAGCGCTGCTGCAAGGCCGAAGGTGAAGAGAGACATTTGCGAGGGGCTAATGCCCATGAATCTGGCAGCATCCTGGTTGATGGAACAAGCACGCAGCGCTTTGCCTAGCATAGTCCGATCGAACAGGAAATAGAGCGCAACCAATACAACTGCGGCGGTGCCCATCACCCATAGGCGCTGCAGACTGACCACGGCGCCAAACAGGTTAAGCGGACCACCGCTCGTGAACTCCTGCAGTGAATAAGGAGTCGCTCCCCAGATCAACAGTGCGATGCCGCGCAAGATGATACTGACTCCGACTGTGATGATAATCAGAGTGACGGGCGAAGCTGTCCGCACAGGATTTACCGTCAACCTCTCGATAATCAGACCTATCAGAACGACAGTAACGACGGCAGCGGCGAACGCCAGGATCAATGGCAGATGCCACTTGGTGTAGGTAATCGCAATCATTGCACCAAGCATGGCATATTCGCCTTGCGCAAGATTGATGATGCCCGTAACGCTATAGATGGCGACGATGCCCAGCGCAATTAGGACGTAGATACTGCCGGTGCTCATACCCGACAAAACCAACTGGAGATAGTCGCCAGGCGCGTAGTTCAGCACGCACTGCTTCCTGTCGGTTGTGGGGTATCGGTGCAAGCATTTCCATATGAGCCCATACCGATACCCCCTCGGAATGCTATTCAGTTCCCCACATCTCAGGCGGGAAGTACTCCCACTCGCCGTCCTTGATACGGACGGTGACTACGTCGTCGGAGCTCAAGCCCACATGATCCTCCGGTGAGAAGCGAAACACGCCTCCGGTGCCGACGAATTCCATATTTTCGAGAGCATCGCGCAGAAATGTGCGTTGGTCTTCCAGGCTCAGCCCGGACGGCATCGACTCAATTGCCTTGACTGCCATGTTCACGCCGTCCCAAGCATGCCCCGCAAACGTGCTGCTTGGCTCTCCGGTGTACGCTTCGTAATCGGCGATAAACTGCTGCAATACTGCCTTCTGTGGATCACTGTCGTCCAGCGCGTCGACCGCGACGAGCTTGCCAATCGGAAAGACAACACCCTCGGCGTTATCCGCACCGGCAAGTTCGATAAACGGTTTCATGCCGATGCCATGGTTGTGGACTAACGGCATGTCCAGGCCGAGTTCGCGAAACTGCTTCGTGAGGATAGACGCTGCGGGCGGAAGTCCTGTAACCAATAGGGCCTGTGCCTCACTGGCCTTGATCTTAGTGAGCTGGGCAGTCATGTCAGTGTCACTCGACTCAAATGTTTCTTCGAGTACGATCTCGACGCCCATTTCATCCGCAGCGTCCTGGATTGCGTTGTGGCCATCCTGTCCGTATGCATCGTTCACATACAGGCTGGCGATCTTGTCAATTCCTAGATCTTTTACGTAGCGCACCTGCCAGGGAGCCGTATGACGATTGCTCTGAGGAGTCTTGAATATCCAGTACCGGTCCTCGACAGGTTCCACGATCTCACTGCTAGAGGCCATGGAGATGAAAGGGATCTTCGCTTCCTGCATGATTGGCACTAAGGCGAGGCTAACCGGACTGCGAGTACCGCCTACGATGATGGAAACCTTATCATTGTCGATGAGTTTCTTGGCCAGCGGGATAGCTACATCACCGCTACCTTCCGTGTCGTACTCAATGATTTCGATGGTCAATGGTTTTCCGTCGGCAGTAGTGAATTCCTGCCCTGCCAACTGCTCCTTGATCATCAGGGCTGCGTCGCGTTCCGGTGCCCCAAGGAATGCCGCTCCGCCTGTCGACGCTGCCATGAAACCAATCTTGACGACCTCCCCGGCGTCGTCCGCCGCGGCCGGCGCAGCTGTCTCTGCCGGAGCAGGAGCGGGGCAACCTGAGAGCAACAGCGCTACTATCGACAACATAATCAAACTCGCCAGTCTTGCTTTATGCCGCGCGTACATGGGGCCTCCTCGAATTGGGTGGGGTGGGCAATGAATCGGAACAATAAGGAATCTTCAATCCGGCATGTATCGTTGGCCAGAGAATTACACACGACAGGGCCACCGAATGGGCAATGTCTCTATTTGTGAGGCAGACTTTGGGCGACCGCCTACCGGGGGAGTGGCGCAGACAGTGGGTCGTCAACACACAAGACCAGCTACGGACACCAGGATCGACCGTGCCTGTGTGCGGCGCTACAAGGATGAACGAATAGGCTGGCTGCTTTCACCTGCTGGCGATCGGTTCAGTGACGATACCGATGGTTACGAAGACGGCGGTTTCAGGAAAGCGAATATTATATTCTGGTAACGGTAGCGCTCAGTGGATGTGTCTGGTTAATGTATTGAATGGGTACAGAGGCATCAATCTACGAGGGAATAGAATGACGATCCCCATTGCCCAGAGAAGATAGCACGGATGGCCGTACGTGTCAATCTCGGATCGAACAGAAGGT